>NZ_JBEZEK010000073.1:0-1050 GCF_040648835.1 Micromonospora sp. NPDC049081 | reverse complement strand
GTCGACTGCGGGCGGATCACGTACTGCACCGGGAACCGGACGTCGACCAGGTTGCGGTCCGAGGCGATGTGCACGTGCTCCAGGTGGTGCAGCAGCGACGGGCCCTCGTACCACGGCATGTGCTCCGACCGGGTGACGATGTTGTCGCCGCGCAGCGCGGAGATCGGCACCACGGTCAGGTCCGGCGCGTCGAGTTTCGCCGCGAAGGCGGTGAACTCGTCGGCGATCTGCTCGAAGACCTCCTGGGAGTAGTCGACCAGGTCCATCTTGTTGACGCACAACACCAGGTGCGGCACCCGCAGCAGCGAACACAGGAACGCGTGCCGCCGCGACTGCTCCACCAGGCCCTTACGGGCGTCCACCAGGATCAACGCCAGATCGGCCGTGGACGCGCCCGTCACCATGTTGCGGGTGTACTGGGTGTGCCCAGGGGTGTCGGCGATGATGAACTTGCGCCGGGGCGTCGCGAAGTACCGGTACGCCACGTCGATGGTGATGCCCTGCTCCCGCTCGGCCCGCAGACCGTCGGTGAGCAACGCCAGGTTGGTGTACTCGTCACCCCGGGCCGCGCTGACCGCCTCCACCGCCGCCAACTGGTCGGTGAACAACGACTTCGTGTCATACAGCAACCGACCGATCAGGGTCGACTTACCGTCGTCCACACTGCCCGCGGTAGCGAACCGCAGCAGGTCCATCGGCCGGGCCTCGACCTCGGGTGACACCGTCTCGGCGCTCATCAGAAGTAGCCCTCCCGCTTGCGGTCCTCCATGGCGGCCTCGCTGACCCGGTCGTCGCCCCGGGTCGCACCCCGCTCGGTGATCCGCGTCGCGGCCACCTCGTCGATCACCTTCTCCACCGTGTCGGCATCCGAACGGACGGCCGCCGTGCAGGAGGCGTCGCCGACCGTGCGGTACCGCACCCGGGCCTTGAACCGCTGCTCGCCGGCCCGGGGTTGGAAGAACTCGTTGACGGCGTAGAACATGCCGTCGCGTTCGATCACCTCACGGTCGTGCGCGTAGTAGATCGACGGCAACGGCACCCGCTCCCGCG
>NZ_JBEZEK010000072.1:0-1150 GCF_040648835.1 Micromonospora sp. NPDC049081 | reverse complement strand
GGCGGTTTCTAGGCTTCAGTGCAACTGATCTTGGGTTGGGTTGGAGGTCCTGGTGGCGAAGCCGGGTGTGTTGACGTTCGGGCATCGGCAGGTGTTGGAGCATCTGTGGGCTTCGGGTCGGACGATCTCGCAGATCGCGGGGCTTCTCGGGGTGCCGGCGTGCACGGTGTCGCGGGAGGTGGCGAGGAACAACAGCGCGCGGCATGGGACGAAGAACCCGCTCGGGCGGTCGTTGCCGTCTGGGCGGGCTCGTCGTCCGTACCGGTGGGGGTATCAGGCGCAGTGGGCGCAGCGGCGGGCTGACGCGGCCAGGAAGCGGCGGGCGTCGTCGAAGCTGGCGGCGGGCACCCGGCTGCGGCAGGTCGTGGCGGGGAAACTGGCCCGTAGGTGGTCACCGAAGCAGATCACCGCGTGGCTACGGGCCACGTTCACCGACCGGCCGGAGTTGCAGGTGTCCCACGAGACCATCTACCAGGCGATCTACGTGCAGTCACGAGGCGGCCTGCGGGCCGAGTTGACCCGGCAGGTGGCCCTGAGATCGGGACGCACCCAGCGACGCCCGCAACCGCGTGCCACGACCGCCACCCGCAGCCGACGGCCCTGGATCGGCGACCTACACATCAGCAACCGACCGGCCGAAGCCACCGACCGGGCGGTACCAGGGCACTGGGAAGGCGACCTCGTCATCGGCAAAGCCGGAACGTCAGCGATCGTGACCCTGGTAGAACGAGCCACCCGTTACGTCATGCTCGGCGCCCTGCCCCACAGCCGCGACAGCGCCGCCGTCATCAGCGTCCTCACCACCCTGGCCACCCGCATGCCCACACACCTACGACGCTCACTGACCTGGGACCAGGGCACCGAGATGGCCACCCACCCCACCTTCACCATCGCCACCGGCTGCCCGGTCTACTTCTGCGACCCCCACAGCCCCTGGCAACGCGGCACCAACGAGAACACCAACGGACTCCTGCGCCAGTACTTCCCCAAGAGCACCTACGACTTCCGCACCATCGACCAAACCGGCCTCGACGAAGTCGCCCACGAACTCAACACCCGACCCCGCGAAACACTCGACTGGAACACACCAGCCCAACGCCTCGCACAACTCATCGTCCCCTAACGATTGCACTCACCCCTTGACCCCGCC
>NZ_JBEZEK010000071.1:0-1202 GCF_040648835.1 Micromonospora sp. NPDC049081 | reverse complement strand
CTAGTGCCTCGTCACGCAGCCTTGAACGGGTAATCCGGGTGGCGGATCTTGGAGCCGGTGGCGAATGACGTTTTCGGTTTGGCGCGTTGGTTGCGCCAGCGGATGTAGTCACCGAGGGCGGCATCCTGCTCGGCGTGGCTGCGGTGGTCGGTGCCGTTGAGGGCGAAGTAGCGCAGGGCGGCGAACTCGGCCTCGATCCAGTTCAGCCAGGACGCGTAGGTCGGTAGGAACACCAGGTCGACGCGGTTGGCGGCGCACCAGGCGCGGACCTCGGGGTGCTTGTGCGGGGAGAAGTTGTCCAGGATCAGGTGCAGGCGTTGGTCGGGCCAGCGGCGGCGCAGAGTCTTGAGGAAGGTCAGGAACTCGCGCCACCGTTTGCGGTCGCGGATGCGGTAGTGCAGGCGGCCGGTGGCCAGGTCCAGGGCGGCGATCATGTGTCGTACGCCCTGGTCGCGGGTGTAAGTGGCACGGAGTCGCACCGGGTGTGCGACGGGTCGCCAGGCCCGTCCTGGGCGGGGTTGCAGGTTCAGCGGCCCGAACTCGTCGACGCAGAGCACCCTGCCGTCGGCGGGTGGGTGGTCGTAGAGGTCCAGGACCTGGCGCATCTTCGTGGTGAAGTCGGGGTCGGTGCTGGCCTTCCACGTCTTGGTGGCCTGCCACGTCACCCCGCGTTCGTGCAGGACACGACGCACGGTCTCGACGCTGATCGTCGTGACGTAACCCGCGGCGATGAGGTAATCGCGCAGTTTGGCAAGCGACCAGCAGGAGAACGGTTGGCCGAGGAAGCGGGGGTCGCACCGGGCGATGACGCAGATCCAGTCGCGGGTCTGCTCATCGATCCGTCTCGGTGCGCCCCCGCTCCATTTTGGGTCCAGGGCGTCGAACCCCCGCTCGTTGAACGCGTGGATCACGTCGCGGACGTAATCCTCGCTGCTCGTGAGCAGGTGAGCGATGTCCGGGGCCGGCTGCCCCTGGGCGGACATCAGCACCACGATCGCCCGCCGCAGCTTCACCGGGTCCTTCGCCGTCCTGGTGATCCGCTGCAACCGCTGGCCCTCAGCCATCGACACCTGCCGGACGAACACTTCCGGCCTTCTGCCCACCGGCCACCACCTCCCACCACGAGTGCTGGGAGACAGCCTGCCCGATCCATCCTCAGAACCGACGCATTACCCGACCAACGTTCAAAGACGAGGCACTAG
>NZ_JBEZEK010000070.1:0-1266 GCF_040648835.1 Micromonospora sp. NPDC049081 | reverse complement strand
ACCCCCTGGAACACCGGACCATACTCGTACCCCTGCACCACCAACTCGTCATACAACCCCGCCGTCGGCACCGGCACCGCACCCGACGGCGGCCAGACCCGCAGGTCGAAGCCGGGGTCGGTGACGTCGGCGGAGAGCACGCCGGTGGCGTGCCGGACCCAACTGCCGGTGTGTTCCGGACGGGAGTGCACGGTGACCGCCCGGCGGCCGGTGTCGTCGGCGGCGGCGAGCAGCAACTGCACCTGTACGGCACCCTGCTCGGGCAGGATCAGCGGGGCGTGCAGCGTCAACTCGTCGAGGTGACCGAGGCCGACGTCGTCCCCGGCGTGCAGGACGAGTTCGACGAAGCCGGTGCCGGGCAGCAGGACGGTGCCGTTGACGGCGTGGTCGGCCAGCCAGGGGTGGGTGTCCAGCGAGATCCGGCCGGTGAACAGCACCTCACCCGACTCGGCCATCGACACCGACGCCCCCCACAGCGGGTGCCCGGCGGAGCCGAGACCGGCGGAGGTGAGGTCGGCGCGGCCCCCGGTGGCGTTCAGCCAGTAGCGGCGACGCTGGAACGGGTACGTCGGCAGCAGCACCTCACCACGCGGACGCGCCGGCAGCACCGGCGACCAGTCGACGGTGACGCCCCGGGCGAACGCCTCACCGAGCGAGGTGAGCCAGCGGTGCAGCCCGCCCTCGCCCCGGCGCAGCGACCCGACGGCGGCCACCTCGACCCCCGCGTCGGCGGCGGTCTCCTCGACGCCCATGGTCAGCACCGGGTGCGCGCTGCACTCCAGGAACACCCGCATCCCGGCGTCGAGCAGGGCGCGGGTGGTCTCCTCGAAGCGGACGGTCTGCCGCAGGTTGGTGTACCAGTAGCCGGCGTCCAGGCCGGTGGTGTCGAACACCCGGCCGGTGACGGTCGAGTAGAACGGGACAGTGGCGGCACGCGGGCTGACCTCGGCGAGGTCGTCGCGCAGCCGCTGCTCGATCAGCTCCACCTGCGCCGAGTGCGACGCGTAGTCCACGTTCACCCGCTTGGCCCGCAGCCCCTCGGCGGTCAGCGTGGCGACCAGGTCGTCGACGGCGTCCGGGTCACCGGAGACGACGACGGAGGAGGTGCCGTTGACGGTGGCGATCGAGATGCGGCCGGCGTAGCCGGTCAGTCGTTCGGCCGCCGCCCGTTCGGGCAGGCCGATGGAGGCCATCGCACCCCGACCCGCCAACACCTCCGCAATCGCCAAACTCCGCAACGCCACCACCAACGCCCCATCCCGCAAC
>NZ_JBEZEK010000069.1:0-1275 GCF_040648835.1 Micromonospora sp. NPDC049081 | reverse complement strand
ACCCCCTGGAACACCGGACCATACTCGTACCCCTGCACCACCAACTCGTCATACAACCCCGCCGTCGGCACCGGCACCGCACCCGACGGCGGCCACGCCACCAGGTCGAAGTCGGCGGCGGCCGGGGTGTCGGCGAGCACGCCGGTGGCGTGCCGGGTCCACGGCAGGTCCACCTCGGCGTGCTCGGCCCGGGAGTGCACGCTGACGGTACGCCGGGTGGACTCGTCGGCGGCGGTCATCAGCAGCTGCACCTGCACGGCCGCGCGCTCGGCGAGCAGCAGCGGGGCGTGCAGGGTCAGCTCCTCCAGGTGGGCGAGGCCGACGTGGTCACCGGCGTGCAGCACCAGCTCGACGAAGGCCGCCCCGGGCAGCAGGACGGTGCCGTTGACGGCGTGGTCGGCCAACCACGGGTGGGTGTCCAGCGAGATCCGGCCGGTGAACAGCACCTCACCCGACTCGGCCATCGACACCGACGCCCCCCACAGCGGGTGCCCGGCCGCACCGAGACCCACCGACGCCACGTCGGCCGCCCCGCTGGTCGCGTCGATCCAGTAGCGGCGGCGCTGGAACGGGTACGTCGGCAGCGGCACCTCGACGCGCGGACGCGCCGGCAGCGCCGACGACCAGTCCACCGGCACCCCACGGACGAACGCCTCACCGAGCGAGGTGAGCCAGCGACGCAGCCCACCCTCACCCCGGCGCAGCGACCCGACGGCGGCCACCTCGACCCCCGCGTCGGCGGCCGTCTCCTCCACACCCATGGTCAGCACCGGGTGCGCACTGCACTCCAGGAACACCCGCATCCCCGCCCGGAGCAGCACCCGGGTGGTCTCCTCGAACCGGACGGTCTGCCTCAGGTTGGTGTACCAGTAGCCGGCGTCCAGTCCGGCGGTGTCGAGCACCCCGGCGGTCACCGTGGAGTAGAACGGCACGGTCGACGACCGGGGCGACACCTCGGCGAGGTCGTCGCGCAGCCGCTGCTCGATCAGCTCCACCTGCGCCGAATGCGACGCGTAGTCCACGTTCACCCGCTTGGCCCGCACGTCCTCGGCGCTGAGCGTGGCGACCAGGTCGTCGACGGCGTCCGGGTCACCGGAGACCACCACCGACGACACCCCGTTGACCGTGGCGATCGACACCCGACCGTCGTACGCGTCGAGGCGCTCGCGGACCCGCTCGGCGGGCAGGCCGATGGAGGCCATCGCACCCCGACCCGCCAACACCTCCGCAATCGCCAAACTCCGCAACGCCACCACCAACGCCCCATCCCGCAAC
>NZ_JBEZEK010000068.1:0-1279 GCF_040648835.1 Micromonospora sp. NPDC049081 | reverse complement strand
CCGGAATGACGCAAACCTCTTGATCACCGAAAACAGCGGTGGGGGTGGGCGGGTGATCAAGAGATTTGCGTCAGGTCGGGCCGGCGGGGTGACGCAAACCTCTTGATCACCTGGGCGCGGGAGGGGACGAGGGCGCGGACGGGACGAGGGCGGGACGGGGCGAGGGCTGGGGGACGGGACGAGGGCGGGGACGGGGCGCGGGACGGGGAAGGAGCGAGGGCGGGGTGGGGCGGTGCGTGGGGTGGGTGGGGTAATCGGGTTGCTTGGGGTGTGGGGTGCTCGCCAGGGTTGGGGGATGGCGGATGCGAACGCGGGTGGGGGCAGGATCGGGTGGGATGAGCTGCCCGGGCATGTCCGGCAGGCGGTGGAACGGATCGTCGGTGACCGGGTGGTCGAAGCGGTCTCCCAGCCCGGTGGATACTCCCCCGGCACGGCCGACCGGGTGCTGACGGCCGACGGGCGACGGGCGTTCGTCAAGGCGGTCAGCTCGGCGCAGAACCCGGACACCCCCCGGATGCACCGCGCCGAGGCCCGGCACACGGCCGCACTGCCCCGGTGCGCCCCGACGCCCCGGCTACTCGGCTGTCACGACGACGGTGAGTGGGTGGCGCTCGTACTCACCGATGTCGACGGCCGGCACCCGCACACGCCGTGGCGGCCCACGGACCTCGACCCGGTGCTGCGCGCGTTGGAGGCGCTGGCCGACACGCTCACCCCGAGCCCGGTGCCGGACGTGCCGACCGCCGCCGAGCGGCTGGCCCACGACTTCGCCGGCTGGCGGCGGATCGCCGCCGACCCGCCGCCCCGGCTCGACCCGTGGGTCGCCGCGCACCTGGTCGAGTTGTGCGCGGCGGCCGACCGGGGGCTGGCCGGGCTGACCGGCGACACCCTGTGCCACCTGGACGTGCGGGCCGACAACCTGTTGATCGACGCGGACGGTGCGGTGACCGTGGTGGACTGGCCGTGGGCCTGCCGGGGGCCCGCCTGGTTGGACACGGCGCTGCTGCTGGTCAACGTGCGGCTGCACGGCGGGCACGACACCGAGGCGCTGGTGCGTCGGTTGCCGCTCACCGCCGATGTCGACCCCGCCACCCTGACCGGCTTCTATGCGGGCCTGGCCGGTTTCTTCACCGACAGCGCCCGCCGCCCGCCACCGGCCGGCATCCCCACCGTCCGTGCCTTCCAACAGGCCCAGGCCGCCGCCCTCGTCCCCTGGCTCCGCCACCGCCTCGAAACCCCCGGAGCAGTCCGGTGATCAAGAGGTTCAGGTCAGCCTGCA
>NZ_JBEZEK010000067.1:0-1371 GCF_040648835.1 Micromonospora sp. NPDC049081 | reverse complement strand
CGACTTTCCGACTCCGGTGTTGGTGGCGGAGCGGTTGGTGGGTTTGGTGGTGGGTTTGGGTTCGGGTGTGGGTGTTGCGGGTGTGGGTGTGGGTGAGGCGGTGGCGATTGTGGGGATGGGGTGTCGTTTTGGTGGTGGGGTGGGTTCGCCGGGGGATTTGTGGGATGTGGTGTTGGGTGGGGTTGATGTGGTGGGTGGGTGGCCGGTGGATCGTGGGTGGGATGTGGGGGGTTTGGTGGGTGGTGGGGTGCCGGGGTGGGGTGGGTTTTTGGAGGGTGCGGGGGTTTTTGATGCGGAGTTTTTTGGGGTGTCTCCGCGTGAGGCTGTGGTGATGGATCCGCAGCAGCGGTTGGTGTTGGAGGTGGTGTGGGAGGCGTTGGAGGGTGCGGGTTTGGGTGTTGGTTTGGATGGTGTTGGGGTGGGGGTGTTTTTGGGGGTGATGGGTTTGGAGTATGGGCCGCGGTTGTGGGAGGCGGGTGAGGGTGTTGGTGGGTATGTGTTGACGGGTTCGGCGGGGAGTGTGGTGTCGGGTCGGGTGGCGTATGTGTTGGGTTTGGGTGGTCCGGCGGTGTCGGTGGATACGGCGTGTTCGTCGTCGTTGGTGGCGGTGCATCAGGCGGTGGGGGCGTTGCGGTCGGGTGAGGTGTCGTTGGCGGTGGCGGGTGGGGTGTCGGTGATGGGGTCGCCGGGGATGTTTGTGGAGTTTGCGCGTCAGGGTGGGTTGTCTGCTGATGGTCGGTGTAAGGCGTTTTCGTCGTCGGCGGATGGTACGGGGTGGGGTGAGGGTGTTGGTGTGGTGGTGTTGGAGCGGTTGTCGGATGCGCGGCGGAATGGGCATCGGGTGTTGGCGGTGGTGCGGGGTAGTGCGGTTAATTCGGATGGTGCGTCGAATGGTTTGACGGCTCCGCATGGTCCGTCGCAGGAGCGGGTGATTCGTCAGGCGTTGGCGAATGGGGGGTTGTCGGCGGGTGAGGTGGATGTGGTGGAGGCGCATGGTACGGGGACGAGGTTGGGTGATCCGATTGAGGCGCAGGCGTTGTTGGCGACGTATGGTCGGGAGCATTCGGCGGAGCGTCCGTTGTTTTTGGGTTCGTTGAAGTCGAATGTTGGTCATACGATGGCGGCGGCGGGTGTTGCTGGTGTGATCAAGATGGTGTTGGCGATGCGTGCTGGGGTGATGCCGAAGACGTTGCATGTTGATGTGCCGACTCCGCATGTTGATTGGTCGTCGGGTGGGGTGGAGTTGTTGACTGAGGCGCGGGTGTGGGGGGGTGTGGGGCCGCGTCGGGCGGGGGTGTCGTCGTTCGGGATCAGTGGGACGAATGCGCATGTGGTTCTGGAGTATGAGCCGGAACTCGAGCCGGAGCCGGT
>NZ_JBEZEK010000066.1:0-1566 GCF_040648835.1 Micromonospora sp. NPDC049081 | reverse complement strand
GGGTCGGCGGGTTGGCCGGTGAGGGTGGAGAGGATGGGGGTGTGGGGTTGGTGGTAGGTGAGGGTGGTGGCGGTGGTGTGGAAGGGGGTGAGGATGGGGTCCATGTGGTGGGAGTGGAAGGCGTGGCTGACGTTGAGGCGGGTGGTTTTGTGGTGGTGGGTGTTGAGTTGGTGGGTGAGGTGTTCGATGGCGTCGTGGTCGCCGGAGATGACGAGGTGGTGGGGGCTGTTGATGGCGGCGATGGTGAGTTGGTGGGGGTATTGGGTGAGCCATTGGGTGGCTTGGGTTTCGGTGAGGTTGGTGGCGATCATGGCGCCGCCGGGGGTGGCGTTTTGCATGTGGTGGCCGCGGGCGGCGACGAGGGTGCAGGCGTCGGGGAGGGTGAGGATGCCGGCGGCGTGGGCGGCGGCGATTTCGCCGACGGAGTGTCCGATGAGGTAGTCGGGGTGGATGTTGTGGTGGGTGAGGAGGGCGTGGAGGGCGGTTTGGAGGGCGAAGAGGGCGGGTTGGGCGTATTGGGTTTGGTGGAGTGCGGGGTGGTTGGTGAAGACGAGGTCGTGCAGGGGGATGTCGAGGTGGGGGTTGAGGTGGGTGGCGCAGGCGTCGAAGGTTTCGGCGAAGGCGGGGTGTCGGGTGTGGAGTTCGGCGCCCATGTGGGGGCGTTGGGAGCCTTGGCCGGTGAATTGGAAGAGGGTTTTGGTGGTGGTGGCGTGGCCGGTGGTGGTGCCGGGGTGGGGGGTGTTGGTGGTGATGGCGTTGAGGCCGGTGAGGAGGTCGTGGAGGGTGTGGCCGGTGATGGTGGCGCGGTGGGGGTGGCGGGTGCGGGTGGTGGCGAGGGCGTGGCTGACGTGGTGGGGTGGTTGGGGGTGGTGGGTGAGGTGGTCGTGGAGGCGTTGGGCCTGGTCGTGGAGGGCGTCGGGGGTGTGGGCGGTGATGGTCCAGGTGAGGAGGGTGTCGGTGGGGGTGGGTTCGTCGGGGGTGGTGGGTTGGGGTTCGGGTTGTTCGAGGATGAGGTGGGCGTTGGTGCCGCTGATGCCGAAGGAGGAGATGGCGGTGCGGCGGGGGCGGTCGTGGTGGGGCCAGGGTTGGGTGGTGGTGAGGAGGGCGACGTTGCCGGTGGTCCAGTCGACGTGGGGGGTGGGTTCGTCGATGTGGAGGGTGGCGGGGAGGAGTCCGTGGTGCATGGCGTGGGTCATTTTGATGACGCTGGCGATGCCGGCGGCGGCTTGGGTGTGGCCGATGTTGGATTTGATGGAGCCGAGCCAGAGTGGGGTGTCGGGGTGGTGTTCCTGGCCGTAGGTGGCCAGGAGGGCGTGGGCTTCGATGGGGTCGCCGAGGGTGGTGCCGGTGCCGTGGGCGTCGACGGCGTCGATGTCGGCGGCGGTGAGGCGGGCGTTGGCCAGGGCGGCGCGGATGACGCGTTCCTGGGCGGGTCCGTTGGGTGCGGTCAGGCCGTTGGACGCGCCGTCCTGGTTGACCGCGCTGCCCCGGATGACCGCGAGGACGGGTCGTCCGGCCCGGCGGGCGTCGGACAACCGCTGCACCACCACCACACCCACACCCTCG
>NZ_JBEZEK010000065.1:0-1580 GCF_040648835.1 Micromonospora sp. NPDC049081 | reverse complement strand
ACCACCCAAACCCCCCACACCCTCCACACCACCCTCACCGCCAAAATCGACACCACCCACACCCTCCACACCACACTCCAACACCACCCCGACGTCACCCTCGTCACCTACAGCAGCGCCGCCGCGACCATGGGGAACCCGGGCCAGGCCAACTACGGTGCAGCCAACGCCTTCCAGGACGCCCTCGCCCACCACCGCCACCGCAGCGGCCTGCGCGCCACCGCCATCGGGTGGGGGCTCTGGGACACCACCAGCGGAATGGCCGGCGGTCTCGGGCGGGCCGAACTCGATCGGATCGCCGCTGCCGGCGTCCTGCCGATCGAGGTGGAGCAGGGGCTCGCCGCCCTCGACGCCGCCCTCGACATCGACCGCCCGACGGTCCTGCCGGTACGACTGAACCTGGGCGCGTTCGCCGCCCGGGACGCCGTACCGCCGATGCTGAGCAGGCTGGTCCGACCCGCCCGGCGGCGGGCGGCGGCGGCGACCGACGCCGCCGGCCACCTGGCCCAGCGGCTGGCCGGGCAGACCCCGCAGGAGCAGACCGCGTTCCTGTCCGACCTGGTACGTGCCGAGGTGGACGTGGTCCTCGGTCGCACCGACGGCGAACCGGTCGACCCGCAGCGGCCCTTCCGGGAGCTGGGTGTGGACTCGCTGACGGCCGTCGAACTGCGCAACCGGCTCGTCGCCGCGACCGGCATCACGCTCGCCGCGACCGCGGTCTTCGACCACCCCACCCCGGCCGCGCTGGCGGAACACCTGCGTACCGTCGTCGCCGGGCCGGACGGCGCGGCACCGGTGACGCCGACGACCCGCACCGCCGTCGCGGTAGCCGACGACCCGGTCGCCATCATCGCCATGTCGTGCCGGTTCCCGGGCGGCGTCGCCAGCCCGGAACACCTGTGGCGGGTGGTCGCCGACGGCGTCGACACCATCGGCGACTTCCCCACCGACCGGGGCTGGAACGTGGACGACCTCTACGACCCCGACCCGGCCGCCGTCGGCCGGACCTACACCCGGCAGGGCGGGTTCCTGCGCGACGCCGACACGTTCGACGCGGACTTCTTCGAGATCAGCCCCCGTGAGGCGGCGGCGATGGATCCGCAGCAGCGGCTGCTGCTGGAGACCTCGTGGGAGGCCATCGAGGCGGCCGGCGTCGACCCGGCGGAACTGCGCGGCAGCGACACCGGCGTCTTCGTCGGCGTCATCACCAGCGACTACGTCACCCGGCTGGGCCACACCCCGGCCGGCGTCGAAGGACACGTCTCCACCGGCACCACCACGAGCGTCGCCTCCGGCCGCATCGCCTACACCCTCGGCCTGGAGGGGCCGGCCATCACGGTCGACACCGCCTGTTCGTCGTCGCTGGTCGCCCTGCACCTCGCCGCCGGGTCACTGCGCACCGGCGAGTGCTCGCTGGCCCTGGTCGGCGGGGCCACCGTGATGGCCGGGCCGGTCAACTTCGTCGAGTTCAGCCGGCAGCGGGCGCTGTCGGTGGACGGCCGCTGCAAGGCGTTCTCGTCGTCGGCGGACGGCACGGGCTGGGGTGAGGGTGTCGGGGTCGTCGTGTTGGAGCGGTTGTC
>NZ_JBEZEK010000064.1:0-1871 GCF_040648835.1 Micromonospora sp. NPDC049081 | reverse complement strand
ATCCTGCTCCTCCACCTCGGCGAGGCGGGCGCGGGTCTGCCGCAGATCGACGGTGGCGCGCTTGAGGTACTCACGGAACTTGTCTTCGGAGTTCGACACGGGACAGGCCTTTCCGGGTGCCAGGGATGCGGGAACCCGGCCCACGCGCCCGGTGGGCGGGCTGTCGAGCGAAGCGGGAATCAGTCCCGCTCGTGCACGGAGATGGCGTTGCTCGGGCAGTGCCGGGCGGCGGTCCGGGCCTCCTCGTACCGGTCCGCCGTCGGCTCGGCGACCAGCACCACGGCGATGCCGTCCTCCTCGCGCTGGTCGAACAGGTCGGGGGCGGCGAGCACACACTGGCCCGAGCAGCAGCACTGCTCCTCGTCCACGGTCAGGCGCAGGAAACTCACCAGGTCACCTCCAGGGAGTGCAGGCCGTAGACGGTGGCCTCCTTGAACGGCTGCTCCTCGGGGGAGGTCAGCAGCTTCATGGCGGGCAGCCGGGTCAGCACCGTGTCGTAGACGATCTCGAGTTCGGCGCGGGCCAGGTTCTGCCCGAGGCACTGGTGCACGCCGTAACCGAAGGCGACGTGGCCGCGGACGCCGCGCCGGAAGTCGATGGTGCCCGGGTCGGCGAAGACGTCACCGTCGTGGTTGGCGGCGGCGGCGGAGGCGACGAAGCCCTCACCGGCGCGCACCCGGTCCGCACCGAGGTCGATGTCGGCCAGGGCGACCCGGGCGGTGGGGTAGTCGACGATGCTGAAGTAACGCAGCAGCTCCTCGACGGCGTTCGGGGTCAGGGTGGGATCGTCGGTCAGCTGCGTCGCGAGCCGCTCGTCACGCAGCAGCGCGAGCAGGCCGAGGGAGATCATGCTCGCGGTGGTCTCGTGCCCGGCGAGCAGCAGCAGCATCGCGAACCCGGTGAGCAGTTCGTGGTCGTAGCAGTCCGCCGCCCGGTACTTCACCGACAGGCGACCCAGCAGGTCGTCGTCCGGATCGCCGTCCTTGCTGCTGACCAGGTCACCGAGGAAGGCGCGGAGCGCACCGAACGACTCCTGCCGCTGCTGCGGGGTGCTGACCCGGGCCAGCAACACCTCCGTGTGCCCCTGGAAGACCTCGCGGGAGCCGTACGGGACGCCGAGCAGCTCGCAGATGACCAGGGAGGGGACCGGCAGGGCCAGCTCCCGTACCAGGTCCACCGGGCGGGTCCCGATCGCCAGCAGCGCGTCGATCCGGTCGTCGACGATCTGCTGGATGCGCGGCCGCAGCTGCCGGATCCGGTGCACGGTGAACTCCGCGGCCACCATCCGCCGGTGCAGCGAGTGCTCCGGCTGGTCCATCGAGAGCAGGAAGCCCTTCTGCGCGAAGGCCTGCACGTTGGCGACGGTCGCCGGGAAGCCGGGGTGGGCCCGGTTGGCACTGGTGGCGGGGTGGCCGAGCAGCGTGCGGACGTACTCGTGGCTGGTGGCCAGCCACGCCGTGTTGCCGTCCTGGAGGGTCACCCGGGACAGCGGCCGGGCGGCCCGCAGCTCGGCGTACTCGCGTGGTGGGGAGAACGGGCAGGTACGGGGCATGGGGAATGCCGGTGCGCCCGGAACGCCGTCTTCGGTCATGCCGGGAACCTAGGGACGGACTCTAAATTCACCCTTACCCGCGCCCGTCAGCGCCCGGTTTCCCCTCTCCGAGCAGGCGATTTAGAGCCCTGATAGGGCGATCTAAGTACGTACGCGGACAGTCCTGTGTAGTCCGATGGGTCTGCTCTCTTCAGACCCGCGACCCCCAGGGGGATGGCCCGCGATGGCAAACGAAGACAAGCTCCGTGAGTACCTCAAGCGGGTCACCACCGACCTGCAGCAGACCCGACGCCGACTGGCCGAGGTCGAGGGTGCCGAC
>NZ_JBEZEK010000063.1:0-2006 GCF_040648835.1 Micromonospora sp. NPDC049081 | reverse complement strand
TGTCCTCCGTCGGTTGATGTGCGACACGCGTCCGTCAGGTGATCTGCGACAGTGGTCGGTTTCGGCACTCTGAGCCCGACGTCTCCGCGGGGCGTCGGGACTCGGGGAGGCCGGGATTGGCGCTGGTTGTCTTGTCGGTTGTCGAGCAGCGGTTGGACGCGGTCCGTGCGGTGCTGGCCGGGTCGGATGTGATGGAGGTGGCCGCGAGCTTCGGAGTGCATCGGTCGACGGTGCATCGGTGGGTGGGCCGGTATCTGACGGAGCAGTTGGCCGGGTTGGCCGACCGGTCGCATCGGCCGCACTCCTGCCCTGGTCAGGTGGCGGAGGCGGTCGAGGTCGTGGTGGCGGAGATGCGTCGGGAGCATCCTCGGTGGGGTTCGCGGCGGATCCGGTTGGAGATGCTGCGCAAGGCCGGCCCGTGGGTGGTCGAGGATCTGCCGGTGCCGTCGGAGCGGACCATCGACAGGATTTTGCAGCGGCAGGGTCTGCTGCGGGTCCGGCCCCGGAAACGGCCGAAGGACTCGTATAAGCGGTGGGAACGCCCTGCCCCGATGCAGTTGTGGCAGATGGACATCGTCGGTGGAGTGCAGTTGGTCAACCCCGCGACCGGTGTGCTGCGGGAGGCGAAGCTCGTCACCGCCGTCGATGACCACTCCCGGTATTGCGTGATCGCGAAGGTGGTCGAAAGGGCCACCGGCCGGGCGGTGTGTCTGGCGTTGGCGGAGGCCCTGGCCCGATTCGGGGTCCCCGAGGAGATCATCACCGACAACGGCAAGCAGTTCACCGACCGGTTCGGCAAGTACCGTCCCCGCACCGGTGAGGTGCTGTTCGACAAGATCTGCCGCCACAACGGCATCACGCACCGGCTGACCGCACCCGCTTCACCGAACCAGAACGGCAAGGTCGAACGGTTCCACGGCACCGTTCGACCTGACTTCCTCGACACCGCGGAGGCGTTCACCAGCCTGGTCGAGGCCCAGGCCGCGGTGGACGCATACGTCCTGCACTACAACACCGACCGGCCCCACCAGGCCCTCGACCCGAGAACACCGGTCACCCCGGCTGACCGGTTCCAGCCCGTCCCGGCCCGGCAGCGGGCACTGGTCGACCTGTGGCTGCCACCCACCCTCGACCCCATCCCCTGCACCCCGGCCCAGCCGGTGGCAACCGAAACACCACCGGTCCAGGTCCAGCCGTCAGCGGTGCAGCCGGGTGGGCCGGTGGAGTTCGATCGGGTGGTGCCGGCGTCGGGCAACCTGATGGTGTGTCAGCGCCAGTTCTGGATGGGCACCCACCGCGCCGGACTGGTGGCCCGGATCTGGGCCGACTGCGACCTGATCCACGTCCTCATCGCCGGCATCCGGATCAAGACCGTCCGGTCTCACCTGAGCGTCAACGACCTGGCCACCCTCGTCCGGCAGGGCGCCACGCCGGCCGGGCCGTCACCCCTGCCCCCGATCGAAGACGGCGACGCCGTCGAGGTCGAACGCTGCGTCAACCGGGGCGGCGGAGTCTCACTCGGCCAGCACATCGTCCTGGCCGCCGAGATCCTCGCCGGCCGCCGCGTCGGCATCCGCGTCGAACCCACCACCCTGATGTTCTACGACCTGGACACCCGCGAACTGCTGCGCACCCGCACCAACCCGCTCCGCCCCGAGCAGGTCAAACGCCTACGCGGAGCCCGACCAGCCGGCCCACCACCACGACCCTCGGTCGAACCCGTCCGAGTACAACGGCGGGCCTCCAACAGCGGCATCATCATGGTCACCGGCCAGAAAGTCGCCCTCGGCCGGATACACCGCCACCAGACCGTCACCGTGACCGTCTCCGAGACGACCCTGGCCATCGAACTCACCGACGGAGACACCAAGGTCGTCCGCCGCACCACCACCCAGCCAGTCCGTAGCATCAAGGGCCAGCGACCGCGGATCGCTACCCAAGTTTCCTAGACCACCCGTCGCACATCACCTGGCGGAACCGCGTCGCACATCAACTGACGGATCACA
>NZ_JBEZEK010000062.1:0-2212 GCF_040648835.1 Micromonospora sp. NPDC049081 | reverse complement strand
CTGTCAACGGCGGACTGGAACTGACCCCCTAACGACGGATTGGGATTGACCCCCGGTGGTCGTTTCGTGTTACTTGTCGCGGTCCTTTGCGAGGAGTTCTCGGCGGGCTCTGGTGCGGTAGGACTCGCCTGCGAGGGTGAGGACTTCGGCGTGGTGCACGAGGCGGTCGATCATCGCGGCGGCGACGACTTCGTCGCCGAAGACCTCGCCCCACCGCCCGAAGGGCAGGTTCGAGGTGACGAGGATGGAGCCGGTCTCGTAGCGAGATGCGACGAGTTGGAAGAACAGGTTCGCTGCGTCGGTGTCGAAGGGGATGTAGCCGACTTCGTCGACGACGATGAGCTTGTAGCGGCGGATCTTCTTCAGCTCGGCTTCCAGGGCGCCGCGGTGGTGGGCGCGGGCGAGGCGGTCGATCCAGTTCGTCGCGGTGTCGAACAGGACCGAGTAGCCGGAGTGGGTGGCCTTGATCCCGAGCCCGATCGCCAGGTGTGTCTTGCCCAGGCCGGGCGGGCCGAGCAGGATCACGTTCTCCGCCTTCGGGATGAACGTCGCCGTGGCCAGGTGTGCGAGGACGTCCTTGCGGAGGCTCGGCAGGTGGTCGAGGTTGAAGTCTTCCAGGGTCTTGATCGCTGGGAAGTGCGCGGTGCGGATCCGCATTGTCGTGCCGGCGGACTCGCGGTCGGCGACTTGCCGTTCCAACACGGCGGCGAGGTACTCCTCGTGCGACCAGTTCGCCTGTCTGGCTTGGTCGGCCAAGGTCTCCCAGGTCCGCCCGATGGTGGGTGTCTTGAGGACTCTGGTGAGGTAGGCGAGCTTGGATCCCAGCCCGTCCGGTGTCGGTCTACTCTTCGTTGTCGTGGTCATCTACGTTCCTCCGGCTGCGCTTTCCTGGACCGCCTCAAGGTTGGGGCGGGGGTCGAAGTCCACGCCGAACAGGGCGTCGTAGTCCGGCAAGGCGCGGATCGCCACGACGTGTCCATCGGCGTGTAAACGAGTCGAGGCCTGCCGCCGGCGGGCGGCCAAGTCCTGGCGCAGCAGCCGGGCGGTGGCCTGATGCTCGGGATCGGTGATCGTGCGGGCGTGACCCCAGTCGCGGTCGTGATCAGCCACGACCTGCCCGGCGCACGAGGCGACCATCCGCGAGGGGGTGGCGAGCACGTCGACGAACCTGCCGATGCACCGAGGGTCCACGGAGTAGTCGTTGCCGTCGATACGCACGTAGTAGTCCCGCCCCAGCCGCACCCGATGCGTGAGCCCGATCGCCGGCGCCACCGGCGGCAGAGCCACCATCGCGGCCCGGTCCGCCGCCCACCTGGCCGTGGGCGTCGTCGATCCGATCGCCCGCAGGACGCGCGTGTTCGCGCGCTGCACGAGCCAGTCGCTGATCTGGACGTTGAAGTCGAACGGCGAGGTGAACACGCGCCCAGGCAGGAACGAGGTCTCGAAGAACCCGTTGCGCCGCTCGACCAACCCCTTGAACTCCGGATCCCTGCGTGGGGCCAGGCGAATGCGCACCCCGATCGTCCCGGCGAACGACGCCGCCTCCGTCGTGAGCTTCCCGGTGCCGCCGATCGCGGCCTCCCGGTCCCAGACCAAGGTCCGTGGACAGGCGCCCCACCCGGCCACGATCTCCCACATCCCCGCCAGGATGTCTCCGGCCTTCCGACTGGGGATCATGACCGCGTCCGTGACTCGCGAGTACCCGCAGGTCATCGCGAGCACCGGCAGGATCCGCTCAGCCCCGCTGCCAACCGGGATCGGCTGGGGTGGGAACCACAGGTCGCACTGGGCGACCTCGCCCGGGTCGTACTCCACTCGGTCGGTCGGGTCCGGTGGAACGAACAACGGGCGCAGCTCCCGGACCCGGTCTTTCAGGATCGTCAGCGACTTCGTCCACCCGATCCGCTCAGCGATCACCGTCGCAGGCATCCGCGGGAACTCCGCGAGCAACGCCCGGATCTGCGGCTCGACCCCGTCCACCAACGAACCACGAGGGCCACGCTCACGCGACGGCGGCGCCTGCGCCCGAAGCGCCGAACGGACCGTGTTACGCGCCACACCCAACCGACGCGCGATCTCCTTGATCGGAACACCCTCAGCCCGATGCAACCGACGGATCTCAGCCCAGTCTTCCAATGCGATCACCCCTCCAGCCTCGGAGGGGTCAGTCCCAATCCGCCGCTAGAGGGTCAGTCTCAGCGCGTCGTCGACA
>NZ_JBEZEK010000061.1:0-2248 GCF_040648835.1 Micromonospora sp. NPDC049081 | reverse complement strand
TGAGGAGGAGGTGGTGGTGGGGGTGGGTGGTGGCGAGGTGTCGTGCGGTGTGGGTGGCGAGGGCGCCGGTGGCGCCGGTGATGAGGATGGTGCCCCGGGTGGGTCTGGGGGCGGGCACCGTGACGGCCAGTTTGCCGGTGTGCCGGCCGAGGCTGAGGTGCCGCAGCACGTCGGGAAGGTCGCTGGCGGGCCAGACGGCCACCGGCAGGGCGGGCAGGGCGTCGGTGGTGAGCAGGTGGGTGAGGGTGGTGAGGAGTTGGTGGATGCGGGTGGGTCCGGCGTCGAGGAGGTCGTAGGGCTGGTAGGTGAGGTGGGGGTGGGTGGTGGTGACGGTGTGCGGGTCGCGGATGTCGGTCTTGCCGATCTCCAGGAAGGTGCCCCCCTCGGCCAGCAGCGCCAGTCCCGCGTCGATGTGCGCCTGGGTCAGGCTGTTGAGCACGACGTCGACCCCCTGCGGGGCCACCGCCGCGATCCCCTCCCGGTACACGGTGGTCCGGGAGTCGTGGATGTGGGAGTCGGGCACACCGAGCGCGCTGAGGGTGGGTTGCTTGCCGATGCTGGCCGTGGTGTGCACGGTGGCCCCGAGGTGCCGGGCGTAGTGCAGGGCGGCCATCCCGACCCCGCCGGTGGCGGTGTGGATCAGGACGGACTGCCCGGCCCGCAGGCCGGCGAGGTCGCCGAGGCCGTACATGGCGGTGAGGTAGGCGATCGGCAGCACCGCGGCCTGGCTGTCGCTGAGGTGGTCGGGGGTACGGGTGAGCAGGTGGTGGTCGCAGACCGCGAGCGGGCCGGTGCCCTCGGAGAAGAGGCCCATCACCCGGTCGCCCGGGTCGAGTCCGGTCACGCCGGGACCGGTCTCCACGACCACGCCCGCGCCCTCGCTGCCCAGTGGCGCCTCACCGGGGTAGCTGCCCAGCGCGATGAGCACGTCGCGGAAGTTCAGGCCGGTGGCGTGGGTGCGTACCCGCACCTCGCCGTCGCGTAGCGGGCGCAGCGCCTCGGGTGCCGGGACCATGGCGACGTTGGCCAGGGTGCCGGCGGAGGTGGTGCCGAACCGCCAGTTCTCGTCCGGGGGCGTGAGCCGCGCCGGGTCGTCGGCGCAGCGGACCAGCCGGTCGACGTACGCCACGCCGAAGCGCACCGCGAGGTGCGGTTCGGCGGCTGCGAGCGCGGCGGCCAGCACCGACGGGTCGGTCGGGCGGCCGTCCAGGTCGAGCAGCACGAACCGGTCGGGGTGTTCGGCCTGCGCGGAGCGGGTGAGGCCCCAGCACGCGGCGGCGGCCAGGTCGGCGATCTGGTCGGCGAGGTGCGCGGCGACCCCACCTTCGGTGGTGACCACCAGTCGGGTGCCGGCCAACCGTTCCTCGGCGAGCCACTGCTGGAGGCTGTGCAGCAGCGCCTCGGTCAGCTCGTGTGCGGCGGCGACCGGGGCGTCGGTGGTGGCGGTCGGGGCGTCGGCGGGCGTCTCGTCCGGGCGTGGGGTGCGGCAGGGCAGGAAGACCACGTCGGGCAGCTCACCGGCGAGCAGGGCGGCGAGGTCCGGCACCTGGCGCAGGCCGGGCAGCGCGCCGTGCAGCGCCGGTCCGGGCGTACCGAGGACGGCCCAGCCCGCCGGGTCGGCCGGCGGTGCGGCGTCCGCGCGCAGTTCCTGCCAGTCGAGGCGGTGCAGCAGCTCGGTGCCGGGCGCGGCGGCGACGGGCAGCGTGGCGGGGTCCAGGTCGCGCAGGTCGAGGCGGTCGATGGAGAGCACGGGGTGCCCGGCCGGATCCGCCAGCAGCACCCGGTACGCACCGTCGCCGAGCGCGGTGAGCCGGGCCCGCACCGACGTGGCCAGGTTGGCGTGCACGGCGACGCCGGAGAAGCTGTACGGCACCCGGGGCGCGGTGCCGAGGTCGTCGACGGCCACGGCGATCAGCGCGTGCAGGGCCGCGTCGGCGAGCGCCGGGTGCACGGCGTGACCGTCGGGGCGCAGGTCGTCGGGCAGCTCGACCTCGGCGTAGACGTCGGAACCGGCACGCCAGGCACGGCGCAGGTTCTGGAACGAGGGCCCGTAGTGGTAGCCCTTCGCGGCGAGCAGCGGGTAGAGCGCGTCGATGTCGACCGGTTCACCGGCCGGGGGCCAGACGCCGATCTCTGCCGGGACGGTGGGCTCGTCGGGGCTGAGTGTGGCGGTGGCGTGGGTGGTCCAGGTGGTGGTGGTGCGGGTGTGGATGGTGAGGGTTTGGTGGCCGGTGGGGGTGGGGGTGGT
>NZ_JBEZEK010000060.1:0-2278 GCF_040648835.1 Micromonospora sp. NPDC049081 | reverse complement strand
TGAGGAGGAGGTGGTGGTGGGGGTGGGTGGTGGCGAGGTGTCGTGCGGTGTGGGTGGCGAGGGCGCCGGTGGCGCCGGTGATGAGGATGGTGCCCTGGGTGGGTCTGGGGGCGGGGACGACCAGCGCGATCTTGCCGGTGTGCCTGGCCTGACTGAGGTGCCGCAGGGCGTCGGGGGCGTTGGTCACGTGCCAGCCCGTGACGGGCAGGGCGGGCAGGGCGTCGGTGGTGAGCAGGTGGGTGAGGGTGGTGAGGAGTTGGTGGATGCGGGTGGGTCCGGCATCGAGGAGGTCGTAGGGCTGGTAGGTGAGGTGGGGGTGGGTGGTGGTGACGGTGTGCGGGTCGCGGATGTCGGTCTTGCCGATCTCCAGGAAGGTGCCCCCCTCGGCCAGCAGCGCGAGGCTGGTGTCGACGTGCGCGTGGGTCAGGGTGTTCAGCACGACGTCGACACCGGCGGGATCGGTCTCGCGGATGCGCTCGCCGTACGCCGTCGTCCGGGAGTCGTGGATGTGGGTGGCGGGGACCCCGAGGGCCGCCAGGGTGGCCTGCTTGGGCGCGCTCGCGGTGGTGTGCACGGTGGCCCCGAGCTGCCGGGCGTAGTGCAGGGCGGCCATCCCGACCCCGCCGGTGGCGGTGTGCAGGAGGAGCCGCTGACCGGCCCGCAGGTCGGCCAGGTCGGTCAGGCCGTACATGGCGGTCAGGTAGACGATCGGCAGGACCGCCGCCTCGACGTCGCTGAGCCGGGCCGGGGTCCGCACCAGATGACGGTGGTCGGAGACCGCCACCGGGCCGGCACAGCCCTCGGGGAACAACCCCATCACCCGGTCCCCGACCGCCAGCCCGGTGACCTCGGAGCCGACCTCGACCACGACGCCGGCGCCCTCGCCACCGATCTGCGCGTCGTCGCCCGGGTAGAGCCCCAACGCGATCATGACGTCCCGGAAGTTCAGACCCGCCGCGCGCATCGAGACCCGTACCTCGCCGGCGGCCAACGGGCGGTCCCCCGCAGGCGACGGCACCAGCGCCAGGTTCGCCAACGTGCCGCGGCTCGTCACGTCCAGCCGCCAGTTCCCGCCGCCGGTCGGGGGCCGCAGCACCGCCGGGGAGTCGGCGACCGGGACCAGCCGGGGGACCAGTGTGGTGTCGTCCCGCACCGCCGCCTCCGGCTCCGGCCCGGCCAACGCCGACGACAACGTCGCATCGGCCGGACCCGGCAGGTCCAGCAGCGCGAACCGGTCGGGGAACTCGGCGCGCGCCGACCGGATCAACCCCCACACCGTGGACGCCGGCAGATCCTGGATCTCCGGCCCGGTGCGGGTGGCGACCGCCCCCCGGGTGACCGTCACCAGCCGGTGGTCACCGAAGGCGGGTTCGCCGATCCACCGCTGTGCCAACCCCAGCGCCCGTTCGGCGACCTCGTGGGCGAGGGCGACGACCTCGTCGGAAGGGCGCGGGGCAGCCCGGTCGATCGCCGGCCCCGGGCCACCGTCGGTCACGCAGGTCACCAGGGTGTCGGCGGCGACCGCCGTGCCGGCGTCGATCGCCGCCGCGAGAGCGTCCAGGTCGGCGTGGACGGCGACGTCGCGGCCGGCCGAGCGGAGCGCGTCGGCCAACTTCAGCGGGTCCACGCCGACCACGTGCACGGCGGCCGACCCGGCGGCCGGATCGGCCTCCTGCGGCACCCACTCGACCCGCAGCGGCGTGACCGGGGTCGACGGGGCGGCCAACCGGTCCACCGCGAGCGGCCTCGTGGTCAGCTCCTCCACGGTGATCACCTCGGCGTCGTCGAGGTCGGTGGCGACCAGCCGTACCGCGTGCTCGGAGAGCCGGGTCAACCGCACCCGCAGGGCGGCGGCGCTGCGGCCGGTCGCGCGCACCCCACCCCAGGAGAACGGCACCCGCAGCGGACCGTCGAGGTCGGCCGGCGTCGCGATCAGCGCGTGCAGCGCCGCGTCCAGCAACGCCGGGTGTACGACGTGCCCGTCGATCTCGGTCCCGTCGGGGAGGCTGACCTCCGCGTACAGCTCGTCGCCGTGCCGCCAGAGCGCCCGCAGGTTACGGAAGGTCGGGCCGTAGGCGTAGCCGTGGTCGGTCAGTCGCGCGTACAGACCGGAGAGGTCGACGGGCTGCGCCCCCGGCGGCGGCCAGACGCCGGGCGCCGCGGGCGTGGAGTCGGGTGCCGGTTCGGGGCTGAGTGTGGCGGTGGCGTGGGTGGTCCAGGTGGTGGTGGTGCGGGTGTGGATGGTGAGGGTTTGGTGGCCGGTGGGGGTGGGGGTGGT
>NZ_JBEZEK010000059.1:0-2450 GCF_040648835.1 Micromonospora sp. NPDC049081 | reverse complement strand
CGGTTGACCCCCATCGAGTACGAGACCATCATGACCCCACCGGCCAATCAGGCCGCGTGACTGAAACTGTCACCTATCGGTGCAGCAGACCCTGCGGCGACCCGCCCATAGGGGCTACGAGCATCAAGTGAACAAGATCGCAGAGGCGGCCCTTTCCGCATGTCGTCAGAGCACCCTGCGTCACGCGCGCGGATGAGAGCAGGCGTTGATCTTCTAGGACCGCCATGCCGAGACCCTCATATGGCGTAGCAAGCCGCTATCCAGGGACGGACCAACGAGGGATCGGTTTCAGTGCATGCAGGATTCCGCATGCTGCAGTTAAGGTAGCCGATTTGTCGGTTCTTCAGGCTTAGGGCGTTGTCACTCTCCATCGGCTACGCTGTAGACACCTACAGCACTAGCGCTCGGAGGGTTGAGGTTTGGCGCTGTCGTATCAGTACGTGGCGGTGGGGAACGGGTCGCGAACGGATCACCCGATTCCCGACCTGCCGTTTGTCGATGACTCCCATCTGCCGGTGGATGACCCGGATGCGATCGAGGCGGTCGGTCGTAAGCGCGATGCTGGGACGTGGGGTCGTACGGATTCGTGCAAGGACGGTGGTTGGGTCGCGTTCACCACTGACTCGTTGCGACCGGACCTGGGCTGGGTGGTGCGGTGGCATCCTGAGCATGGCCGGTCGGTGGTGTTGTACCGCAACGAGGACGTCGCCAGCGCGTACATGTCGTACGAGGATGAGGCGTTGTTGTTCCGTTCCGGCGGCTACTGGTGGGACGGTGTGACGTGGTACCGGCCGTCGCAGGTGTTCGACCGGGCTCGGGAGATCTACGTCAGCCGGCCGGTTCCCGCGGCGTTGACTATCAGTGCCGCCGATCAACCGCAGGGCGACCCGAGCAAGGGTGTCCTGTGGGCGATCGCCGATCTCGACCTGGACGCGGTGCGGGTGGCGGGGTCGCGTCACTGGCGTGATGACTTCGCCCTCTGGGCGGCCCGGCACGGTGGCGGCCGGCACCTGGCCGGCTGCGTGGTGCACCTGACCGCCCCGGAACTCGCCGCGGATCAACTGCTCGGCGTGGCTGAGCTGGCCGAGGTCGCTGGGATCGGCGCCAGCACCCTGCGCGCCTACCAGGCCCGCGGCGAAAGCGAGGTACCGCTACCCCAGGCCATCGTCGGCGGGCGCAGCATGTGGTCGCGTCCGGTCGCCGAGGACTGGGCCGAAACCCGCGCCCGCTCCCGTGACGGCGTCGCCCGCACCATGGCCGACCGTGACCACGACAACCTGTCGATCGGCGTCGCCCGGTTGTGGGACTACTTCACCACCGCCTTCACCATCGACCTGTGGGACCGCGACAGCAACCGCAAACGGTTCGCGCTGCGCTGGCGCACCAAGGCCGCGGTGCGCGAGATCGCCCACGACGTCGCCTGGACCGCAGCCGCCAGCCTCGACCGGATCGTCCCCCTGGACGACCTTGGCGCGACGATCCGCGCCGCCGTGCTGTTCGAGTTCGCCGACTGGCAGCGCACCGCACGCGACGAGGAGGTCAGCTACCCGATCAATCACGCGATCACCCGGATGCTCGACTGGCTCATCCAGCACAAGCCCGAGCAGGCCCGAGCCGTCGTCGCGGAGATCGTCGGCGAGGCCGAGCGCACCCTGAACATACCGCCGACGGTCACCGGCTTCTCCCTACGCCAAGCCCTCGCCCTCGACGGCAAGCTACTCGGAGAGAACGCCTACACCGAGTTCCTCGACCTGGTCCTGCCACCCGACAACTGACCAGGCTGCCCCTCGGCGAGCCGAGTCACGGCGGCTTCCACTCAGTGACACCATCCGCTACACATAGCGTGTGGAGCACCTGTACTGGAACCTCGGCGCTTGTGCGGGGGGAGGCACGTTCGAGGTAGAGATGCGCGGCTCGACCGCCCGGGTCTGCCTCATGGACACCGACTCCTACCAGGCCTATCTCGACGGTAACGAGTACGAGTACTTCGGCGGCTTCTACGACACCAGCCCCGTCGACCTGGAGGTGCCCTACGACGACCACTGGTACCTCGTCGTCGACAGCTACCCCCGACGAATCACCGTCAAGGTGACTCAGACCTTTGACTGACCACCACCGGGAACACGCGGGCGGGAGGTGGGGGCGGCCCTGCACGGGTGCAGAGCACCTCTGCCTCCCACCGTCCTACGTGCTCTCGGTGCTGCACTGCGCCACACCAACGGACTCTCACGTGGGACCGGGAGCGAACACTCACAGCCTCACGAGTGGTGTTCCGCGACCTCCAGGCCGCAAAGTCCGACCTGCCGGGCAAGTTCGCACTTTGCTAGACGGCCGCGCGCTCCCTCCGCTCGACTTCTAGTGCCTCGTCTTTGAACGTTGGTCGGGTAATGCGTCGGTTCTGAGGATGGATCGGGCAGGCTGTCTCCCAGCACTCGTGGTGGGAGGTGGTG
>NZ_JBEZEK010000058.1:0-3089 GCF_040648835.1 Micromonospora sp. NPDC049081 | reverse complement strand
CACCACGAAACCCCCCGGCTCACACCGGAAACCATCGCGATTGTCGACAAGCCGGCCGCTGCGGTCTCCCGCACGCTCGCCCGGTGCCCTGCCGGTTGTTCACCTTACTCGACTGCTCTCTGCCCACCAAATCGACCCTCGGTCGATCGGGAGGCATTCCTGAGATCAGTGGTAGCGCTCCGGCCTTCGGGGCTTTCACCCCGGTGCGTCCGTTCCGCGCTGACAGAGAGAAAGTTACGCGCTCGCCGAGTGGACCGTCAAATCCAGCAGGTGCGTTCCCGGCCACACCCCCGGTCACCTGCGGCCAGGCGCCCCGACACCACCCGGAACGGCCGGCGGGACTCCACTGTTGACCCGCGCTGAGCTGCGGGAAGTCCACGGGGACGAGGCCAGGTGGGCCGAAAGGACAAAACCCGGTGCGCACGGTGGACGCACCGGCCAGGGCAACCGCCGGCCGCCGGTTGACCCGACCGGAACGCGACCGTGCGGAGGGGCCGCCGTCCCGCCCGGATCGGTGCGTGGACCGCGCTCGGGGCCCGGTCACCCGCGGCACCGGTCGCCGGTAGTGTTTCGCCCCGTCGTGGCCCGCGGAGTCGCCCACGCGGACCTGGATCGCCGAGGAGTACGGAGGTTGGCTCTATGTCCACCGGGGAGGAGTCGTACGCGTCGCGCGACGACGGGACGTCACGGCCGAGCTTCGAGCTCGCGTTGCGGGGCTACGACAAGCGGCAGGTGGACCGCTACGTCGAACAGATGGACGGCGCACTGTCGACGCTGACCGCCGACCGGGCCCGGGCGGCCGGCCAGATCCAGGGGCTGACCACGCACATCCAACGGTTGCAGGCGGAGCTGACCGAGTTGCGCCAACGGCCGGCCCAGGTGGACCGGGCGTCCTTCCGTGATCTCGGCCCGATGGTGGACCAGATCCTCGCCCTGGCCGAGAAGCAGGCCGCGGTGATCACCGACTCGGCCACCCAGCGGGCGAACCAGCTCCAGGGCGAAGCGGAGAAGACGCTGGTCGACGCCCGGGACCGGACCGCGCAGGCGCTGCGGGACCTGGAGGAGGAGTTGACCGCCCGGCGCGAGGAGCAGGACAAGGCGTACGAGCAGCGCCGGTCGACGGCTGACGCCGAGCTGACCGAGATTCGGGAGCGGGCCGAGAAGCTGCGGGCCGAAGGGGAAGCCGCCCACGAGCGGGCCCAGCAGGAGGCGAAGCGGATCAGCGAACAGACCGCCAAGCAGATCACCCAGACCCGGGCCGCCGCCGAGGCGTTGACCAAGGCCGCGCGGACCCAGATCCAGCAGGAGATCCAGGCGGCCCGGACCCAGAGCCAGCAGGAGCTGGCGCAGTGGCAGGCCACCGTGGAGCGGGAGGTCGGCGAGCGACGCGCCGCCGTCGAGCAGGAACTGGGCGAGCAGCGGGCGGCGGCGGAGCGGGAGCTGACCAACCAGCACAGCGCCGCCGAGCAGCAGATCGCCGCGCTGATCGCCGAGGCGCAGCAGTACGCCACGGAGGTCCGGCAGCGGGCCGACGAGCAGGCCAGCAGCCACCAGGAGCAGCTGGCCACGGTGCAGCGGGAGATCGCCGAGCGGCAGAAGTCCCTCACCGAGGTGCAGGGTGAGCTGGACACGGCCCGTGCGCAGTTGGCTGAGATCCAGCAGGAGGGCGACACCGTCGAGCGGGAGTTGGTGCGTACCCGACAGCAGTTGGAGGAGGTCCGGCGCGACCTGACCGCGGAGAACCGACGGTTGGACGAGGCCCGGCAGGCCGCCGAGAGTGTGGAGCGGCACGCCAAGGACGTGCGGGCCCGGGTGCAGCGGGAGGCCAAGCGGGTCGCCGACCTGGCTGCCGCCGCCGTGATGGCGGCTGCCGCCGGGGGCGGTGAGACCGCCGAGTATCCGACGGTGGCGGCCCGACCGGCTGCCGAGCCGGCTGCCGACGCGGCGGTCAGCGAGCCGCCGGCCGACCGGGTGCCGACCAACGTCTGAGAGGTGGCGGGCGAGCCGGGGTGACATCGCTGGGCTCCGGTGGTGTCGCGTAGGCATCCATGCCCTGGAACTGCCGGGTGGCGGGCCACCCGGGGCGAAATCGCTGGGCTCCGGGCCGGTGGGGACGTAGCCTGACGGCCCGTCACCACGTCCCCCGATCGAGGTGTTTTCCGTGCCCGTGCTCCGCGTGCCGACCGTCCGCTCCCCGCGCCCGTTGCCGCACCCCTGGAGTCACCGACATGGACCTCGATCGTAGTTTCGTCATCCGCGAAGACGACCTTCGCATCCTCAACCCGTTCGACGACGACAAGCTCGCCGCCCTGGGCCGGGCGATCCGGCTCCGCCCCGACGACACCCTGCTCGACCTGTGCAGCGGCAAGGGTGAACTGCTGTGCACCTGGTCCCGTACGCACGGGGTCCGGGGCACCGGTGTCGACCTCAGCACCGTGTTCACGGCCGCCGCCCGGCGTCGTGCGGTCGAACTCGCCGTGGCCGACCGGGTCCGTTTCGTGCACGACGACGCCGCCGGGTACGTCCATCCCGAGAAGGTGGACGTGGCCGCCTGCGTCGGTGCCACCTGGATCGGTGGGGGCGTCGTCGGCACCATCGACATCCTGGCCAGGGCGCTGCGGCCCGGTGGGATGCTGCTGGTCGGGGAGCCGTACTGGCGGCGGGAACCGCCGGACCAGGAGACCGTCGCCGCGTGTCACGCCACCGCCCGGGACGACTTCGACGACCTGCCCGGGTTGATTCGCCGGGTCCAGGCGCACGGGTGGGACGTGGTCGAGATGGTCCTCGCCGACCAGGACAGCTGGGACCGGTACGCCGCGGCGCACTGGCTCACCCTGCGCCGCTGGCTGGACGCCCATCCGGACGACGACCTCGCCGAGGGGTTCCGGCAGGAGTTGACCGAGGACCCGGTCCGGCACGTGCGGTACCGGCGGGAGTACCTGGGGTGGGGGGTCTTCGCCCTGCTGCGGCGGTGACCCCGGCGGTGGGGGGGGGGGGGGGGGGGGCGGGCGGGCCGGGGGGGGGGGCGGGGGGCGGGCCGCCGGCCGACCCGGAACACACCTAACGGAACAACAGTGACACTCGAAACA
>NZ_JBEZEK010000057.1:0-3539 GCF_040648835.1 Micromonospora sp. NPDC049081 | reverse complement strand
GATGCGGCGTTGCAGGTGGTGGGGATCGGTGAGGCGGTGCCGGTGGGTCGTCCGCCGTATCTGCCGTTCGCCTGGACGGATGTGACGCTGCACGCCACGGGCGCCACCGCCCTGCGGGTGCGGGTCACCCCGACCGGCCCGGATGCGGTCACCCTGCACCTGACCGACCCGACCGGTGCGCCGGTCGCCGAGATCGGTTCCCTGGTGTCCCGGCCGGTGCAGCTCACTACCGCCCCCACCGAGGGCAACCTCTACCGGATCGACTGGACCGCCGTGCCGGTGGCCGCCGCTGCGGCACCTTCCTGGGCCCACCTGGAGGACCTCGCCGACGACGTACCGGAGCTGGTGCTCGCCCGACTCCCCCACCAGGACGCCGCCCTCGACCCGGCCACCACGGCGGGGCCGGCGGGGGACGTCGAGGTGGCCGGGCGGGCTGCGGTCGGTGCGGCGCTCGCGATGCTCCAGCGCTGGCTGGCCGACCCCCGGTTGGCCGAGTCCCGGCTGGTGGTGCTCACCGACGGTGCGGCCGACCAGGTCACCGACCTGGCCCACGCCCCGGTCTGGGGTCTGGTCCGGGCCGCGCAGGTGGAGAACCCGGGTCAGTTCGTGCTGGTGGATGCCGACCCGGAGACTCCGGTGGAGGAGATTCTGGCGGCGGTGGGGACCGGTGAGCCGGAGTTGTCGCTGCGGGACGGTCAGGTGCGGGTGCCGCGTCTGGCCCGTGCGACCACCACGGCGCAGCCGTGGCGGGCCGACGGTTCGGTGCTGGTGACCGGTGGCACCGGTGTGCTGGGCGCGCTGGTGGCCCGGCACCTGGTGGAGGTGCACGGGGTGCGTGACCTGGTGCTGACCTCGCGGCGTGGGTTGACCGCGCCGGGCGCGGTGGAGTTGCGGGACGAGTTGGTGGCGTTGGGTGCCTCCGTGGAGGTGGTGGCCGCCGACCTGGCCGACCGGGACGCCGTCGCCGCACTGGTGGACGGCATCCCGGCGTTGACCGCCGTCGTGCACACCACCGGCGCGTTGGACGACGGCACCGTCGCCGCGTTCACCGACGCGCAGCTCGACACCGTGTGGCGGGCCAAGGCCACCCCGGCCTGGCACCTGCACGACCTCACCCGGGACCGCGAGCTGTCCGCGTTCGTGCTGTTCTCCTCGGCCGCCGGCGTGGTCGACGGCTCCGGGCAGGGCAACTACGCCGCCGCGAACGTCTTCGTCGACGCCCTGGCCGCGCACCGGCGGGCCCTCGGCCTGCCGGCGGTCTCCCTGGCCTGGGGCTTCTGGGAGGAACGCAGCGGGATGACCGCCCACCTCGGCGACGCCGACGTGGCCCGGATGGCCCGCTCCGGCGTGCTCGGGATCAGCACCGACCAGGGCCTCGCCCTGCTCGACGCGGCGGTCGCCACCGACGAGCCGCTGCTGGTGCCGATCCGGCTGGACACCGCCGCGCTGCGCGCCCAGGGCCAGCAGCTCCCGGCCCTGTTCCGGGGCCTGGTCCGGCTCCCGGCCCGCCGCGCCGCCGGCACCGGCCCGACGCCGGTCGGCGGTTCGGCACTGCACCGGCAACTGCTCGGCCTCGCCGACGCCGACCAGCGGCGGCTCCTGCTCGACCTGGTCCGGGGCAACGTCGCCGGGGTGCTCGGCCACGACAGCCCGGCCACCGTCGAGCCGTCCCGGGCGTTCCGGGAACTCGGCTTCGACTCGCTGGCCGCCGTCGAGCTGCGCAACAAGCTCAACACCGCCACCGGGCTGCGGCTGCCGGCGACCCTGGTCTTCGACTACCCCAACCCGACCGCGCTCGCCGACTACCTGCACACCAGGATCCTCGGTGCGGCCACCCCACAGGCCCCGACCGTGGCCACCCCCGTCGCCGACGACGAACCCGTCGCCATCGTGGCGATGAGCTGCCGCTTCCCCGGCGGGGTCCGCACCCCCGAGGACCTTTGGCGACTGCTCGCCGACGGCACCGACGCGATCACCCCGTTCCCCACCGACCGGGGCTGGGACCTCGCCGGCATGTACGACCCGGAGCCCGGCCGGACCGGCAAGACGTACGCCATGGAGGGTGGTTTCCTCTACGACGCGGCCGACTTCGACCCCGACTTCTTCGGGATCAGCCCGCGTGAGGCGGTCGCGATGGACCCGCAGCAGCGGTTGCTGCTGGAAACCTCGTGGGAGGCGCTGGAGCGGGCCGGCATCGACCCGAACTCGCTGCGCGGCAGCCTCACCGGTGTCTTCGCCGGGGTCATGTACCACGACTACGCCAGCCGGCTGCCCGAGGTGCCCGAGGAACTCGCCGGTTACCTGGGCAACGGCAGCATGGCAAGCGTCGCGTCCGGCCGGATCGCCTACACCCTCGGCCTGGAGGGGCCGGCGGTCAGCGTCGACACCGCGTGCTCGTCGTCGCTGGTCGCGATCCACCTGGCCGCGCAGGCGCTGCGCTCCGGCGAGTGCACGCTCGCCCTGGCCGGTGGCGTCACCGTCATGTCCACCCCGGACACGTTCATCGAGTTCAGCCTCCAGCGGGGCCTGGCCACCGACCACCGGTGCAAGTCCTTCGCGGCCGGCGCGGACGGCACGGCGATGTCCGAGGGCGTCGGCATGCTGCTGCTGGAGCGCCTCTCCGACGCCGAACGCCACGGCCACCACGTCCTCGCGGTGGTACGCGGTTCGGCGATCAACCAGGACGGCGCGTCCAACGGCCTGACCGCCCCGAACGGCCCCTCGCAGCAGCGGGTGATCCGGCAGGCCCTCGCGGCGGCCGGTGGCATCCCGGCCACCGAGGTGGACGCCGTCGAGGCGCACGGCACCGGCACCACCCTCGGCGACCCGATCGAGGCGCAGGCGCTGCTGGCCACCTACGGGCAGGAACGGCCCGGGGACCGGCCGCTCTGGCTCGGCTCGGTGAAGTCGAACATCGGCCACACCCAGGGCGCGGCTGGTGTCGCGGGCGTGATCAAGATGGTGTTGGCGATGCGCAACGGGGTGCTGCCCCGCACCCTGCACGTGGACGAGCCCACCCCGCAGGTGGACTGGTCGGCCGGGGCGGTGCGGCTGCTCACCGAGACGCAGCCGTGGCCGGCACTGGAACGGCCCCGCCGCGCCGGTGTCTCCTCGTTCGGCATCAGCGGCACCAACGCGCACGTCATCCTCGAACAGGCGCCCCCGGCCGAGGAACCACCGGTCGACGTCCCCGAGCCGGAGCTGCTGCCCTGGGTGCTGTCGGCCCGCACCGACCAGGCCCTGCGGGAGCAGGCCGCCCGGGTGGCCGACGTCGCGGACGACGGGTCCGTCAGGGCCGGTGACCTCGCGTACGCCCTGGCGACCGGTCGGGCGCTGCTCGACCGGCGCACGGTGATCGTCGGCGACCGGAGCGACTTCGTCGCCGGGGCGCGGGCGTTCGCCGGGAACGGTACCGCCCCCGGTGTGCTGCAGGGCGGCACGGTCTTCGTGTTCCCGGGGCAGGGTTCGCAGTGGGTGGGGATGGCGGTGGAGTTGTTGGATTCGTCTCCGGTGTTTGCGGAGCGGGTTGGTGAGTGTGG
>NZ_JBEZEK010000056.1:0-4714 GCF_040648835.1 Micromonospora sp. NPDC049081 | reverse complement strand
ATCGGATCACCCAACCTCGTCCCCGTACCATGCGCCTCCACCACATCCACCTCACCCGCCGACAACCCCGCACTCGCCAACGCCTGACGAATCACCCGCTCCTGCGACGGACCATGCGGAGCCGTCAAACCATTCGACGCACCGTCCTGATTCACCGCACTACCCCGCACCAGAGCCAACACCCGGTGCCCGTTCCGACGCGCGTCCGACAACCGCTCCAACACGACGACCCCGACACCCTCACCCCAGCCCGTGCCGTCCGCCGACGACGAGAACGCCTTGCAGCGGCCGTCCACCGACAGACCGCGCTGCCGCGAGAACTCGACGAACATGCCGGGGGTCGCCATCACCGACACCCCACCGGCCAGCGCCAACGACACCTCACCCGACCGCAACGCCCCCACCGCCTGGTGCAACGCCACCAACGACGACGAACACGCCGTGTCCACAGTCACCGCCGGGCCCTGCAGGCCCAGTGCGTAGGCGACGCGCCCGGAGATGACGCTCGTGGACCTCCCGGTGAGGCGCAGCCCGTCCAGGCCCTCGGACACCTCGTGCAGCGGTGAGCCGTAGTCCTGGGCGAGCGCGCCGACGAAGACCCCCGTGGCAGAGCCGCTCAGGGCCTCCGGCACGATCCCGGCCCGCTCGAGCGCCTCCCACGAGGTCTCCAGCAGCAGCCGCTGCTGCGGGTCCATCGCCAGCGCCTCGCGGGGCGAGATGCCGAAGAAGCCGGCGTCGAACTCCCCCGCCTCGGGCAGGAACCCGCCGTCGAGCACGTAGGTCTTGCCGGGACGGTCCGGGTCGGCGTCGAAGAGGTCGACGAGGTCCCAGCCGCGGTCGTTGGGCGGTTCGCCGATCGCGTCGCCGCCGGTGGTCAGCAACTCCCACAGCTCGTCCGGTGAACCCACGCCGCCGGGCAGCCGGCAGGCCATGCCGACGATCGCGACGTGGTCGTCGTCGGTCGCGGTCCGGGTGGGCAGCGGCGCGTCCGTCACCGCCGGCCGGCCGCCGAGCAGTTCGTCCCTGAGGTACGCCGCCACTGCGGTCGGGGTGGGGTGGTCGAACACCATGGTTGCGGAGAGCCGGCTGCCGGTGGCCGCGCTCAGCCGGTTACGCAGCTCCACCGAGGAGAGCGAGTCAAAGCCGAGGTCCTTGAACTTCGCCGGGGCCGGGACCTGGGCGGCGGAGGCGTGACCGAGCACCGCGGCGGCGGTCTGCCGGACCAGCTCGACCAGCAACTGGTCGCCTTCCGCGGTGGGCAGCGCGATGAGCTGTTCGGCCAGGGCGTTGCCCGTCACCCGGGCCGCCGCGACCCGACGCTCACGCCGACCCACCAGGCTGGTGAGCAGCTCCGGGACGGCAGCGGCCGCCGGCGAGCGCAGGGCGTCGAGGGCGAGCCGGGCCGGGACGGCCGTCGGCCGGTCGGCGGTGAGCGCGGCGTCGAACAGGGCCAGGCCGTCCTCGACGGTCAGCGGGGCCAGGCCGAGGCGGGCGATCCGGGCCACGTCGATGTCACCGAGCTGCCCGGTCATCTCACTGCGCTGGTCCCAGAAGCCCCAGGCCAGGGCGGTCGCCGGGAGTCCCTCGGCACGGCGGGCGTGGGCCAGCTCGTCCAGGAACACGTTCGCCGCGGCATAGTTGGCCTGGCTGGCGTTGCCGAGCAGACCCATGATGGAGGAGAAGAGGACGAACCCGGCCAGGTCACGGTGGCGGGTGGCCTCGTGCAGGTGCCACGCGGCGTCGGCCTTGGCACGCAGCACCGCCGCGACCCGCTCGTCGGTCAACGCGGGGACCAGGGCGTCGTCGAGCACCCCGGCGGTGTGCACCACGGCCGTCAACGGGTGCGCCGCCGGGACACCGGCCAGCAGGGCGTCCAGGGCGTCCCGGTCGGCCACGTCGACGGCGGCGACCTCGACCGTCGCCCCGAGGCCGGTGAGTTCGCCGACCAGCTCGGCGGCGCCGGGGGCCGCCGGGCCACGGCGGCTGGCCAGCAGCAGGTGCCGCATGCCGTGGCGGGTGACCAGGTGGCGGGCGAGCAGGCCGCCGAGCGTACCGGTGCCCCCGGTGATCAGGACGGTGCCGTCGGGGTCCCAGGCGGCCGGTACGGTCAGCACCGCCTTGCCGATCTGGCGGGCCTGGCTGAGCTGGCGGAACGCGTCGGCGGCCGACCGGACGTCCCAGCACCTCGACGGCAGGTGGGTCAGCGTCCCCCGGGCGAAGCGGTCGACGATCTCGGTCAGGATGTGCTGGATCAGGTCCGGGTCCTGGCGACCGACCTCGATCAGGTCGAACGCCTGGTAACGGCGGCCGGGGTGGTTCCCGGCGACCCGGTCCGGGTCACGCAGGTCGGTCTTGCCCATCTCGACGAACCGGCCGCCGTCGGCGAGCAGGCGCAACGACGCGTCGAGCAGGTCGCCGGCCAGGCTGTTCAACACGACGTCGACGCCACCCGGGGCAGCGGCCCGGAAGGTCGCCTCGAACCCGTCGGTACGCGACGAGGCGATCCGCTCGGCGGGGACGCCGAGGGCCCGTACCGCCGCCCATTTGGCGGGGCTGGCCGTGGCGTACACCGTTGCGCCGAGCTGGTGGGCCAGCTGCACGGCGGCCATCCCGACGCCACCGGCTGCGGCGTGGATCAGCACCGACTCCCCGGCGCGTAGGCCGCCCAGGTGGACGAGTCCGTAGTAGGCGGTCGCGAAGACGATCGGTACCGCGGCGGCCTGGGCATACGACCAACCGGCCGGGATCGGCACGAGCAGCCGGTGGTCCACGGTGGCGGTGCCGGCGAACGACTCCGCCACCATGCCCATCACCCGGTCACCGGGCCGCAGGTCGGTGACCGCCGTGCCGGTCTCGGTCACCACACCGGCACCCTCGATGCCCATCCGGGCCTCGCCGGGGTAGACGCCGAGGGTGATCAGGACGTCACGGAAGTTCAGGCCGGCGGCCCGTACCGCGATCCGGACCTCGTGCGGGGCGAGGGCGGCCGACCCGGTGACCGGGGTCTGCCCCGCCACGATGGTGAGACCGTCCACGCTGCCCGACCCGGTGCCGTCCAGTCGCCAGTCGCCCCCGGACACCGGCAGCACGCCGGGGCGCACCGGGGACAGCCGGGGCACCCGCAGCTCCCCGCCGCGGACGGCCAGTTCGGACCGGTCGGTGGCGAGGGCGGCCGGCAGCGCAGTCAGCGAACGGGGGTCGTCGTCCAGGTCGAGCAGGAGGAACCGGCCCGGGTTCTCGGTCCGCGCCGAGCGCAGCAGCCCCCAGGCGGTGGCCTGGGCCGGCGGGGACACGGTCGTGCCCGCGTCGGTGGTGACCGCGTACCGGCTCACCACGGCGAGCCGGGCGTCGGCCAGGTCCTCGGTGGCGAGCCACTCCTGGGCCAGGGTGAGCGCCCAGCTGGCGGCACCGTGCGCCGCGTCGACGGCCGGGCCCTGCGGGGCGTCGGGCCGGGTCACCACGACGACGTCGACCTGCCGTCCGGCGGCCACCAGGGCGGGCAGATCGGCGTAGTGGTCGACGTCGGTCAGCACCGCGCCCAGACCGAACGGGTCCGGCCCGAGCAGGGCGCACCGCAGCGGCGACGGGTCGGCGGTGGGCTCGGTGACCCAGTCGAGGCCGTACAACGGGGGCGCGTCGGGCCGGGCGGCCGTGCCGAGTCGGGCCGGGTCGACCTCGCGGAAGGTCAACGACTCGACGGTGAGCACCGGCTGGCCGGCGCCGTCGGCGGCGGTCAGGGTGATCGCCCCGGTCGCGGTGGGACGCAGCGACAGCCGCAGCATCGAGGCCCCGGCGGCGGCGAGCGTGACGCCCTGCCAGGCGAACGGCAACCGCAGGTCGTCCCTGCCGGCCAGCCGGTCACGGATGAGCACCGCGTGCAGCGCCGCGTCCAGCAGCGCCGGGTGCAGGCCGAAGCAGGCGGCGTCGGCGTGGGCCGCCTCCGGGAGCAGCACGTCGGCGAACACCTCGTCACCGCGCTGCCACATCGCGGTCAGCCCCTGGAAGGTGGGACCGTAGCGGTAGCCGCCGTCGGCCAGTTCGTCGTACGCGTCGCGCACGTCCACGGCGGTGGCTCCCTGGGGCGGCCACACCGCAGGGTGCGCCGGGGCGGCGGGGTCGGTGGCTTCGGGGGCCAGCGTGCCGGTGGCGTGGCAGGTCCAGGCGGTACCGAGGTCGACGTCGGCGGCCCGGGAGTGGATGCTCACCTCGCGGCGACCGTCCCCGGCCGGCTCGTCGATCTCCACCCGGACGTGCACCGGCGTGCGGTCGGTCAGCACCAGGGGCGCCTGGAGGGTCAGCTCGTCGACGTGGTCGCAGCCGACCTCGTCGCCCGCACGCAGCGCCATCTCGACGAACGCGGTGCCGGGCAGCAGCACGGTGTCGCCGACGGCGTGCTCGGCCAGCCAGGGCTGGGCGGCGAGGGAGAGGGTGCCGGTGAGCCCGGTGACGGCGCTGCCGGCCAGCTCGACGACCGCGCCGAGCAGCGGGTGGGTGACGGCGGTCAGACCGGCGTGCGAGACGTCGGCCCCGCCGGGTGCGGTCGGGTTCAGCCAGTAGTGGCGGCCCTGGAAGGGGTAGGTGGGCAGGTCGACCCGGACAGCCTCCGGAACGACCCGACCCCAATCAACCCCCACCCCCGCAACAAACGCCTCACCCAACGACAACAACACCCGACCCACACCACCCTCACCCCGACGCAACGTCGGCACCACCA
>NZ_JBEZEK010000055.1:0-5218 GCF_040648835.1 Micromonospora sp. NPDC049081 | reverse complement strand
TGTTTGGTGTTTGTTCAGAGTTGCACAGTGGACGCGTAGCAGCTTCGTAGTCAAGTCCTCGGCCTATTAGTACCGGTCAACTGAACCCGTTACCGGGCTTACATTTCCGGCCTATCAACCCAGTCGTCTAGCTGGGGGCCTTACCCCCACAAAGTGGGGTGGGATACCTCATCTTGAAGCAGGCTTCCCGCTTAGATGCTTTCAGCGGTTATCCCTTCCGAACGTAGCTAACCAGCCGTGCCCCTGGCGGGACAACTGGCACACCAGAGGTTCGTCCGTCCCGGTCCTCTCGTACTAGGGACAGCCCTTCTCAAGTATCCTACGCGCACGGCGGATAGGGACCGAACTGTCTCACGACGTTCTAAACCCAGCTCGCGTACCGCTTTAATGGGCGAACAGCCCAACCCTTGGGACCTGCTACAGCCCCAGGATGCGACGAGCCGACATCGAGGTGCCAAACCATCCCGTCGATATGGACTCTTGGGGAAGATCAGCCTGTTATCCCCGGGGTACCTTTTATCCGTTGAGCGACACCGCTTCCACTCGCAAGTGCCGGATCACTAGTCCCGACTTTCGTCCCTGCTCGACCTGTCAGTCTCACAGTCAAGCTCCCTTGTGTACTTGCACTCAACACCTGATTGCCAACCAGGCTGAGGGAACCTTTGGGCGCCTCCGTTACCCTTTAGGAGGCAACCGCCCCAGTTAAACTACCCACCAGACACTGTCCCTGAACCGGATAACGGTCCGAAGTTAGATACCCAAATCAACCAGAGTGGTATTTCAAGATTGCCTCCACCCATACTGGCGTACAGGTTTCACCGGCTCCCACCTATCCTACACAAGCCCATTCAGATACCAATGTCAAGCTATAGTAAAGGTCCCGGGGTCTTTCCGTCCTGCCGCGCGTAACGAGCATCTTTACTCGTAATGCAATTTCGCCGGGCCTGTGGTTGAGACAGTGGGGAAGTCGTTACGCCATTCGTGCAGGTCGGAACTTACCCGACAAGGAATTTCGCTACCTTAGGATGGTTATAGTTACCACCGCCGTTTACTGGCGCTTAAGTTCTCCGCTTCGCCCCGAAGAGCTAACAGGTCCCCTTAACGTTCCAGCACCGGGCAGGCGTCAGTCCATATACATCGAATTACTTCTTCGCATGGACCTGTGTTTTTAGTAAACAGTCGCTTCCCCCTGCTCTCTGCGGCCATACAACGCTCCACCCGCACGGGGCTTCACGTCTCCGGCCCCCCTTCTCCCTAAGTTACGGGGGCAATTTGCCGAGTTCCTTAACCACAGTTCGCCCGATCGCCTCGGTATTCTCTACCTGACCACCTGTGTCGGTTTGGGGTACGGGCCGCTAAGAACTCGCTAGAGGCTTTTCTCGGCAGCATAGGATCACTGACTTCACCTGAATCGGCTCGGCATCACGTCTCAGCCCCATGTGTTGCGGATTTGCCTACAACACGGCCTACACGCTTACCCCGGCACAACCACCGGCCGGGCTCAGCTACCTTCCTGCGTCACCCCATCGCTTGACTACTACCCACCAGGTTCCCACGCTCACCATCCTCAGTCCGAAGACCTCAAACAGCTCGGGCAGTTAGCACAATAAGGTTCATCACGGGCGCTCTTTCGCGGGTACGGGAATATCAACCCGTTGTCCATCGACTACGCCTCTCGGCCTCGCCTTAGGTCCCGACTCACCCAGGGCGGATTAGCCTGGCCCTGGAACCCTTGGTCATCCGGCGGAAGGGTTTCTCACCCTTCTTTCGCTACTCATGCCTGCATTCTCACTCGTGCCGCGTCCACAACTGGGTCACCCCGCTGCTTCACCCCCGGCACGACGCTCCCCTACCCACCCACACACCTGCACACCCCATCAAGGAGATGCGAAGTAAAATGTGAGTGCCACAGCTTCGGCGGTGTGCTTGAGCCCCGCTACATTGTCGGCGCGGAACCACTTGACCAGTGAGCTATTACGCACTCTTTAAAGGGTGGCTGCTTCTAAGCCAACCTCCTGGTTGTCTATGCGACCCCACATCCTTTTCCACTTAGCACACGCTTAGGGGCCTTAGCTGGTGATCTGGGCTGTTTCCCTCTCGACTACGAAGCTTATCCCCCGCAGTCTCACTGCCGCGCTCTCACTTACCGGCATTCGGAGTTTGGCTGATTTCGGTAAGCTTGTGGGCCCCCTAGACCATCCAGTGCTCTACCTCCGGCAAGAAACACGCGACGCTGCACCTAAATGCATTTCGGGGAGAACCAGCTATCACGGAGTTTGATTGGCCTTTCACCCCTAACCACAGGTCATCCCCCAACTTTTCAACGTTGGTGGGTTCGGCCCTCCACGCGGTCTTACCCGCGCTTCAGCCTGCCCATGGCTAGATCACTCCGCTTCGGGTCTAGAACATGCGACTACGACGCCCTATTCAGACTCGCTTTCGCTACGGCTCCCCCACACGGGTTAACCTCGCCACATGCCACTAACTCGCAGGCTCATTCTTCAAAAGGCACGCCGTCACCCCGCAAGGCTCCGACGGATTGTAGGCGAACGGTTTCAGGTACTATTTCACTCCCCTCCCGGGGTACTTTTCACCATTCCCTCACGGTACTCGTCCGCTATCGGTCACCAGGAAGTATTTAGGCTTACCAGGTGGTCCTGGCAGATTCACGGCAGATTTCAGGGGTCCGCCGCTACTCGGGAACACCCACAGAAGGTCAGCAACTTTCACCTACCGGACTCTCACCGTCTACGGTCAGCCATTCCAGACTGTTCGACTAGCCACTAACTTGATAACTCCTCGAACAAGTGTCAGCTTGTTCAGCAGGGTCCCACAACCCCGACCACGCAACCCCTGACAGGTATCACACGCAACCGGTTTAGCCTCAATCCGCTTTCGCTCGCCACTACTCACGGAATCACTAATTTGTTTTCTCTTCCTACGGGTACTGAGATGTTTCACTTCCCCGCGTTCCCCCCATACACCCTATGTGTTCAGGTGCAGGTGACACCACATGACTGGTGCCAGGTTTCCCCATTCGGACACCCTGGGATCACAGCTTGGTTGACAGCTCCCCCAGGCCTATCGCGGCCTCCCACGTCCTTCATCGGCTCCTGGTGCCAAGGCATCCACCGTTCGCCCTTGACAACTTGACCACAAAGATGCTCGCGTCCACTGTGCAATTCTCAACAAACAACCAACCCACAACCCACAAGCCCCACACCAGCAACCCCACCCCACCCACAGGCAGAACAGAATCCGGTATGCGAGACCAGGCCATGCCTGGCAACCTTCAACAAGCTTCCGCTCATCCAAAGGCTCCGAAAAAACAACCAAAGGTTGTTCCTTCAGGACCCAACAGGGTGCTTACCGCCCTCCCCCAGCCGCACCGCCCGACCATTCCCACCACCCCCAAAAGGGCAGCTGTACTAGATCATCGCGGCCGTTGCCAAGGAAAAACTGGCCAGTGTCTCCGCCATCCGAGCACCCCGACCCGACATACGCAGGTCGCGGGCTCCATACCAGCTTTCACTGGATGGTGCTCCTTAGAAAGGAGGTGATCCAGCCGCACCTTCCGGTACGGCTACCTTGTTACGACTTCGTCCCAATCGCCAGCCCCACCTTCGACGGCTCCCTCCACAAGGGTTGGGCCACCGGCTTCGGGTGTTGCCGACTTTCGTGACGTGACGGGCGGTGTGTACAAGGCCCGGGAACGTATTCACCGCAGCGTTGCTGATCTGCGATTACTAGCGACTCCGACTTCACGGGGTCGAGTTGCAGACCCCGATCCGAACTGAGACCGGCTTTTTGGGATTCGCTCCACCTCACGGTATCGCAACCCATTGTACCGGCCATTGTAGCATGCGTGAAGCCCTGGACATAAGGGGCATGATGACTTGACGTCATCCCCACCTTCCTCCGAGTTGACCCCGGCAGTCTTCGATGAGTCCCCGCCATAACGCGCTGGCAACATCGAACGAGGGTTGCGCTCGTTGCGGGACTTAACCCAACATCTCACGACACGAGCTGACGACAGCCATGCACCACCTGTGACCGCCCCCGAAGGACCTTACATCTCTGCAAGTTTTGCGGCCATGTCAAACCCAGGTAAGGTTCTTCGCGTTGCATCGAATTAATCCGCATGCTCCGCCGCTTGTGCGGGCCCCCGTCAATTCCTTTGAGTTTTAGCCTTGCGGCCGTACTCCCCAGGCGGGGCGCTTAATGCGTTAGCTGCGGCACAGAGAACCGGAGAGGCCCCCCACACCTAGCGCCCAACGTTTACAGCGTGGACTACCAGGGTATCTAATCCTGTTCGCTCCCCACGCTTTCGCTCCTCAGCGTCAGTATCGGCCCAGAGACCCGCCTTCGCCACCGGTGTTCCTCCTGATATCTGCGCATTTCACCGCTACACCAGGAATTCCAGTCTCCCCTACCGAACTCTAGCCTGCCCGTATCGACCGCAGGCTTGGGGTTGAGCCCCAAGTTTTCACGGTCGACGCGACAAGCCGCCTACGAGCTCTTTACGCCCAATAAATCCGGACAACGCTCGCACCCTACGTCTTACCGCGGCTGCTGGCACGTAGTTGGCCGGTGCTTCTTCTGCAGGTACCGTCACTTACGCTTCGTCCCTGCTGAAAGAGGTTTACAACCCGAAGGCCGTCATCCCTCACGCGGCGTCGCTGCATCAGGCTTCCGCCCATTGTGCAATATTCCCCACTGCTGCCTCCCGTAGGAGTCTGGGCCGTGTCTCAGTCCCAGTGTGGCCGGTCGCCCTCTCAGGCCGGCTACCCGTCGTCGCCTTGGTAGGCCATCACCCCACCAACAAGCTGATAGGCCGCGAGCCCATCCCAGGCCGAAAAACTTTCCACCCCCCACCATGCGACAAGAGGTAATATTCGGTATTAGCCCCCGTTTCCGAGGGTTATCCCAAAGCCTAGGGCAGGTTGCTCACGTGTTACTCACCCGTTCGCCGCTCGAGTACCCCGAAGGGCCTTTCCGCTCGACTTGCATGTGTTAAGCACGCCGCCAGCGTTCGTCCTGAGCCAGGATCAAACTCTCCAACAAAAACCTGTTGAACAGCATCCTGACAACAAACAAATGTTGCCAAAGGAATCCCCACCAAACAAACCCGAAGGTCTGCCCAGTGCGGGGTATAAATCATAATTGGCACTGGCTTATCAAGCACCCTGTTGAGTTCTCAAAGAACAACCACACACCA
>NZ_JBEZEK010000054.1:0-7365 GCF_040648835.1 Micromonospora sp. NPDC049081 | reverse complement strand
ACCACCTCCCACCACGAGTGCTGGGAGACAGCCTGCCCGATCCATCCTCAGAACCGACGCATTACCCGACCAACGTTCAAAGACGAGGCACTAGCTCCGGCCATCCCAGGCCCGGGCCCTCGTCGGAGGTGGTCCAACCGGAACCCTGTTACTACCGTCAGTTGGTAGAGCTGAGATTCTGCGCTCCCTTGCACACAGACTCGCTGCTTTGCCGGCCGCCAGGCATCATCACATGGGGCGATCCGGTCGGCTGATGCCCTAATCCGCGATCGGACCGCTCCGGGTGTCTGTTGGCACCTCGCTCAACTGCTCGGCCGGAACGGACCGAAGTTGCGCGGTTGCTTGCTGCGGATAGCTGCGTTGAGCCTCAGCCTCTTTAGGAGATACGACTGCGGGATACGAAGGAATTCGACCAAGGGAGACGACAGTTTCTTCGATCTCACGCAGTCTTTGGACAACCTCATGAGCGGATTCACTGAATGCTTCTTTTGCTCGATCTTCGTCTTCGCCAATCCAGGTTAGTACCCTGTGTAACAATATGCGTTTCGCCTCTCGGCGGCGCTGTTTGTCTGCTGTCGACAGGGCTTGCTCGGACTCGGCCTTGAATGGCTCCGGATAGTAACGCTCGAAATCGGTATTTTTGAGGTTGACGAATCGATCGCTGTGCCATGTTGGAAACTTGGCTTTAAGGTCCCGAATTACTCGTACGCCAGACTCGTCTCCGTCCGCGATAACCCACGCGCGACCACGGTACATAGGTTCCAGGTGCGCAAAGAGAAATAGTTCGAAGAAATCCTGCACGATTGGCCGGAGGCGGGAGGTGCCACTTGCGGCCAAGGTTCTCAAGCGGACCAGCCGGGGCGCGAACCACGGAATGAGGAATTCGCGCGCCAATCGCTCGGCGCTCGACTCCTCAAATATCAGCCATCCCTCACCAAGTTCGAGGTCGGCTAGCTCGTATCCAAGGTCCTGCATTATCGAAATCCTGCCTGAAGGGGAATCGATGACCTCGAAGGAGGTAGTCGGCGGAGTCCTGCCGTCGCTCGTCGTGTGGATAACCACAGAATCAAGCGCCGAGCCGAGCCTAGTTAGAACGACACTGCTGTGGGTTGTGATAATGAATTGGTTATCGTTCGAGGCTTGAAGTATGATATCCAGTAATGCCTTCAGTGCTTGCGGATGCAAGTCGTTTTCCGGCTCTTCAATTAGGAATAGCTTGTTTCGGCTTGTGCTTAGGCTGAGAATCAAGTTGAGCGCGCTCGTAATTCCTGCCCCCATGGCACTCAACGGTATATCGGTGAACCTGTCGATTTGGATGCCTACACTTTGCTGGCCGTGCTCAGTGGTGAAGACGTTAAGCCTGACGCCGAGAACGTCATTGCATGCCTGGCGAAAAGTCTGCGCTTCGGGAATATCTGAAGTGGCAAGTGCCATAACTCGGGAGACCAGATTTGAGTCGGTCGGAACCACGGTTATTGCCGCTTCTCGCCTGACCTGCTCCTCGTAATGCTGTTGGCGCCGGGTGGCAAGGACCGGATAGATTGCATTGCGTGGCTCGATGTTTGATGCGCGATTCACCGTGAATTTCGCGTTATTTCGGTAAACCACTCCCTGGACAACTTCACTGCCTCTCAAGGTCAGGGTATCGCCGACCGGAACTCGGCTAGTTCGGCGAGTCTTGGACCCCTCCTCGATGAACGTGTGCCAAGAACCTAGTTCTAGTTCAACGTCGAATAACTGGGAGCCGATTCGTACGTCCCGAGCGCTCGTCGGTGCGCCATCCTGTGCGAGATAGATGGCGCGCACTAAAGCTGACTTTCCTGCGTTGTTGCGACCAACGAGTAACGTGATTGGGCCGAGCGGAATGCGTCCAGAACTAGCTATTGAGCGGAAGTTTCGGACAGATACTGACGTGAATAGCATAACCTAGCCTTTTCGTGCCGTTCGAATGAAGGTCTCCGTTCCGGGTTTCTATTCAACCCTCACCGGTGACCTTTCGCTAGTGCCGACACTGCACTACGTCTTCCATCCCGATGCTTCTCCTGAGGTCAAGGGGTCAGGGCGGCGAAGCCCGCGCCGAGGGCGGTGTAGACGTCCCAGACGATCCAGAACAGCGGCGCTGAGCTTGGCCTGCTCGGCCCGGAGCGCTTCCAGGGAGCGGCGACCGCCCTCCGAATCTGGTTGATCGCGGCCTTGCGGGCCTAGACCGCGCACTGGCAGGCGACCGTCGGGCGCGGACCGGACCGATACGGGGTCTTCGGGGCGACCCATGGCGGTGCCGGCGAGGGTGGCTCTATGGCGTCGATTGGGTCGGACTTGCCCTTGATTCGTCGGTCAGGACGGTCCGCTTCCACAACGTTGATGTTCTCGCCGGTCAGGTGGCGGGCCAGCCCAGCACATAGCTACCGGTTCTCTCAATGCCCACCGCGACCAGGCGGCCGACGAAGCGCATCCAGTGGAGCAGATCCGAGCAATCGCTCCTGTTCGCGGGGAACGCGGCGCCAGCCAGAAGTCCGCGCATGCTGTCGATGACCGCACCGTGGTGGGTGTCGACACCACCAACCGCTGTTCACTTCTTCGCTGCCATACTGGTGAGGTCCACCCTTCGTGGTAGCCCAGCTCTGGCGCGAGAGGGCTGGGTGTTCGCCTCGCCGACCGGCGAGGCGATCCACCAGGCAACGGACTACGACGAATGGAAACGGCTACTCACGCTCGCCGGAGTGCGGGACGGCCGGCTACACGACGCCCGCCACACCGCCGCCACCGCGCTCCTGGTACTCGGCGTCTCCGGCCGCGCCGTGATGGGCATCATGGGCTGGTCGAACTCGGCCATGGCCGTCCGCTACCAGCACATGACCGACCAGGTACGTCGGGACATCGCGCAGCAACTCGGCGGACTGCTCTGGGGCGACCCGCCGACCGGGCCGGGGGAGAGGATCACCAAGCCGCCACCTGACCAGCCGGAACAGGGCAACTGAGACGAGAGCGACGGTAGAGACGGTTCAGGGCCGGTCCCCGTGGGGCCGGCCCTGACATTGGTGCTGCTCAGGCGAGCGGAGGATACGAGATTCGAACTCGTGAGGGTTTTATCCCAACACGCTTTCCAAGCGTGCGCCCTAGGCCTCTAGGCGAATCCTCCGCGAGCCAGGATACAGGTCTCCGCGGGCCGGGCCACCCCACCACCCCCCGAAGATCCACGAGGGGTCGGGTAGGGTGGGCGTTACCTCCCGTGCGGCGGTATCTCGTGAACCTCCCCAGGGCCGGAAGGCAGCAAGGATAAGCGAGCTCTGCCGGGTGCACGGGAGGCCTTTTTGTCTCCGCCCACCGGTACCGTACCTGCGGGTCGGGTCCCGGGGTGGTGGGTGGTCACCCGCGCCCGACCGGCGCAGAATGGCTCGGTCGAGAGGAGGCGGGGCGAGTGACGCTGGCGCTCTACCGCAAGTACCGGCCGCGCACCTTCGCCGAGGTCATCGGCCAGGAGCACGTCACCGAGCCGTTGTCGCAGGCGCTGCGCAGCGGGCGGCTCAACCACGCCTACCTGTTCTCCGGTCCCCGGGGCTGCGGCAAGACCTCCAGCGCCCGGATCCTGGCCCGTTCGCTCAACTGCGAGCAGGGTCCGACCCCGGAGCCGTGTGGGCAGTGTGCCTCGTGCCGGTCGCTGGCCGTCGACGGCTCCGGCTCGATCGACGTCATCGAGATCGACGCGGCCAGCCACGGTGGTGTCGACGACGCCCGTGAGCTGCGGGAGAAGGCGTTCTTCGCGCCGGCCCAGAGCCGCTTCAAGATCTATGTCATCGACGAGGCGCACATGGTCTCGTCGGCCGGCTTCAACGCCCTGCTCAAGCTGGTCGAGGAGCCCCCGGAGTACGTCAAGTTCATCTTCGCCACGACCGAGCCGGAGAAGGTCCTCGGCACGATCAAGTCGCGGACCCACCACTACCCGTTCCGGCTGATCCCGCCGAAGGTGCTCCGGCCGTACCTGGAGCAGCTCACCCAGGCCGAGGGCGTCACGGTCGACCCGGCGGTCTTCCCGCTGGTGGTGCGCGCCGGTGGTGGCAGCGCCCGGGACAGCCTCTCCGTGCTCGACCAGCTCATCGCGGGCGCCGGCCCGGAGGGGGTCACCTATCCCCGGGCCGCCGCGCTGCTCGGCGTCACCGACGCCGCGTTGATCGACGAGATGTGCGACGCGTTGGCCGCCGGGGACGGCGCGGCGGCGTACGCCACCGTCGACCGGGTGGCCGAAGCCGGGCACGATTCGCGCCGGTTCGCCTCCGACCTGCTCGAACGACTGCGCGACCTGATCGTGCTCCAGCAGGTGCCGGACGCCGCCGGCAAGGGCCTGATCGACGGCCCGGCCGACCAGATCGAACGGATGGCCGCCCAGGCCCAGCGGCTCGGCCCGGCGACCCTGTCCCGGTGCGCCGACATCGTGCACAACGGTCTGGTCGACATGCGCGGCACCACCGCGCCCCGGCTGCTGCTGGAGCTGATCTGCGCCCGGATGCTGCTCCCCGGCGTCGACGACGCCACCGGCGCCCTGCTCCAGCGCCTCGAACGGATGGAGCGCCGGCTCACCCTGGGTGGCGGGGAGCTGCCGCCGGCCCCCGCCGGCTCCGCATCCCCCACCCCCACTCCTGCGGTACGCCAGGAGCCTCCCGCCCCGGGCGCGGCTGCCGCCGCGTCCGACCCGCAGACCGCCGGCCCGGCGGCTGCCGATGCGCTGTCCGGGGCGGCTGCCGCCCGCGCCGCTGCCGCGTCGGCCGCTTCCCGGCCCAGCGGGCCCACCCCGCCCGCCCCCACCGGCCCGCCCCGGGACGACTCCGTCCCCACTGTCGGCGGGCCCGCGACTGACGGCTCCATCCCGACGGCCGGTGGTCCGGGCGTCGGTGACCCCGACCCGGCGGCCCGTCGGGTGCCGCCCTCGGCCGTCATGCCCGACCCGGCCACCCCCGAGCCGCCTCGTCCGGGTGCTGCGACACCCGGTGCCCTCGACGCCGTCGCGGTACGCCGGGTGTGGCCGGACGTGGTCGGCAAGGTCGGCCGGAAGAGCAAAAAGGTGGCCGCCTGGGCGCGGGAGGCCACCGTCCGGGAGGTCGACGGGCAGTCCCTCCTGCTCACGTTCCGGTACCCGTTCCACGCCCAGGCTCTCTCCGCCGAGCCGGACCTCCTCCTCGAAGCGCTGTACGAGGAGTTCGGCGGTCGGTGGCAGATCCGCTGCGAGGTGGCCGGTGAACGGGGTGGCGCGTCGTCCGGCGCTCCGTCCCGCCCTGCTGCCGCCCCGCCCCGACCGGCACCCGCCCCACCCACGGCACCGGCCGGGCCGGTCAGCGGCGCTTCGTCCGGCCCGTCCGGCGGCAACCCGTCCGGCCCGTCCGGCGGCAACCCGGCCGGGTCCACCGGCCCGTCCGGCCCTAGCGCACCGGGCGGTTCGCCTGGCCTTACCGCCCGAAACGGTGCGGCTGGCGGCGGCGGTGCGGCACGGTCACCGGGTGGGCCGCCCGACCAGGTGGGCAGGGCGGGCAGCGCAGCCACCCCGGCCGACGCGGTCGGTGGGGGCGACGACGAGGGCTGGCCCGAACCGGCCCGCCCCGGCGGGTCCGCCAGCGCCGCATCCGACGAGTGGCCCGAACCGGCCCGCCCCGGTGGGGCGACGGCGACCGCGACGGCAGCCGCCCCGGCGGTGCCCGCTGCGCCCGCCGTACCCAGACCGGCCGGTCCGCCGCCGACACCGCAGCCGGCGACGGCCGGGGCCACCGGTGCGCCGGTGAGCAGCGCGATCGCGGCGGCGCGGGCGGCTGCGGCGGGTAAGGGACCTCGGGCCGTCCCGGCGGGACGCAGGACCGCCGACGCGGAGTGGGCGGGCGAGCCGCCGTACGACCCGGACTACGACGGTCCGGTCCGTGCCGGTGGGGCACCGGCGGGCGCGACCCGGGCCACTCCCGCCTACGAGGGGTTCGACCCGGGTGACGAACCGCTGGACGAGGTGATCGACGAGCGGACCGCCCGGCAGTCGAGTGAGGAGCAGGCGGTGCAGTTGCTCCGTGAGGCGTTCGGTGCCGAGAAGATCGACGAGGTGGACGCGCGCTGACGCGCCGTTCCCCGGACCGGACCACCGGTCGCCCCCGACTAGGCTGGGCGCGGCCGAGCAGACGAGTGCGAGAAGGAGCCATCCGTGCGCCCAGGTGGACAGCCGAACATGCAGCAGATGCTGAAGCAGGCGCAGAAGATGCAGCAGCAGATCGCCAAAGCGCAGGCCGAGTTGGCCGAGGCCGAGGTGACCGGCACCGCCGGTGGTGGGCTGGTCACCGCGACCGTCTCCGGCTCCGGTGAGGTCAAGGGCATCAGGATCGACCCGAAGGCGGTCGACCCGGAGGACGTCGAGACCCTGGAGGACCTGGTCGTCGCGGCCCTGCACAACGCCGCCGAGGCGGCCAAGGAGCTGACCGACCAGAAGATGGGTCCGGTGGCCGGCGGCATGGGCGGCCTCGGCCTGCCCGGATTCTGACCCGCCGATGTACGAGGGTGCCATCCAGGACCTGATCGACGAGTTGGGGCGGCTGCCGGGCGTCGGCCCGAAGAGCGCCCAGCGGATCGCGTTCCACGTCCTGTCGGCGGACCCGGCCGACGTCACCCGGCTGGCCGGGGCGTTGCGCAAGGTCAAGGACCTGGTCCGGTTCTGTACCACCTGCTTCAACGTCGCCGAGTCGGAGCAGTGCCGCATCTGCCGCGACCCGCGCCGCACCGACGAGGTGATCTGCGTGGTCGAGGAACCGAAGGACGTGGTGGCGATCGAGCGGACCGGTGAGTTCCGGGGCCGCTACCACGTGCTCGGCGGGGCGATCAATCCGCTGGAGGGGATCGGCCCGGACAACCTGCGGATCCGTGAGCTGATGACCCGGCTCAGCGCGGGGACGATCCGTGAGCTGATCCTCGCCACCGACCCGAACACCGAGGGTGAGGCGACCGCGACGTACCTGGCGCTGATGGTCAAGCCGATGGGGATCGCGGTCACCCGCCTCGCCAGCGGCCTGCCGGTCGGCGGCGACCTGGAGTACGCCGACGAGATCACCCTGGGCCGGGCCTTCGAGGGCCGTCGCGCGGTCTGACGCTCCGTGCCGAGGCGGTTCGTGGTCCCCAGGGCAGGCACCACGGCGACACGGTGGACATGCCGATGGCCGGCACCCCGGGCGGGGTGCCGGCCATCGTTGTCGTGCGGGTCAGCTGCGGGTCAGCTGTTCCAGTGGTGGGCGACGAGGTCGGCGGCCTGGGTCTCCCACTGGGCGTAGTGGTCGGGGTACGCCGACACCTGGACGGTCTGGGCGGCCTTGGTCAGGGGCATGTCGTGCCAGCCGTCGACCTGCTTGA
>NZ_JBEZEK010000053.1:0-7395 GCF_040648835.1 Micromonospora sp. NPDC049081 | reverse complement strand
CACCCACACCCACACCCGCAACACCCACACCCGAACCCAAACCCACCACCAAACCCACCAACCGCTCCGCCACCAACACCGGAGTCGGAAAGTCGAAGACCATGGAGGCGGAGAACGACTGGCCGGTTTCGGCGGTCACGAGGTTGCGTAGTTCCACGGCGGTGAGCGACGTGATGCCGAGTTCCTTGAAGGTGAGACTGCCGTCGACGTCGGCCAGGTCGGCATAGTCGAGCGTCTCGGCCACCAGGCGACGTACGAGCAGTTCGGCGGCGGGCCGGCGCTCGTGCTCGGGCAGCGCCAACAGCCGCCCAGCCCAGCTGGCCGGGTCGACCTCCGCCGCCCCGGTCGCGGGCTCTTCCGGCGCGGTCGACGGAGGCGCGTCGACCGGCACGGCGGAGCCGGCGGTGGAGGCAGCGGAGGAGGAGGAGGAGGCGGCGGTGTCGATCCAGTACGGTCGCCGCTGGAACGCGTAGGTCGGCAGGTCGACGCGGTCCGCGTCCGGCCACAGTGGGGACCAGTTCACCGGCACACCGTGGGAGTGCAGCCGGGCCAGTGCGGTCAACGCCGTCGTCGGCTCGTCGCGGTCCCGCCGCAGCAGGACGGCGTACGCCGTGTCGTCGGAGCTGCCGGAGCCGGCGTCGTGCTCCGCCTCGGCCAGCCCGGTCAGCACCGGGTCCGGGCCGAGTTCCAGGAACGCGGTGACCCCGGCCGACCGCAGCGTACGCAGGCCGTCGAGGAAACGGACGGGTCGACGGATCTGCGCCGCCCAGTACGTCGGGTCGGTGTATTCGGCCTGCACCAGCTTTCCGGACACGTTCGACACCACCGGCACCTGGGGAGTCCGGGCGGGTATGCCGGCCGCGACGCGGGTGAACTCGTCCAGCGCCGGGTCCATGTGGGCGGAGTGGAAGGCGTGGCTGACCCGGAGCCGTCGGGTCTTGACGGCGAGCTGGTCGAAGCGGGCGGCGAGGTCGGTGACGGCGTCGGCGTCGCCGGAGACGACGACCGCGTTCGGGCCGTTCACGGCGGCGAGGTCCAGCCGTGCGGCGAAGTCGGCGAGGTGGGCGGTCACCACGTCCTCCGACGCGGCGATCGCCAGCATCGCGCCGCCGGCCGGCGCTGCCTGCATCAGTCGACCACGGGCGGCGACGAGCAGACAGGCGTCGGGCAGGGACCAGACCCCGGCGGCGTACCCGGCGGACAGTTCACCGATGGAGTGACCGAGCAGGTAGTCGGGGCGTACCCCGAAGGAGACGGTGAGCTGGTGGAGCGCCGTCTGGAGGGCGAAGAGCGCGGGTTGCGTGTAGCCGGTCTGGTCCAGCGCGGTCGGATCGTCCCAGACGACCTCGCGCAGCGGCCGGTCCAGGTGCCTGTCGAGTTCCGCGCACACCTCGTCGAACGCGTCGGCGAAGACCGGCGAGGCGTCGTACAGGTCGCGTCCCATCCCGGGGCGTTGCGCGCCCTGCCCGGTGAACAGGAAGCCCAGGGTGCCGGTGTCGGCCCGACCGGTGACCAGTCCCGCCCGGCGACGGCCGTCGGCGAGGTCGGCCAGCCCGGCGAGCAGTTCCGCACGGTCGCGGCCGACCACGACGGCCCGGTGGTCGAAGCCGCTGCGGCCGGCCAGCGAACGGCCGACATCGCCGATCGGCACCGTGGGCCGGTCGGTGAGATGGTGGTGCAGGCGGTGCGCCTGGGCGCGCAGCGCCGCCGGGGTACGACCGGACAGCGGCCAGACGACCCGGGCGACGGCGGGTGCGGCCACCGGGGTGCCCGACGGCGTCCCGGGCCCGTCGACGGACGTCGGGGCGTCAACGGCGGCGGGCGGCGCGGGCCACGGGCCGAGGACCAGGTGGCAGTTGGTGCCGCCCATGCCGAACGACGAGACGCCGGCCAGGGGCCGGGTGACGGGCCAGACCGCGAGGGTGGTCTGCACGGTCAGTCGGGTGGCCGCGAAGTCGATCGCCGGGTTGGGCGTCTCATGGTGCAGGGAGGCGGGAATCAGCCCGTGCCGCAGGGCGAGCGCCGTCTTGATCAGCCCCACCACCCCGGCGGCGCCCTCCAGGTGGCCCACATTGGTCTTGGCCGAGCCGACCAGCAACCGGTCACCGGGTGCCAGTGCCGCGCCGACCACCGCACCGAGTGCGGCGGCCTCGATCGGGTCACCCACCGGGGTTCCGGTGCCGTGCAGTTCCACGTACCCGGTGTCGGCCGGGTCGGTGCCGGCCCGGGTGTGCGCGAGCTGGACGACCTGCTCCTGGCCGGCCTGGCTGGGCGTGGTCAGCCCGTCGCCGCCCCCGTCGTTGTTGACGGCACCGCCGCGGATCACGCAGAAGATCCGGTCGCCGTCGGCGACCGCGTCGGCGAGCCGCTTCAGCACGACCAGGCCACCGCCCTCACCGCGGACGTAGCCGTCGGCGTGGGCGTCGAACAGGTGGGTACGCCCGGTGGGTGACAGACCGCCGAAGCCGCGTACGGCGTCGGTGCTCTCCCCGGTGAGGATCAGGTTGACCCCACCGGCGAGCACCATCGTGCACTCGCCGGCGTGCAGCGACTCGATCGCCCGGTGCACCGCCACCAGGGCCGACGACTGGCCGGTGTCGACCACCATGCTCGGCCCGGCCAGGCCCAGCCGGTAGGAGATCCGGTTGGCGATGACGCTGCGGTGCAGCCCGGTCAGCGTGTGCGGGCCGGGGTCGCCGCCACCGCGCCGGGTCAGGGTGGCGTAGTCGTCCTGGATCGTGCCGATGAACACCCCGGTCGACGAGCCGCGCAGCGGCGTCGGGTCGGCGCCGGCGTGCTCCAGCGCCTCCCAGGCCAGTTCCAGCATCAGCCGCTGTTGCGGGTCCATCGCGGCGGCCTCGCGGGGCGACACCCCGAAGAACGGGGCGTCGAAGCCGGCCACGTCGTCGAGGAAGCCGCCACGACGGACCGTGCCCGGGTCGCCGGACCAGCGGTCGGCCGGCGCTTCCCGGATCGCCTCCTCCCCGCGTACCAACAGGTCCCAGAACTCGTCCGGGGAGGCGGCGCCGGGGAATCGGCAGGACATTCCGATGACCGCGATGGCGTCCTGGTACGCGGGGGCAGTGCTTCCCATGGATGGCCGTCCCTGTTCGAGGTTGGGTGTCGGGCGCGGAAGTCAGGCGACGGCGGCGAGCACCTCGTGCAGGCGTGCCGAGAAGGCGCGGGGGTGGGTGGTGTGGCCGTTGCGGCCACCGGGGAACTCCACCACCGCCGTGCCGAGTTCGTCGGCGAGTGCCTCCGCGCAGACGTACGCCCAGATGTCCTGTGAGATGCAGCCGCCGGCCGGGACCACCCGGATGCCGGTCTGCTTGAGCCGGGCGATGTCGTCGGCGTCGAGCTGGCAGTTGCGGAAGGCCGGGCCGTCGTACTTGACGAAGAACTCGATGTTCGCGGCCCGGTCGACCGTCATCGGTTGGAAGTCGACGCCCGGTTCCATCTCCAGCGTGGTCAGGTCGATGCCGCTGAGTGCCGCCATCTGCTTCATGGCGGGGCCCCAACCGTCGTTGTGGTAGGCGCGTTCGGCCGCGGCCACCCCCCGTACGACCCGCTCGCGGGTGGCCGCCGGCAGCAGTCGCAGGGTGGGGGCCTCGTGTGCGACCAGGGTGCGGACCTGCTCCGGGTGGCGCAGCGAGAGATAGAGCCCGATCGCCGCACCGTAGCCGGAGCCGAGCACGTGGGCCGGCTGGTCGGTGAGGTGGGCGAGCAGGGCGCTCGCGTCGTCGGCGTGGGTCTCCATGGTCAGCGCTGCGGGTGGCCCGTCGAGTTTGCTGCGGGACAGGCCGCGCCGGTCGTAGGTCACCACCGTGTACCGGTCGGCGAGTTGCTGTACGAGATAGCTGGTCCGGCCGGCGTCACCCTCACCGGCCTGGAGGACCAGCAACACCGGCCCCTGGCCCTGGACCTCGTAATACAGACGTGCTCCGGGTACGCCAAAGGTCCCGGCATCGACATCGTCGGCCACGATCGCGTCCACTGAATCCCCTCCGTTGCGCACTCGGAACGTGTGACGGTTCGACGCTAGACAGAGGGCCTAGAACGCATCTAAAACGGCACTTCACTCCAGCCAGGACGGCTTCTCCAGCAGGGTGAGGACGGCGGCGGAGCAGAGCCATCCCGGGCCCTGGGAGACCAGCAGGAGGTGGTCGCCGGGGTGGACCTGCCCGGTGTCGAGCAGGTGGTCCAGTGAAATGACCAGGTCGGCGGCGCCGACGTGGCCGACCGACCGGCCATGGTCCCAAGTTGATAGAGAAACGTCGATGCCGAGCGGGCCGAGGGTGGTGAACTCGGTCATCCGGGCGTCCTCGTTGATGGTGATCACCCGGGCCAGGTCGGCGACGTTGAGGTCCGCGTCGACCAGCGCCCGGCGGATGATGCCCACGTCGAACTCGCTGAGGCTCTCCACGGCCCGGGCCAGCGGCATCTCGTCGTCGGTGAAGGCGGCCGCCCGCGCGGTCATCGACACCTGTTCGGCGCTCTGCTCGACCGGCGGGGTCAACGGGCCGTCGCCGCGGTGCCACCGTTCCAGCCCGGGCAGGGTGCCGGAACAGATCGACCGGACCTCGGCGAAGCCGGGTTCGGTGGTGACGACGGCCGCCGCCGCACCGTCGGCGAGGATGTACGAGTCGCCGAAGCCGTGCCACCTGTCGACCAGCGGTGTCTCGAAGTTCTGGGCGGTGGTCAGCAGAGCCACGGCGAGTTCGGCCACGCCGGTGAGCTGCCCGACGGCGATCTCCAGCGCGGCGAGCAGCCCGTTGCACCCCTGCCGGATCTCCAGGGAGCCGGCACCGGCGACTCCCAGTTCACGCAGGATGTAGCCGGGTGGGTAGGAGCCCTCGGGCCCCTGGTAGTAGACGCTCGCGTGGATGTGCGACTCGACGTCGGCGGTTCCGGCCGAGGACCGTTCCAGCGCGGTCCGGGCGGCCAGCACCGCCATGTCGAGGGCGGGCAGTTTCGTCGAGATGTGCGTGCCGGTCAGGCCGCTCGCCTCGAAGACCTCCGCCCGGTACCGGCCGTCCGCGACCGCGTCCTCGGCGCTCACCCAGTCGGGTAGGTGGTGGCCGATCCCGTCGAGATAGACACCTTCGACTCGCACGGGGTCCCTCCATTCTTCAGCTGTGTTCCGCCGCAGCCCGGCGGATCGTCAGTAGCCGAGCAGTTCCTGCCTGAGGTGACGCACCAGGGCGTCGGGCGTGGAGTGGTCGAAGACCACCGTGGGCGCGAGCCGCAGGTCGGTCTCTGTGCTGATCAGGTTGCGGACCGTCAGGGCGGAGAGCGAGTCGAACCCGGCGTCCCGGAACCGCCGGTCCCGTTCGACGGTTTCGGCCGACGCCAGGCCGAGCACCGCCGCGACGTTGCGGCGTACCAGCTCCAGCAGGATCTGGTCCCGGTCGCCCTCGGGCGCGAGCACCAGCCGCTGCTTGAGGCCGGCCGGGGCGTCGGCGACGGCCCGTGCGGTGCGGCGGGTGCCGGCCGGAGCCAACGACCGCAGCAGCGCCGGGGCGTCGGGGGAGCGCGACCAGGCGCCGGCCCCGGCCGCGACGACCAGTGACCCGCCGACACGGCAGGCCGCCTCGACGAGAACGAGCTCGTCGGGTGACAGGTCCCCGGCAGGCCGTTCCCGCAGCAGCGCGACGGTCGGGGTGGCGCTGGTGGCCGTCGCGTCGGGGTGGTCCAGCCGGACCACGGTGGTGGCTGCGTCCCCGCTGCCGTCGCCGGCCTCGATCCCGCACCCGCGCAGGAAGGCCACGGTCGCCCCGCGCGCCGCCGACGCGCCGCCGGTGACCAGCACCGGCCCGGTGACGTCGGGCGGCGTCGCGTCGTCCACCGGGACGGTGACCCGGGCCAGGCGGGGCGTCAGCACCGTCCCGCGACGGACGACCAGGTGCGGTTCGGCCAGGGCGAGCGCCGTCGTCAGTGCCCGCCAGGACGCCTTGACGCCGTCCACCACGACGGTGTCGCCGTGGGCGGGCGTCGCGCCGGCCGGCACCGCGGTGGCCGGCACGGCGGTGGCCGGCACGGCGGTGGCCGGCACGGCGGTGGCCGGCACGGCGGTGGCCGGTACCGCGGCGGTTCCGGTGGTGCCCGCCCGGCCACGGCGGCGGGGGGCCGCGACGGTCGGGTCCGGGCGCAGGGTGACGAGGCGACTGGTCTCCCAGGGGCTGCCGGCCGACGGCGCGGGGTCGGTGTCGCTGAGCAGGATGACGTCCGGGCGGGCCGCGCCGGCTTCGACCGCGGCGGTGAGCGCGGCCAGGTCGGGGTACGCCTCGGCGTAGGTGTCCGCCGACATCAGCCCGGCGCGGGCCCGCAGGGGATCGGCACCGACGACGACCATCGTCGGCGGCGACGGCGGGGTGGCCGGCGTGGACACCGGGACCCACTCCACCCGGAACAGGCCGTCCTGGGCGGCGGCGCTCGCGGTCCGGACCTCACCGGTCGGGCAGGGGCGGGTGGTGACGGCGGCGATCGTCGCCACCGGGGAACCGGTCGCGTCGGCGACGGTGACCTGACCCGACGCGGCACGGTGCACCCGCAGCACGGTCGCGCCCACCGCCCGCAGGGTCACGCCGCGCAACTCGGCCAGCCGGGACGGCGCGTCGGCCGGGTCGTCGACGGCCCGCAGTGCGGCGTCCAGCAGGACCGGGTGCAGTCCGAATTGGTCCGCCTCGGCGCGCTGCCGGTCGGGCAGCCGGACCTCGGCGAACACCTCACCGTCGCGCCGCCAGCGCGCGACACCGTCGGCGGCGGGCTCTCCGGTCGCGGCCGGCGGCGGCCACACCGTCAGGTCGACACCCGGCGACGGTACGCCGACGGCGAGCGTGCCGGAGGCGTGGCAGCGCCAGGGCGCTCCGGCCGGGGTGTCCGCCCGTCGGGCGTGGATGCTCAACGGCCGGCGGGCGTCGTCCCCCGGTGCGCCGATCTCCACCCGCAGGTGGACAGCCGCCCGGGCCGGCACGGTCAACGGCTCGTGCAGGGTCAGGGCGTCGACGTGGTCGAGCCCGACGTCGTCGCCGGCCTTCAGCGCCAGGTCGAGCAGGGCGGTGCCGGGCAGTACGACGGTGTCGCCGACGGTGTGGGCGGCCAGCCAGGGCAGGCCGGCCAGGGAGACGGTGCCGGTCAGCACCACCCCGCCGGAGCCGGGCAGCTCCACCGGGGCGCCGAGCAGCGCATGGTCGCCACGATCGGTGGTGACGCCGGACGGGGTGGTCTTGAGCCAGTAGTGCTCGTGCTGGAAGGGGTAGGTGGGCAGGTCGACCCGGACAGCCTCCGGAACGACCCGACCCCAATCAACCTCCACCCCCGCAACAAACGCCTCACCCAACGACAACAACACCCGACCCACACCACCCTCACCCCGACGCAACGTCGGCACCACCA
>NZ_JBEZEK010000052.1:0-9127 GCF_040648835.1 Micromonospora sp. NPDC049081 | reverse complement strand
GTCGGGTGGTGGGTGCGGGTCGGTTGGTGGATGTGCCGACGTATGCGTTCCAGGGGGAGCGGTACTGGTTGGAGGCACCCCGCAACACCGGCGACCTGAGCGCCGCCGGTCTGGACCAGGCCGGCCACCCGATGCTCGGCGCCGCGGTCGTGCTCGCCGGTGACGCCGGGACCCTCCTCACCGGCCGGGTCTCGCTTACCACCCACCCGTGGCTCGCCGACCACCTGGTCGGCGGCACCGTCCTCCTGCCCGGCGCGGCCTTCGTCGACCTGGCCCTGCACTGCGCCGCGTACGCCGGACTGGCCATGGTCGACGACCTGACCCTGCACGCGCCGCTCGCGCTGCCCGCGCACGGCGTCGTGGACCTCCAGGTCGTCGCGTCCGCCCCGGACGACACCGGCCGCCGCCGGGTGACGATCCACGGCCGGTCGGCCGACACCGACTCCGGTCAGGACTGGACCCTGCACGCCAGCGGTGTGCTGACCCCGGTTGCCGACCCGGCCGGCACGGCGCTGACCAGTTGGCCGCCCGCCGGCGTGGTGCCCGTCGACCTCACCGGCCTGTACGACCGGCTCGCCGAGCACGGCTACGGCTACGGCACCGCCTTCCGGGGCCTGACCGGGCTGTGGCGGGACCCGGACCACTGCTACGCCGAGATCACCCTGCCGGAGGGGGCCGACCCCACCGGCCACCGGCTGCACCCGGCGCTGCTCGACGCGGCCCTGCACCCCCTGCTGGCGCTCGCGCTCGCCGACAACGACGGCCCGCTGCCGCTGCGGATCCCGTTCTCCTGGCAGGGGGTGACGGCCGCCGACGTGACGCCCTCCCGACTGCGGGTGCGGTGGGACGCCTCCGGCGGCGAAACCGTCCGGATGGACATCGCCGACGACACCGGCAACCCGGTCGGATCGGTACGCGCGCTGACCCTCCGCGAGATCGACCCGGCCCGGCTCGCCGCGCTGCGTACCGACCGGCTGCCGCTCTACGAGATCCGCTGGAACCCCGTCGAGATCCCGGCCGGGGCGGACGCCACCCAGGACCATGTCCTCGTCGGTGCGGACGGCCACCACCTGCGTGACCTGCCGGGCGTCGATCCGGCGGACTACCCGGACGTCGAGTCGCTGCGGGCGGCGGTCGCCGACGGCCGACCGGCACCGTCCACCGTGCTGGTCTCCTGCGTGGGCCCGGCACCCGGTGCCGGGGTCGACCCGACCGTCACCGGGCTACCCACCCGGCAGGTGCTCGACACGGTGCAGGGCTGGCTCGCCTGCGGTGAACTGGCGCAGTCGAAGCTGGTCGTGGTGACCAGCGGGGCGTTGCCGCTGCCCGGTGACACCGACGTCGACCTGGCCATGGCACCGGTCGCCGGCCTGCTGCGTACCGCGCGGGCGGAGAACCCCGGCGCGGTGGTGCACATCGACGTCGACGCCGATTCGGGCCCGGCCCTGCCCGGCGCGTTGGCCACCGGGGAGTCGGAGATCGCGCTGCGAAACGGCGTCGGCCTCGTACCCCGGTTGGTGGTACGCCGGTCGGCGGAGCCTGCCGGGCCGCCGAGGCTCGACCCGGACGGCACGGTCCTGATCACCGGGGCCACCGGGGCGCTCGGCGCTCTCGTCGCCCGGCACCTGGTGGCGACCTACGGCGTGCGGCACCTGCTGTTGCTGAGCCGGCGCGGCGCGGACGCCCCCGGCGCCGGTGACCTGCTCGCCGACCTCACCGCGCAGGGGGCGACGGCCCGGCTGGTCGCCTGCGACGTCGGGGACCGCGAATCCGTCGCCGCGGCGCTCGCCACGGTGCCGGCCGACCACCCGCTCACCGCGGTCGTGCACGCCGCCGGGGTCATCGACGACGGGGTGCTGCCCAGCCTCACCCCGCACCGCCTCGACGTCGTCTGGCGGCCGAAGGTGCAGGCAGCCCTGCACCTGCACGAGCTGACCGCGGACGCCGACCTGGCCGCGTTCGTGCTGTTCTCCTCGGTGGCGGGTCAACTCGGCAACCTCGGTCAGGGCAACTACGCGGCGGCCAACGTCGCCCTCGACGCGCTCGCCGAACACCGCCGGGCCGCCGGCCTGGCCGGCACCTCCCTGGTCTGGGGGTTGTGGGGCGAGACCGGCGGCACCGGGGCCGGCGCGGCGGCGAAACTCGACCGGGCGGCGCTGGACCGGGTCAGCCGGGGCGGTCTGCTGCCGCTGTCGCTCGACGAGGGGCTGGCCCTCTTCGACGACGCGCTGGCCGCCGGCCCGGCGGTGCTGGTCACCGCCCGCTTCGACATCGCCGGCCTCAGCGCCCGCACCGAGACCGACAACGTGCCACCCCGGCTGTCCGGGCTGACCCGTACGGCCCGCCGCCCCGCCGGTGGCCAACAGGCGTCCCAACCGCTGGTCACCCGGCTCGCCGGGCTGCCGGTCGGCGAACAACAGAAGATCGTGCTGGACCTGGTACGCAGGAACGTCGTCGCCGTCCTCGGCGGCGACCGGGTGGCGCGCGTCGACGACGACCGGTCCTTCAAGGAACTCGGCTTCGAGTCGCTGTCCGCGGTCGAGTTGCGCAACCGGCTCAGCGCCGCCACCGGTCTGCAACTGCCCGCCACGATGGTCTTCGACCATCCACGGCCCACCTCGCTGGCCGACTTCATCCGGGAGACCGCCGCGCCGGCCGACGCCGAGGGCCCGGTCCTCGCCGAACTCGACCGGCTGTCCGCCGCCATGGCGGCGGCCTCCTCCGACCGGGGGCTGCGCCGGCTGGTCGCCGCCCGGCTGGAGAGCATGCTCGCCGACTGGAAGACGACCCCGGCGGACCGGTCGGCCGGCCCGGAAGCCAACGCGCGCATCGAGTCCGCGTCCGTGGACGAGATCTTCGACCTGATCGACCAGGAGTTCGGCACGGTGCCGCAGTGAGCGGCCACCGGCCGCAGGAGTCAACGAGAGCGGGTGTCCAGCGCATGTCAGGTGACGAGGCGAAGCTCCTCAACTACCTCAAGCGGATGACCATTGAGCTGCGCGACGCCCAGGAACGCATCCGGGATCTCGAAGAGAGCCGCCACGAGCCGATCGCGCTCGTCGGGATGAGCTGCCAGTACCCCGGCGGGGTGCAGACCCCGGACGAGTTGTGGGACCTGGTCGCCGGTGAGGTCGACGCCGTGGCCGGGTTCCCCACCGACCGGGGGTGGGACCTCGACGGGCTCTACGACCCGGACCCGGACACCGTCGGCACCAGCTACGCCCGCGAGGGTGGTTTCCTCTACGACGCGGCCGAGTTCGACGCCGGGCTGTTCGCCATCACCCCCCGCGAGGCGCTGTCCATCGACCCCCAGCAGCGCCTACTGCTCGAACACGCCTGGCAGTCGATCGAGCGGGGCGGCGTCGACCCCCGGTCGCTGCGTGGCAGCGACACCGGCGTGTTCGTCGGGGTGATGTACAACGACTACGGGTCGCGGCTGATGCCGGCACCGGAGGGCTTCGAGGGGTACGTCGGCAACGGCAGCGCGGCGAGCATCGCCTCCGGCCGGATCGCCTACTCGTTGGGCTTCGAAGGGCCGGCGATCACCGTCGACACCGCCTGCTCGTCGTCGCTGGTGGCGATCCACCTGGCCTGCCAGTCGCTGCGCTGGGGCGAGTGTTCCCTGGCCCTGGCCGGAGGCGTCACGGTGATGGCGACACCGGGGGTGTTCATCGAGTTCTCCCGGCAGCGCGGCCTGTCGCCGGGCGGCCGGTGCCGGTCCTTCTCCGCCGGGGCCGACGGCGCCGGCTGGGCCGAGGGCGTCGGAGTGGTCATGTTGGAGCGGTACTCCGACGCGCTGCGCAACGGGCACCCGGTGCTCGGTCTGATCCGGGGCAGCGCGGTCAACCAGGACGGCGCCAGCAACGGCCTCACCGCCCCGAGCGGGCCCGCCCAGGAACGTGTCATCTTCAACGCCCTCGCCGACGCCCGGCTCACCCCCGCCGACCTCGACGCGGTGGAGGGGCACGGCACCGGCACCACCCTCGGCGACCCGATCGAGGTACGCGCCCTGCAAGCCGTGTACGGCGCCGGCCGGGACGCGCAACGCCCCCTCTGGCTGGGCTCGCTCAAGTCCAACATCGGGCACAGCCAGGCCGCGGCCGGAGTCGGCGGCCTGATCAAGATGGTGCAGGCGATGCGGAACGAGGTGCTGCCCCGGACCCTGCACGCCGACCCACCGACCCCCCACGTGGACTGGTCCTCGGGCGCGGTACGCCTGCTGCGTGAGGCCGTGACCTGGCCGGTCGCCGATCGGCCACGTCGCGTCGGCATCTCCTCCTTCGGGATCAGCGGCACGAACGCCCACCTGATCCTTGAGGAGTCGCCACCCCCGCCCGCCGGGGAACACGGGTCCGCGCCGGTGGTGACACCCGACCGCCCGACCGCCTGGCCACTGTCGGGAAACTCGCCCAAGGCACTGCGGGACCAGGCACGACGGCTCGCCGCCCACCTGCGGCGTCGACCGCTGCGGCCGGTCGACGTGGCGTACACCCTGAATCGTCGTCCGCTGTTCGCCCACCGTGCCGTTCTGCTCGGGACCGACCCGGCCGAGCTGCTCACCGGTCTGGACCGGTTGGCCGGCGGCTCAGGCTCCGCCCAGGTGGTGCGGGGCCGCCCCGCCCCGCCCGGCGGTCGTACCCTCGCCATGATCTTCTCGGGCCAGGGTTCGCAGCACGCGGGCATGGGCCGCGACCTCTACCCGGCGTTCCCGGCCTTCGCCGCGGCCCTCGACGCGGCGTGCGCGGCCCTCGACGCGCACCTGCCGGTGGCGCTGCGCGACGTGCTCTTCGCCCCGGCGGGCACCGACCTCGCCGCGCTGCTCGACCAGACCCGGTTCGCCCAACCTGCCATCTTCGCCGTGGAGGTGGCGCTGTTCCGGCTCCTCGAACGGTTCGGCATCCGGCCCCAACGGCTCGTCGGGCACTCGGTCGGCGAGTTCGCCGCCGCCCACGTCGCCGGAGTGCTCACGCTGGCCGACGCGGCCACCCTGGTCACCGCACGCGGACGACTCATGCAGGAACTGCCGGCCGGCGGCGCGATGGTGGCGGTGCAGGCCACCGAGGCCGAGGTGACACCGATGCTGGTGGACCGGGCCGCCGAGGTCGCCGTCGCCGCCGTGAACGGACCGTCCTCCGTCGTGGTCGCCGGTGACGAGGCGGCGGTCGCCGAGATCGAGGCGGCCTGGGCCGCCCAGGGCCGGCGGACCAGCCGACTGCGGGTCAGCCACGCCTTCCACTCCCCCCGGATGGAGCCCATGCTCGACGAGTTCCGGCGGGTGGCGGCGAGCCTGACCTACCGGCCGCCGACCGTCGAGCTGGTGTCCACCGTGACCGGTCGACCGGTCGGCCCGGGTGAACTGGAGGACCCGCAATACTGGGTGGCGCACGCCCGCCGGCCGGTCCGCTTCGCCGACGCCGTCCGGGCGCTGGCCGCCGCCGAGGTCACCGAGTACCTCGAAGTCGGCCCGGACAGTGTGCTGAGCGCGGTGGTCACCGAGAACCTCGGTGTCGCCGGCACGACCGGTGCGGTGCTGCCGCTGCTGCGCCGCGACGTCGACGAGCCGGTGGCGTTCCTGACCGGGGTCGCGAACTGGTACTGCCGGGGTGGCGGCGTCGACTGGGACGCGCTGACCGACGGGCTGGCCCCGACCACCGTCGACCTGCCCACCTACGCGTTCCAGCGCAAGCACTACTGGCTGGACGCGGTCGCACCGATGGTGGCCACCCGCCGGGCACCCACGCCGCCCGACTCGCTCACCGACGGCAGTGACGAGGCGGAGCCGTCGCTGGCCGTCACCCTGCTGCGGCTACCGGCCGCCGAACGCCGGGCGACCCTGCTGATGGCCCTGCGCGGGCTGGCCGCCGAGGTGATGCGGCTCGACCGGGCCGACGACGTCGCCGCCGACGTCCCCCTGCTCGAACTCGGGTTCACCTCGCTGATGGCGATCGACCTGCGCAACCGGGCCGCCGCCGCCACCGGAGTGGACCTGCCCGCCGCGCTGGTCTACGAGCACCCGACGTTCGAGGCGATCGTCGACTACGTCGACACCCTGATCACCGTCTAAGACCCTCCGCCCCACCCCCGATGGCCCGCGATCGACGCAGAATGAGGTCAGTTGTCATGCCGCAGACCCGTGACTTTTCCGAGGACGCGATCGCTGTCGTCGGCATGTCCTGCCGCCTGCCCGGCGCGGCGAACCCGGCCGCGTTCTGGGCCCTGCTCGCCAGCGGGGGCAACGCGATCGGCGCGGCACCCGCCGACCGGTCGGGGCCGACCGCGCCCCCCGGCGGCTTCCTCGACGACGTCGCCGGGTTCGACGCCGCCTTCTTCGGCATCTCCCCGCGCGAGGCCACCGCGATGGACCCGCAGCAGCGGCTGATGCTGGAGCTGGCGTGGGAGGCGTTCGAGGACGCCCGGCTGGCACCCGACCAGCTGGCCGGGCGGCCCGCGGCGGTCTACGTCGGCGCCATCCAGGACGACTACGCCCAACTGGCCGGCCGGGTGCCCGCCACCGTCCACACCCTCACCGGGCTGCACCGCAGCGTCGTGGCCAACCGGATCTCCTACACGCTCGGCCTGACCGGGCCCAGCGTGGTCGTCGACTCCGGGCAGTCGTCGGCGCTGGTCGCCGTGCACCAGGCCTGCGAGAGCCTGCGCGCCGGGACCGTCTCGCTGGCCCTGGCCGGCGGCGTGAACCTCATCTTGGAACCGGGGAGCACCGCCCGGGTCGGCGAGTTCGGCGGTCTCTCCCCGGACGGCACCGCCTGGGTCTTCGACGCGCGCGCCAACGGTTACGTACGCGGTGAGGGCGGCGGCCTGGTCGTGCTCAAGCGGCTCGCCGACGCGGTGGCCGACGGCGACGACATCTCCTGCGTGATCCTCGGCGGGGCCGTCAACAACGACGGTGGCGGCGCCGGCCTGACCGTCCCGGACGGCGACGGGCAGGCCGACGTGATCCGGCGGGCGCACCGGCAGGCGGGCACCGACCCGGCCCACGTCGGCTACGTCGAGCTGCACGGCACGGGCACGCCCGTCGGCGACCCGGTCGAGGCCGGCGCGCTGGGTGCGACGATCGGCGTGCACCGGCCGGCGGACGCTCCGCTGGCCGTCGGTTCGGCCAAGACCAACGTCGGGCACCTCGAAGGGGCCGCCGGTCTGGTCGGCCTGCTCAAGCTCGCGTTGAGCGCCCGGCACGGGCAGATCCCGGCGAGTCTGAACTTCAGCACCGTCAACCCGCGCATCGACCTGGTCGCGCTGAACCTGCAGGTGCAGTGCGCGCTCGGGCCGTGGCCGGCGGACGCCGCCGGTGACGGCGACGCCCTGGCCGGCATCTCGTCGTTCGGAATGGGCGGCACCAACGCCCACCTCGTCGTCGGGCGGGCGCCCCGGCCCACCGGCGACCGGACCGACGCGCCGACGCCCCCGCACACCGCTCCCTGGGTGGTGTCCGCTCAGAACCCCGCCGCACTGCGCGCCCAGGCGGCCACGCTGCACCGGTTCCTCACCACCGGTGGCGACGTCGCGGGCGTCGACCTCGGCTACTCGCTCGCGACGACCCGGGCCGCGCTGCGGCACCGGGCGGCGATCCGCGCCGGTGACCGCGCCGACATGCTCGCCGCCCTCGCCGCGCTCGCCGCCGGTGACGACCGACCCGACCTGGTCGTCGGCCGCGCCCAGCCCGGCCGGGTGGTCTTCGTCTTCCCCGGCCAGGGCTCGCAGTGGGAGGCGATGGCCCGTGGCCTGTACGCCGACTCCGCGGTGTTCCGCGACCGCCTCGACGAATGTGCCGACGCGCTGGCCGCGTACACCGACTGGGACCTGCGCGACGTCCTGCTCGGCGGGGACGCCGACCAGTTGGCGCGGGTCGACGTGGTCCAGCCGGTGCTGTTCGCCGTGATGGTGTCGCTGGCGGCACTGTGGCGGGCGCACGGGGTGGAACCCGACGCGGTGGTGGGGCACTCCCAGGGTGAGATCGCCGCCGCGTGCGTGGCCGGCGCGCTGACCCTGCCGGACGCGGCCCGGGTGGTGGCCCTGCGCAGTCGGGCGATCCGGGCCCTGGCCGGCACGGGCGCGATGGCGTCGGTGGCGGCCTCGGCCGAGCGGCTGCTGCCGGTGCTGGAGCAGTGGAGCGACCAGGTGGCGATCGGGGCGATCAACGGCCCCGACTCGACCGTCCTGTCCGGAGCGGTGGACGTGCTACCGCAGGTGCTCGCCGAGCTGACCGCGCAGGGGGTGCGGTGCCGGGCCATCCCGGTGGACTACGCCTCCCACTCCCCGCAGGTCGAGACGGTCCGCGACGAGGTGCTCGCCCAGCTCACCCCGATCACGCCCACCAGTGCCCCGGTCACCTTCTACTCGTCGGTGACCGGAACGCCCGTCGACACGGCCGGTCTGGACGCCGCCTACTGGTACCGCAACCTACGGCAGACCGTCCGGTTCGAGCCGGCCGCCACGGCGTTGCTCGACGACGGGTACACCACGTTCATCGAGTGCAGCCCGCACCCGGTGCTGGCCGTCGGCCTGCGGGAGACCTTCGCCGCAGCCGGGCAGCCGGCGTCCGTCGTGCCCACCCTGCGGCGCGACGAGGGCGGCCTCGACCGCTTCCGGCAGGCAGTCGGCCACGCGTACGTCGTGGGTGTCCCGGTCGACTGGACCACGTCCTTCCCGGGCGCACAGCGGATCTCCCTGCCCACCTACGCGTTCCAGCGCAGGCCCTTCTGGATCGACGCGCCCGCAACGGACCCGGGCACGACGACCGTACGGCCCGACGCCGACGCGCCGGTGACCGAGGAGCCCGTCGGCGACGGGGCCTGGGCGACCGACCTGCGGGAGCTGCCGGCGGAGCGTCGCCTCGACGTCGCCCTGGAGCTGGTCCGGCGGCGGGCCGCCGGCATCCTCGGTCATCCGAACGCCACCGACGTGGACCCGGAGACGACGTTCAAGGAACTCGGCTTCTCCTCGCTCACCGTCGTGGAACTGCGCGACCGGCTGGTCGCCGACACCGCCCTGCCGCTGCCGTCCTCGCTCGCCTACGACTTTCCGACTCCGGTGTTGGTGGCGGAGCGGTTGGTGGGTTTGGTGGTGGGTTTGGGTTCGGGTGTGGGTGTTGCGGGTGTGGGTGTGGGTG
>NZ_JBEZEK010000051.1:0-13212 GCF_040648835.1 Micromonospora sp. NPDC049081 | reverse complement strand
AACTCTCGGGGGTAAGGCTTGGGCACAGCGACATCCTTCCAGCCCGCCACCAGGGCAAGCCATCTCAGATGTCACCTATCGGTGCAGCAGACCCCGGGTAGGACGTCGCCGTAGAACTTGGCGGTGAAGTGTGGGCTGGAGTGGCGGAGCCGGTTGGAGATGACTTTCATCTGGACGCCAGCGGCGAGGCCCATAGTGGCGGCACCGTGGCGGAGGTCGTGGAGCCGGATGGGCGGCAGTCCGGCTTGGGTGGCGAGGTAGTGGAAGTGGTCGGTGACGTCGGCGGGATGCAGTCGCCCGCCGGTCGGGGTGGTGAACACCAGTCCGGTCCTGGTCCAGGCGGTGCCGGCGGCGAGGCGTTCGCGGTGGTGGCGGGCGCGGTGGGCGCGCAGGACGGCGACGGTTTCGGTGTCGAGGGCGATGGTGGCTTCGCTGTCGGTGGTTTTGGGGGTGTCGATGGCGGTGGCCCAGCCTTGTTGGACGAGTTGCCAGCGGACGGTGAGGGTGGCGGCGTCGAGGTCGAGGTCGTCCCAGTGCAGGCCGCAGGCTTCGCCTCGGCGGAGACCGGTGAAGGTGATGAGGTGGTAGAGGGCGTAGAGGCGGTCGTTCGCGTCGTGGGTGTGGTCGAGGAACCGGCCGGTGTGCTCGGGCGTCCAGATCATGACCGCGCTCGGGGTCTTACCGGTGTCACGCCACGTCTTGACGCGTTGCTCGGTCCAGACTGTGGGCTTGGGCGCTCGGGCGCGGGGTAGCTCGATCAGCAGGGCGGGGTTGATGTCGAGGTAGCGGTGGCGGCGCATCGCGTCGTTGAGTGCCTTGCGGAGGGTGGCGTGGATGACGTGCATCGTCCGGGGACCGACGACCCGCTGGTTCTTGACCTGGTCGCGTTTTGCCGGGTCGCGGCTGGCGCGCAGGGTGGCGATGGTGGTGTTGCGTTCGGCGATGGCTTCGTACATGGCGTCGATGTGGCCGGGGCGGAGCCGGTCGATGCGCAGGTGCCCGAGGTGCGGAATCAGGTACAGCCGGATGTGTCCTTCGTACGAGCGCAGGGTGCCTTTCTTGATGTTCTTACGCCCGGCGAGCCAGTCGGTGAGGTACTCGGCCATGGTGGGTAGTTCGGTGGGAGTGATGTCCAGGTGCAGGGTCCGGCGGACCTGGTCGGGGGTGGGCACGGGTGCGCCGGTCTTGACGGCGGTCTCGATGAGGTCGCCGGTCTTGACCATGACGTGGGGGTCGGTGGGGTCGGGGACGGCGAGGGCGGCGCGGATACGGTCGAGGATGGTGTCGGCGTCGGTTTGGGTGGGGTAGGGGCCGTGGCGCAGTGTGCGGCGGGTTCCGTTGGCGCGGGCGGGTAGGTCGATCTGCCAGTGCCATTGGCCGTGGTTGCGGGACCAGCCACCGCCGGGCCGGCGCAAATCAGGGCAGGAACGCCCCAGCCGCCGGCCCGTGGTGGTGTCGCGGCAGCCGCAGCGTTTGAACGTGGAGCCTTTCATCCGTTGTCTCCGGGGTGCTCGACGTGGTGCCGCCAGCGGTTGCGGGTGCAGTCCGCTGGTGGCGGGGTCGATGCATCCACGCTCGACACCACGGCGGGATCAAGTCGCCGACCGCCGTCGGGATCCGGGGTGGTGGGGTGGTCGAGGAGGAGGAGTCGAAGGAGGCCGGCGACGGGAACGATGATGCGGGTCCCGGCGCGGATCAGTGGCGTGGGGAAGGTGTCGGTGGCGGCGAGCCGGTAGGCCTGGGACCGGCTGATACCGAGCACCGCCGCAGCGGTGGGCAGGGTGGTGGCGGCACCGAGAGCGCGAATCCGCTCGACGGTCCACGGCACGTTGGTAAGCGTGTGGGGGCCGGCCGGTTGGGTGTGGGGGTCTGGAGTGGTGTGGGCGTTCATGGGGCGGGGTCTCCTGACTGCGGTAGAAGCGGTGCAGAGGCACGCGAGGTAGTAGGCGGGGCGGGTTCTGACGCTGTCGGCGGGGTGCTCCGGCCGGCGGGTTCGGGAGTCTGCTGGTCGGCGGGTGGGGCTGGTGGGGCCTGGTCGGCTTTGAGGATCTTCAGTAGCTGGGACGCGCGAGTGTTGGACACGGTGTGACCGGTAGCGCGCAGCGCGGTGGCCAGGGCAGCACGGGTCAGCGACCGGCCCTCGCCGGCAAGGTCCTCCTGGGCACGCCTGGCGACGAGGAGCAGGACGTCAGTGTCGGTGGGGTGGGTGGACGGTCCGCGCCGCGACGGCCGGTGCCGGCGGACCGGTCCACCGGTCCGGGGGTGGTCCGGTCCGGTGTGCGGGTGGTCGTTGCTGGTGCCGTGGACGGTCCGCGCGGGCAGACGCCGGTCTGCGGTCGGCAGGGTGGGTTGGGCGTCGGTGCGGTCCGCCGGAAGCTGGCTTGCGGTGGCGATGGGCTGGTCCGCCGGTCGGGTGGTGGACGGGTGCGTTCCGGCTGGTGGGGGTTGGGGTGGGGTGTTGGTGTAGCCGAGGGCGATCTTGACCATGACCAGGAACCCGAGCGCGGGCACGGCCGCAGCGGTCCAGCCGATCGGTGACGGCTCGGCCTCCACGACCTGCGCCGCGAGCGACAGCGTCACCGCGCAGGCCAGCACCGCCGCCGGGAATGCTGTTGAGACCTGGGCTCGTTTGCGGCGGCGCAGTTCCAGGCCGGAGGCGATGGACATCAGCTCCAGCACGATCGCGTCCGCCCACGCCAACCAGCCTGGCTGACCGTGAGCGGCGGCGACGTTGTGGACGTGGGTGAAGCTGGCCGCACCAGCCGCCCCACCAATCGCCAACATGATCACGACCTGAACGAACCCCTCAACCGGGCTCCGTCCCGGACGAGCGTCCGAGTCACCGGGTGCGGTCGTGGCCGACCACCTCCCCCGGCCGGACCACCAACACGCCCCGTCCGCCCGCGCCTGCGGACCGGACCAACGGACGGACGGTCCCCGCGTACCGGACCAGGAGCGTGGATGGCCCGGCCCGGGGCCGGTCCGCGGACCGGCCACGCGGAGGCCGGGACGATACCTCCGTCCGCTCGCTGTCAGGACTGCCCGATGCTGTCACCGGGCTGTCAGCAGCCTCCGATGAGACGCTGACAGCCCAGTGACAGAACGACCCCGGGGCCATCGCCGCCTCACACGCCGGCCGCACGATCAGGGGGTCCGGTGAAGCGATGTCGGTCATACCGCCTCCCCGGTCGAGTCACGGTCGTCGAGAACCCAGGCCGACAGGTCAGCCAGCGCGGACCGCTGTCCGCCGTCGCCGGCCACCGCCCATACCGCCTCAGCGGGACACAGGCCCGCCGTGGCGGCGTGGTCACGGGCACCGGTAGCCACCGGCACCAGCAGCGGCGTCTCGGCCCACATCCGGCGCAGGTTGCGTTCCCGGGCGGCGGAATGCAGCCAGAACAACACCGGCCACGCCCGCCCCATCGCCGCGAACCACTCCCGGTAACCGACCAGCTTCCCCGTCAACACCGACAGCGGCTCACCACCGGTGTCGTACTCCACGAAGAACGGCACCACCCTGCCGCCCGTAACCCACAAGCCGTAGCCGTCCGGACGCACCCGAGGCTGGTAGGCGCGCACCAGAGCCGGATCCCCCGGCCGGGTGAACACCCCCGACCGCCGGCACGCCGCCTCCGACAACCACTCCCCCAACCGCACATCCGGATGAGTGCGGGCGTAGCCGGCGAGGCCGGTGAAGAAGCCGTTCACCCCCAGGCGGTGCTCCAAGGTGCGACTGGACGTCCAACGGCGCCGCTCCACCCGGGAGTGATCACGCCGAGGCGGACGCTCGTCACGGCTGGCCGCGACAACCTCCGCGCCAAGCTGATCGATGACGTAGTGATACGGGTACGAGCCACCGTCAGCGCGCTGCGGACGGAACCGCGCCACCAACCGCAACCGGTACAAGATCCGCAACCGCCGCTGACAGAAATCCAGAGACGGAAACAGGGCATGCGCGACCTGGAACGACGTCAACACACCGTGGTCGTAGAGCCAGCCCAACAGCACACGGTCACGAGCCGTCAGCTGGGACTGGACCCGAAGAACCGGATCATCCACCGGTCATCACCTCCTTCCCGGTGCGGATGCCAGCCCCAGGGGGAGAGACCCGAGACCAGGCAGGGTCTGTCGCAGGACAAGCCGATAGCGCTGACAGCCGGCCAGGCCTGCGGTGTAAGACACGACAGGGGGTCCGTTCGGGCGTCCGGTTGAAGACTGACCTCAACACCGACGCCAAGCCGGACCCCGCAACGGGGACTGAGACGGGATCTGCCACCGCCACCGGCACCAAACCGAAGCGCAGAGACGAGATGCACGAGGAACAAAGCAACTCCTTGATCGAAACATGAGGAAACATCGAACGTCGGGACGCCGTAGCGGCCGCCTGCAGAAACCAAAAGACCGCGAGTATGTGCACTGTGGACTTGTCAACGAACACGTCGACCGGTGCACCGGCCGACCCGAGAACGGATGAGGGCAGCAACGACCGCCACGACCACCAGAAGGGCGGTCGCGGCAGCGGTTACAGCGGTGACAGGTGCGGCGAGCCGGGTGGCATAGCGCCGCGCCGGTAGTGGGATCGTCTCAGCCTGGGACAGATGCTCCGGGAGCCGTCGACATCACGACGGTCCGGTAGGGCGTCGACTCAACCCGCCGGAGAAACATCCTTCATGGCGAACCCCCTGTCACTCAGAACCATCGACGGCCCGCCCCTCCCGAGCCTCGAACGATCGGCGACGCTCCCGAGGGAGCGCCACCACACCGATCGATCGGACCCGGCGGGTAGGCCGCCACTCGGTCGTCTGTGTACCAGTACGCCTCCGTCGGCAGCACCATGTCAACCAGCATCACCGGCAGTCGATCATGACGCTTACGGACCCAGCTGGACGCAGTAGTACCCGCTGACCCGTACTTGTCTCGAATGGGACGGATCCCCGGCCGAAATAGGCAGAAGAATCTTGGCCAGCCGGATCGGCTGTCTCACATCATGAGAGGGCGTCCTCGCCGATAGACCGCTCAGAGCCACGTCGCCGTTCTTCCAGCCGCCGACACCGCATGCAGAGCTCGCCAGCAACAGCATGGGCAGACCGGTGAATGCGCCCCGCCCCGACAGCATCCCACCTGCAGCGCGAAGGCGTGCTCAAGCGGCACGCCTTCGACCTCGGCCTGATCGGGCAGTCCGTGAGCGGGTTCGTGGGTGAGTTCCGGTGATAGGTTGCCGGGTATACGTTCTTGATGATCCAAGCTTGTCTGGCCGTGCTCGGGCAGTTCTCGCCCGACGGTCCCGCCCCCGGATGCCGCGCATGGCAACTACCGACATCCGCTCGATGGCCGTCCTCCGCGTCGATGACCGGATCGAGGCGGCACCCGATGAGTTGATCGAGGCGATGATCGGGTTCGAGGAGCGGTTCGGTGGGCTTTGGTACCCGGTCATCGGCTCCAACGGCATGGAGTACGGCCTTGATGGTGGTGTGGTGGTCCATCGCGGCCCGCTCGGGCTGGCCTTCACCGGAATCGTGGACGGTGACTGGACCTGGGGCATCGACATCCTTGCTGACGGCCGCACCGCCATGGGACCCGGCCAGTGGTCCTACCGCGTGATCGACCGCTCCGTCGACCAGCGTCTGGAGAGCCACGCCATGCTCGTGACGGTCAGCGGCTGGTTCCATCGGACGTTTACCTGCCACACGCCGCGCGAGGTGGTCCCGGTAGTGGACGAGCGGCGTCTACCGCAGCGCGTGCCCGAAGCGACCGGCCCGACCGAGTCCTGGTGGCTGGACGACGACGCCGGTGTCGCTGTCCAGGCCCAGCTCAGCGCCTGGCCACACGACCGAGACGTGTGGACCATCCGGTACTTCACCCGGGCACCGGCGCAGACCGCCGACGCAAACCCCGTCGTCTTCGGAGCAACAATCCACGAGACCGTACCGACGCTGTGGTGCGCATTGTGTTCCCATCAGGTCGGACCGGGAGGCACCTGCCACCGTCCACGTCCCTGAACGGTAAGAGTGGAACCGCGGGTCCTTGTGCCGAGCCTTCCGGCCACGAATAGACCAAGGTACGCGGTTGTCTACCTGGCGACCTACCGCCAGCAACCGCTCTGCCGCAGACCACGCATGCTGCGCAGCGACGCCACAAACCCGATCGAGCACGCCTTCGGTCCTGCCGATGTCAGCTCGTGTTCGACGCCTCGATGATGGTGGCCGTTCCTACCATGGGCCGACCCTCGTGCATCGTGATCGTCATGCCCGGCTGTAGGTGCCTCCAGAGGGCTGGGGACAGCGGGCCAAGGCGGACCGACCCGGTGGCGCCTGGTGGCAACGTCGGCGTCGACTCCACCCAGATGCGTGCCACGAGCAGATCGGGATCGCCCGCGGCCGTGCGCCTGCCGACATCCCACAGCGGTCGGAGGACGCCCTTGCCCGGGATCGGCGTTCGCCGCCCGCCTTCGGCGGGCGACAGGAGCCGCAACTCTGCGCGGACAATCCCGTGGATGCTCTCCCACCGACCCCAGCGGCACCACGCGGCGGAATCAGAGAGCCCCATCAGCCCGGCGCTGTCGATCAGCAGATCCCACCAAGCGGTGGGCGGTCGCCAACCCGTGTCGAGGTCCGCAAGGAGGTCGAGCGCGACCTCCCACTCGTCGTGGTCAAGGTACTCGCGGACGTCCACCACCGTCACGCCGGCCTCATTGACGACATCAGCGGGGACCATGGCCGCAGCACGGGCGAGCGCATCGGCAACATCCACCTGCGGATTATTCAACGTCGTCGCAGCATCAGCGTGACATCTCCCACCCACGCTCGGATCTGCCGCCCCGGATGTGACAACCATCGGGCGGCGCGTTCGAGCCGGTCAGCTCACACGAGCCTGTCGAGGTAGCCGACGTCCGTGGAACCCGACGCGACGCGGACCCGATACCCCCAGTGCCGGAGGACCTGGGCGACCTTCGCGGCACCGGCCGGATTAGCGGAGTGGACGTTGATGACGCCGACGTCAAAGGGGCGATTGTCGAAGGCAGCCCGCTCCAGAACCTCCACGACCGGCCAGATCGTATCGCCCCCACCGAGGTCGTGGTCCAGCCACAGCTCGTCCAGTTGCCGGTCGCGATACCGATCGAGGAGTTCCACTCCGGCGGCGCTGGTGCGGGCCACCGCCGCGCAACGGCCATCCACGAACGAACGGAGGTCATCGACCAGGACGATCGTTCGACGGGCATCCACGCGATGATGATGCCTGGCACCGTCATGATCTGACATCCGGATTTGCCGCGACGAGAGCGGGAGCCTTTCGTTGTAGGGGCTGCGGGCTGCCATCATCATGGTCTGTCATGAGGTTCGAGACGCTCGTCATCGTGGAGGTGGTGGGTCGGCCGGCAAGCTACTCGTCGGCAGCCGAGCCTGCGTGGAAGGCCGCGGTCCGCGAGGCATTCACCAGGAGTGGCTTGGGGCCTTGGACGGAGCGCTTCTCGGTTCTCGTCGAGTTTCGTACGCCAGAAGCGCGCAACGCCAACGAGGTGTGGGACCTCGACAACCTGATCAAGCCGACGTTGGATGCGATGGAAGGCGTCTTCGGGCTTCGAGAATGGCGCGGACCAGCGCAAGCGGCCGACGACCGCGTCGACCATCTCGAGGCGACCAAGCGCACCGTTCGCAGCGACGAAACGCCCGGCGCCCGGATCGAGGTAAGGCGCTTGGTTCAGTAGCGGGGGGACGCACGGACTTACTGCCGTTGGCTGGGCCCGGCGGGGAAGCCTTGCCGCATCACGCTACGTGGCGCTCGTACCATGCCGCCCTCTCACCACAGGCCTACGTGTGGTGATTCGGGGTGTCGAGGATCAGCAGGAACCGGGCTTTGACGTTGCTGTCGGCGAGCGTGAGCGTCTCGTCCAGAGCGGCTTGTGTGGCCATCGTCGGTGGCGGTGTGGGCGTGTGGTGGTGTTCCCAGCCGGAAACCGTCTCGGGCGATACCCCGAGGTGGCGGGCGAAGTCGGGGACGGTCATCCGGAGCGCCTCGCGTAACGCGCGGGTCTCGTGTCCGGTCCACCGGCCGACGACCACCGTCCCACACCCACAGTCAGCCGTCGCCGCGTGAGTGGTCCGGGTGGCGGTCCGGCCGGCGCGTCGGTGGCGTTCCTCGTCCCGCGCCTGCGCCCGCTGGGCGTTGAAGTCCCGTACCAGTGCAGCCATCTGGTCGAACGCCGCCAGCAGCGCCCCTTGTGCGTCGACCGCCCGGTCAGCGTCCTGCCAGAACCGACGAACGCTGGTGTCCCGGCCGATCTCGGCGTTGGCGACCGAACTACGGGAGTAACAGATGCTCTTGGCGAGCTGCATCTGCGTCAGCCCCTGCTCGGCACGCCACGCGGCCAACCGCCGACCGAGGTCCCTGCGCGCCTCGGCCACCTGCTGCTGACTGATCAGCCCCGGAAAGCGCAAACCCGACGAACTCCGACCGTCCACGGCCGGCTGCGTGACCCGCACATTCGTCATCGGTGCCGCCGGTCCGAAGGACGGGACACCTGGCAGAGGCTTGTCGTAGTCGAGGGCACACTCGGTCGAGCCGCGAGGCGGTCCCGCCTGACATCCGACGGTTCGATCATCACTTCGACGGGTCCCGCGAGGACCGCGACAGCGCCGGTCGCGTCGTCGTGACGGACCAGCGCCGTGACAGTCTCGGCGTGGACGTTCACGGTCACCCGCACCGCCGCCGCTCGGGGCATGATGACCGGACCAGCCGCGATCACTACCGAAACCGGGCGGCCCGGGTCGACACCGGGGGGTGAGGTCCAGTTAGCTTCTGGTCCTGGTTTCTCCGGGCTCGCTTCAGGATCCTTGGCGTGTCCCTGGATGATGAAGAAGCCGAGATCAGCGTTGGTCGTCATACCGAGGACTTCCCGCAACGCCGTGCGGTACGGCTCGAACGGCCACCGGTGCTCCCCTCGTTCGAGCTTGCCGATGTAGCGGGCGTCAACGGCGCTGCGGCATCCTCCGTGCGCGTGGGTGTGGGCGTTGACCGCGTCAGCCAACTCCTGTCGGGACATCGGCCGCCCCGAGCCGGACGGAGACGGCAGCGCCAGCCGAGCCGCGCGAAGCAGGTTGTTCGGCCCTGGGTGATAGGCCACGACGTCGTTCTCCCGATGTGTTCGTGTGCTGTGCAGCGGGCGACCGGCAGGGCATGAGAACCGGGCATGTCACCGCTTGCGCACGGTCAGGTGGAGATCCTGAACGGCCAGGTGGGTGAGGTCGGGTAGCTGGTCCTCGTCGAGGGTGGCCCCGTGCAGGTTGCCGAGCCCGGTCTTCAGGTCGTGCAGGCCGTTGCCTCGCAGGTCAGCGCCATGGAGGTGGCAGGAGTCGAGTTCCAGGCGGGCCAGTTGGCAGGACCGCAGGACGATGTTGGGGAGGCGGCAGGACGACCAGGTGGCGTCGGTGAGAAGGCAGTCCACGAAGGCCACGGCTCCGGCTGCGGCGACCCGGGTGAACGACGCGTAGTCGAAGCGGCATCCCTCGAACAGCACGTCCTTCAACCGAACATCGGTCAGGCGGGTGCCGGTGAACCGCGAGCCCGTGACGGCACAGCGCTCCATACTGACGCCGGAAATGGTGGTGCCGGAGAAGTCGGTACGGGTGATCTCGCAGCCGAAGAGGGACCCGCCCTCCCAACTGATCTCGCTCACGTCGACACCGACGAGCCGGCTGCCACGGATGGTGACGCCGTCCAGGGTGACGCCACGCCACAAGGCATCCTCGATGGTGGCGTCGCTGAGGTCGTCGGTCGGGTCGCTGACGGTGTCGAGATCGTCAGGGTCCAGTTCCGGGAGCAGTATCCGCAGCTCGCCGACTGTCGTGGTCCGCATTTGTTCCTTTACCTGTTCCGAGGGGCGGTGCGAGGCGGGCCGGCCGCCGCACCACCCGAGTGTCGGGAGTTCGCTGTCAGCGCTTCTTCTTGTCCCAGTTGTCCCAGCCCGGACGGCTATCAAATTTGCCACGGTTGTCCCAGGTGGGCCGATTGTCGAACCTCGCGGCGTCGATCGACGCTACCGCCTGAGACGGTGCGACACCGAGACTGTCGAGGTGGTGCGGCGGAGCGTTGACGAGGGCGGCGAGCGCGGCGGTCATGCTGGTCCTCCGGTCGGGGTGAGATGGTCCGCGGTGGCGCGGACGAGGGCCTGTCGGGTGGTGCGGCAGAAGCTGGTCTCGCGGACGGTGAACGGGGTCTGCTGCACCGATCGGTGCAGCAGACCCGTATCAAGAGCGGGCCCAGTCGCTGCGGTTCGAGCATCCCTGCTTTGGTAACGCGCCATTCGCCAGGGGCGAGCCCGTAGGGTCTGTCGCGTGGCCGAGACACGGACCGAACCCGACCTCTCCTACATCGCCAGCGTGACGCGGGTCCGCGCTGCCGCCGGCGTGATCCTCCGGGATCAGGCCGGCCGGGTGCTGGTGGTCCACCCGACCTACAAGGAGGTGTGGGAAGTTCCCGGCGGAATGGTGGAGCCGGACGAGTCTCCGGCGGATGCTTGTGTACGCGAGATCCAGGAGGAACTGGGTCTTCCAGTGCCCAAGGGAGCGCTGCTGTGCGTCGACTGGGTGCCGGCGAGCCCACCGTGGGACGGTGGGCTCATGTTCGTCTTCGACGGAGGCGTACTGACAGCGGACCAGATCACGGCGATACGACTGTGCCCGGACGAACTCGACCGGTTCGACTTCGTCGAGCCGGAGCGCCTGGGTGAGGTGTTGATCCCACGGCTGGCTCGGCGGGTTGCCGCGGCCGTCGCCGCGATCGGGCATGGCGGTGTCTACCTCGAAGATGGAGTCACCGCCTCAAGCAGGTAGTCGGCCGGATTGAGCCGTGGACGCGGCGCTCGTGGCAGGTCGGACACAGCGAAACTCCCGAAGGCCGCCGAGCCCCGCTGGGGACACGATCTCGACAACACAGCAATCGGCAACTGCTGCCTGTTCCACCTCGACTCACTTACCGAACTTCTTGAGCGGCCGACTGGAGTAGGCGGTGCGGAGGCGGCAGCAGCCGATGCGGCTCGGGTGTCTTCTACCAGTCGATTGGCTTGCCGTCGGCGAACAGGCCGCCGGTCGGCCCGTCGGGTGGCAGGGTGGCGAGCCACACGGGTGTTTCGGCACCTTCCTCGGGCGTTCGGTCGGTCTCTCCGTACGCCAATCTGGTGTTCATGCGTCCCGGTGAGCATGCGTTGACCAGGATGCCGGTGCCGGCGAGTTCGGCCGCGAGGACCCGGGTCAGCGCGTTCAGAGCCGCCTTGGACACGCGGTAGGAGACGTTGGTGTCGCCCATGGTGGCGAGTGAGGCGAGGTGGCTGCTGATGTTGACGATGCGGCCGTAGCCGTTCTTCTTCATCTCCGGCACGGCGGCGGCGCAGCAGCGCCACGCGCCCAGGAGGTTGGTGTCCAGGGCGCTGCGGACCCGCTCGAAGTCGGGGCTCGCCGCTGTCTGGCCGCGGTCGATGGCGATACCGGCGTTGTTCACCAGGACGTCCAGCCGGCCGTGGCGCTTTGCGGTGTCGGCGAAGGCACGCGCCACGCTGGCCGGGTCGTTGACGTCGAGTTGGTGTGCGCTGGCGGATAGTCCGTCCCTCGTCAGGTCGGACACCACGTGGTCAACGGAGTACCCGTTTCGGCCAGCGAGCACCACGTGCAGGCCTTGCTCGGCCAGGTTGCGGGCGATGGCTGCGCCGAGTCCACGGTTGGCGCCGGTCACTACGGCGACCTTGATGTCGTCAGCCATGGTCAGACCCCCAGGGTGGCGAGCTGGTCATCGAGGGAGCGAGCGCGCGGGTCGGCCTTGGTGAACGGGAGCCGTTGCCGTGCTCGAACGACGCGGCGCATGTTCCGTTCTGATGGGGCCTCACGGATCAGTGGTATCGCCTCCGCGACGAGCGATGCCGCGTGGTCGGCGTCTCCGAGTTGCGTCTGCGCCGACGCGCGGCGAATCACGTATGTGGCCCGGTCGCGCACCTTGGTGGCTGGAACCAACCGGAGCGTACGGCTGAAGTACCTGTCGGCTTCTTTCGATCGGCCCAGATCCAGGTAGCAGGTCCCGACCTGGGCGTTGAACTCGGATTCGTCGAAGTACCCAAGATAGGCGGGCTCCGGGTCGGTCGATGTTATGCGATCGAACTCGACGTCGGCCTGTTTGAGGAGACGTTCGCATGCTCGGCTGTCGCCGATCGCTGCGTGAGCCCTGGCCTCCCGTAGCGCCAGCATCGCGGCAGCGCGTGGGGTCACCCCTTTGGCACCCTCGTGGGCGCTACGCGCCAACTCCAGTGCCTCTCGGGGGCTACCGAAGTCGTAGCACTGCAGGCTCATCGATTTGAGGATGTTGGCTCCCAGCAATCGGTCGGCGGCGGCGTGTGCGGCGTGTAGTGCGGCAAGCCAGTAGCGCTGCGCCGCTGCGTGCAGGCCAGCGTCGAACGACGCCCAGCCGGCCATCCTGCCGAGTTCTGCCGCCAAGGCGTACAGTCGCTGACCCACCACAGCCGTGTAGGCGGATCGGTCGAGGACATCCACCACCATGCCGAGTTCGGCGTGGATGAGGGCCCGGGCTTGCTCACCGCCTCGGGTCGCCTCCAGGAAGCGTAGTCGCGGAAGGCCCTCTTCCATCCGTTCGACCAGGTCGGCGGTCACCTGGCCGCCTCGCAGGACGGCAACGAGTTCTCGGGGTTCGATGGTCAGCCACGCTTCGGCGATGCCGGCCAGGGGCATGCCTGTGATCTTCATGAAGGCACGGCGGTCCACGTGTGCGTACTCCAATGCGTTGACGAGTGCCTGCAGTCCGCCCGACTGGGTCCATCCGAAGGAGGTCGGGATCGGGTCACCGGCGGGAAGCCACTGCGGCCATGGTGCCTCCCATACGCGCTCCTGCGGAATGTCGAGTACCGCGGCGAGAGCGAGCTGGCTTTCGAGATCGGGGACCACTCCCCAGTGCTCCCACCGCCACGCCTTCTCTCGCCGGGCGGCCATATTCCGGCTGTGCTTCGCGATCGCACTGACCACGTCCTGGTATGTCCACCCTCGTGCAGCGCGCACGACGCTGAGCGGGTGAATGAGGCGATCCCGATCGGATGCCGGTAGCTGCGACGCCATCGCTGCCTCTGTCAACGGCGGACTGGAACTGACCCCCTAACGACGGATTGGGATTGACCCCCGGTGGTCGTTTCGTGTTACTTGTCGCGGTCCTTTGCGAGGA
>NZ_JBEZEK010000050.1:4865-13549 GCF_040648835.1 Micromonospora sp. NPDC049081 | reverse complement strand
CACCACCTCCCACCACGAGTGCTGGGAGACAGCCTGCCCGATCCATCCTCAGAACCGACGCATTACCCGACCAACGTTCAAAGACGAGGCACTAGCACGATTCATTCTGCTGGAACGAGTCATTGGTGTGGCTTTAGCCGCGGTCGGTCTCGTGTTCCTGACAGCCCTCGCCACAACCGCCTGATGGTGAGGGTGCGCTCCACCGCCGGGTAGAAGCCGAAGAAGACCTCTTCCCCGCTCAGCAGGTAGAGCTTGAACGGGAGCGACACGTTTGCATTCGGACCCTCACCGTGGCCATTCGAAGGGTCCTCGGTGAGACCGAGCGCAACCAACGAAAGAGGCCCCTGACCGGCGTTCACGCTGGTCAGGAGCCTCTTTGTGCACCTGGTGGCGGGTAGAGGATTCGAACCTCTGTAGCTTTCGCGACGGATTTACAGTCCGCTCCCATTGGCCGCTCGGGCAACCCGCCAGGGCACACCACCGCGTCGCAACGCGGCAGCGGAGCAAGGATAGCGGTCGCCCCCGGGGGTATGGCAACCGGGTACCGTCAGAGGGTCGTGGGGCTGGTCAGCACCGCGACGACCCTGACAGACCGCCGGACAAGCAGGAGCATCAGCATGGCAGCGAACCCGTCGTTCGACATCGTGAGCAAGGTCGACCGGCAGGAGGTCGACAACGCCCTTCGCCAGACGGAGAAGGAGCTTGCCCAGCGGTTCGACTTCCGTGGCACCGGCGCCGAGATCTCCTGGTCGGGAGAGGAGGCGATCAGCCTCCAGGCCGAGACCGAGGAGCGGGTCGCCGCCGCCCTCGACGTGTTCAAGGAGAAGCTGGTCAAGCGGAACATCTCGTTGAAGTCCCTGGACGCCGGGGACCCGCGTTCCTCGGGCAAGATTTTCAAGATCGACGCCAAGGTGATCCAGGGCATCGAGTCGGAGAAGGCCAAGGCGATCAGCAAGAAGATCCGCGACGAGGGCCCGAAGGGCGTCCAGGCGCAGATCCAGGGCGACCAGCTCCGGGTCACCGGCAAGAAGAAGGACGACCTCCAGGCCGTCATCACGCTGCTCAAGGGCGAGGACTTCGGGGTGGCCCTCCAGTTCACCAACTACCGCTGACCCGGTAGACAGACGCCACCAGACCGGGCGGTCGTCCCCCGACGGGGACGGCCGTCCGACGCACGCACGGACCCCGGAAGACAGCGGACCGCGTACCCCGTTCAGACGGTGACGGGGTGTTCGGCGTGGACGGCGGTGGCCTCGGCGCGGGCGATCGGGCCGCCGGGCAGGGCCGCGACGGCAGCCCCGACGCCGACCGCCCCGGCGGCGAACAGGAACGCCCAGGGCACCCCGCCGGCGTGGTCGACGATCAGACCGGCCACCGCGCCGCCGGCCGCGCTCGCCGCCACCGACATGGTCACCACCCAGGTGTACGCCTCGTTGAGCATGCCCGTCGGGGTGATCCGCCCGACCAGGGTGTTCTCCAGGGTCAACGCGGGGGCGATGGTGGCCCCGCCGATCACCAGGGCGATGCCAAGGGACACCGGGCCGGGCATCACCGCGAAGATCGCCAGGGTGCCGGCCACCGCCGCGAGCAGCCAGGCGAACTGGCGGGTCATGTTGGCCGCCGGGCGGCGTACCCCGAACCAGAAACCGCCCACGGCGCTGCCCACCCCCCAGACGGCGAGCAGCAGGCCGGCCAGGCTCTGCGGGTCGTCGGTGGGCTGGTTGCCGGCGAACGCCGGCACGATCACCCCGGCCGCGCCGAAGGCGATGCCGAGGCTCGCCACGCAGACCAGCAGCGCCGGGAACCCGCCCACCCGCAGCGGGCCGAGGCCCCGGGCGTGGTGCTCGCGGGCGTGCGGACGCCAGGCGCGCATCACCCGCCCCAGCGCCACCCCGCCGGTGCCGACCAGGGTCACCACGGCCGCGCCGAGCAGTGCGGCGGCGGCGTCGGCCAGCAGGACGAACCCGGCCACCAGCAGCGGACCGAGCACGAAGACGACCTCGAACAGCGACGTCTCGGCGGCCAGCGCGGTGTTGCGCAGCTGGTACCGGCCGCTCGCCGGGGCGGTCAGGTCGTTCCAGGCACCCCGGATCGCGGCGGTCAGCGGCGGGTAGGTGGCCCCCGCCAGCCCCGCCGCCAGATAGATCAGGCGTACGTCGGCATCATCGGCGCGGCTCGCCCCGAGCAGCCCCAACAGGGCCAGCGGGTGGGCCACGGCGGTGACCAGCAGCACCGGGGTGGGGCCGACCCGGTCGGCGATCCGGCCGGCGACCGGGCTGAGCGCGGCACCGGACAGCGCGTAGATGCCGCCGGCCACGGCGGCGAGGGAGTACCGGCCGGTGACCTGCTCCACGACCAGCAGCAACGCCAACGGCGTCATCCCGATGCCGAGGCGACCGACGACACCGAGGAGCAGCAGCAGCGGCGCCCCGGGAATCCGCCAGACGCCCAGGTACTGGCGCAGTGCGGCCACGGTGGCACCTCCCAGGAGACGATCAGGTAACGACTCAGAACCCTGTAGACCCTAACGCCGCAGGTCGCTCCGGGAATGGTCGATTCACTCACACCCCGGGCCGCTGACCCGGTGGCGGCGAGAGGGTAACTTGCTGATCGACCCAGATACATACACCGCTGAATCGCCCCCGACGCCGTAGGAGGTCCGATGGTCGGCACCACGATCGAGCACCGCCGGCCCGGCCCGGCATCCCGCGTCAGCCAGCGCCGATCCGGCCCCGCCGGCCGCGACGGCCAGCGCCACCAGCCGACCCGGGTGCTCCGGGAAAGCAGCCGTCACCGGCAGAACGGGGTCGAGGAAGCGAACCTGACGACCTGATGACCGACGCCGACGAGCGGCTCTCGCCGACACCCGGTTACCTGGCGCTGTTCCGCCACCCGGTGGCTTCCCGTCTGGTCACCGCCCGGGGCATCTCCGAGCTGGGCGACTTCGTGGGGCTGGCCGCGCTGCTGCTGCTCGCGTACGACCAGACGCAGTCGGTCCTCGGGCCCGCCGCCGTGTACGCCGCCCGAGCCCTGCCCGCCCTGCTGGTCGCCACGGTGTTCAGCGGCTGGCTGGACGTGCCGGCCCGCCGTACCCTGCTGGTCTGGCTCTCGTTGGCCGGCGCGGTGCTGATCGCGGTGCCGCTCGTGTCGCCCCGGCCGGTGCCGGCGATCGTCGCGGCGGGTCTGCTCGGCGCGGTCCGGGCCGCCTACTCCAGCGTCAACGTGGCGGTCGCCGCCGAGTCGGTGGACGCCCCGCTGCGGCTGCCGCTGTTCGGCCTGTCCGCCTTCGCCAACCAGGTCGGCCAGGTGGTGGGGCTGCTGGCCGGGGCCAGCATCACCGTGGCCCTCGGCCCCCGGGTGGCGCTCCTGATCGACCTGGTCTCGTTCCTGCTCGCGGCGGTGGTGCTGGCCGGGCTGCCGACCGGGCAGCAGCGGCGGCGCGGGCCACGCCCACCGGCCACCGCCGGCCTACGGACCATCGCCGGGCACCCGGTGCTGCGCGGCGTCGCCCTGCTCACCCTCGCCACGGTCGTCTCCGGCGCGCTGCCCGAGACTCTCACCCCGGACCTCGCCGACGGGGCCTGGCGGCCCGTGGTGCTGGCCTCGTCGGCGTTGGGCGGCGCGGTCTTCGTGCTGGTGCTGGGGCGGGGCACCTGGCTGGGCCGGTTGACCGGGCAGGTCACCGTGGCCGCCGCCCTGGCCGGGGCGCTGCTGCTGGCCGCCCTGCTGGTCGCCACGCACGCCCCGGTGTGGGCGCTGGCCTGCGCCAACGCGTTGATCGGCGCGGGTGGTGGGTGGCTGATCGGCGCGCAGGCCACCTTTGCCCGGCTGGCACCGGTGGAACGGATGGGGCAGGTGGAGGCGACCATCGTGGCCGCCAACATCGTCGTCGCCGGCTGCGGGATCTTCCTTCTCGGGTCGGCCGCCGCGTTGTTCGGGCCGGCCGTGGCGTACCTGCTGGCCGGGGTGCTGCTGCTGGTCGTGGTGCTGCTGACCCGCCCCGACCGGCTGCCGACCGACGCCGGCCCGCAACCCACCGCTTCCCCGCACTGACGCCCTCCGGCGGCCCTGCTCCCGGCGGAAGGCACCGCGCCGGCCCGCTGACGGGACCACCGCGCCCGTGGTCCCGGCGGGGGCACCGCGCAGACGCCCGCGCCCGCGTCCGGGACGCGGACGCGGGGTCGGTGCGGGTCAGCGCTGGAACTGCACCGGGCCGGAGTTGCGGGCCATCTGCTCCAGCCGGGCCACCCGCTCCTCCATCCGGGGGTGGGTGGAGAAGAGCGCGGCGATGCCGCCACCCCGCTTGAACGGGTTGTCGATCATCAGGTGGGCGGTGCTGGTGAGCTGCCCCTGGGCGGGCAGCGGCCGGGCCTGGGTCCCCAGGTGGATCTTGCGGAGGGCGCTGGCCAGGGCCAACGGGTCCCGGGTGAGCTGCGCACCCGACGCGTCGGCCTGGAACTCCCGGCTCCGGCTGATCGCCAACTGGATCACGGTGGCCGCGATCGGGCCGAGAATGATGGTGAGCAGCAGCACCGCCGGGTTCGGGCCGTCCTCGTCGTTGCTCCCACCCAGCGGGATGAAGAACGCCAGGTTCGCCAACATGGTGATGATGCCGGCCAGCCCGGCCGCCACGCTGGAGATCAGGATGTCCCGGTTGTAGACGTGGGACAGCTCGTGGCCGATCACCCCGCGCAGCTCGCGGTAGTCGAGGATCTCGGTGATCCCGTGGGTGACGCAGACCGCCGCGTTGGCCGGGTTACGACCGGTCGCGAACGCGTTGGGCTGCGAGGTGGGGCTCACGTACAGCCGGGGCATCGGCTGCCCGGCCTCGGTGGCCAACTCCCGGACCATCCGGTACAACTCGGGGAACTGGGCCTCGGTGACCGGTTGCGCCTTCATCGAGCGCAATGCCAGCTTGTCGGAGAAGAAGTAGGTCACGCCGTTCATCAGCAACGAGACGACGACGGCGACGACGAGGCCACCGCTCCCACCGAACCAGTAGCCGACCGCGAGGATCAGCGAGGTCAGCAGGCCCAGCAGCGCTGCGGTCTTCAGACGGTTGTGATGCACGATCGCTCCTTCGGTGCGCGGGTCGCGCGGGACCCGCTGACCGGTACAACGTCACCGGTACCCGTCAACCATCCAGCTCATGACTGGCAGTTGACTGACAGAAGCTGGGAACCCGCTGAACGGACCGGACACCGGGGACGACCCGGGGCACCAGCTCAGGGGCGCCCGGGTCAGGAGCTTCGGCGGCTGCTCAGCGGGACGCGAGGTCCAGCACCCACTGCGGGGCGAAGCCGATCACCACGGCCAGCGCGGTCGCCCCGGTCAGCGCCACGGTGACCGGCCAGGCCACCCGACCGGACCCCACCCCGGGTGCGACAGCCGGCCCGGCGGGGGGCGTGACGGCCGACTCCCCGGGGCGCGTCGGGGCGGTCGGCAGTGGGGTCGGGTCGGCGTAGAGAGTCGCGGCGATCCGCAGGTAGTAGGCCAGGCCGATGACCGCGTTCAGCGCCACCACCAGGGCCAGCCAACCGGCCCCGCCGTCCAGCAACGCCCGGACCACGGTCACCTTGGCGAACAGCCCCGCCAGCCCCGGAGGCAGGCCGGCCAACCCGACCAGGGCCAGCGCGAAGGCCGCCCCCACCCAGGGCCGCCGCCGGGCCACCCCACGCAGGTCCGCCAGCGTGCCGCCGTCCGCACCCGCCGGCCGCAACGCCACCAGCGCCGCGAACGCCGCCAGCTCCACCACCACGAAGAAGACCGCGTACGCCACCACGGCGGCGTACGCCCCGGCCCGGACGTCGTCGACCCGGCCTGCGGCCAGCGCCAGCACCCCCAGCGGGGCCAGGATGTAACCGGCCTGGGCCACCGACGACCAGGCGAGCAGCCGGACGGTACGCCGCTGGCGCAGCGCCACCAGGTTGCCCACGGTCATGGTGAGCACCGCCAGCAGGGCCAGCACCGGGCCGGTCACCTCGGCCGGCAGCGCCCGCTGCACCACCGCCAGCAGGGCCACCACCCCACCCAGCTTCGACGCGGTGGACAGGTAGGCGGCCACCGGCAGCGGCGCTCCGTCGTAGGTGGCCGGGGCCCAGGCGTGGAACGGCACCGCGGCGACCTTGAAGGCCAGCCCGAGCACCAGCAACGCCACCGCCACCGGAATCAACGGCAGGTCGGGCGCGTCGGCCAGCAACCCACCGAGCCGGTCCAGGTGCAGGCCGCCGGTCGCCGCATAGAGCAGGGCCGCGCCGAGCAGGGTGACCGTCGTGGCCACCACGCTCACCACGAAGAAGGTGACCGCCGCCTCCGCGCTGGCCAGGCTGCCCCGACGCAGGCCGACCAGCACGTACAACGGCAGGGTCAGGGTCTCCAGGGCGACGATCAGGGTGATCAGGTCACCGGCCGCGCCCAGCACCACGCCACCGGTCATCGAGCAGGCCAGCAGGAAGCAGTACTCCCCGACCGGCGTCGGGCCGCCGCGCAGCAGCGGCCCGGACAGCCCGAGCACCCCCAGGGTGAGCAGGGCGAAGACCCCGGCGACCAGGGCCGCCCGGCCGTCGAACACCCACGAGCAGTCGGCACCCGCACAGAAGGTCCGCCGGGTGCCGGCCGCGCCCACCACCACCGCACCGACCCCGGTGGCGACGACGCCCACGCAGGCCACGGCCACCGTCGCGCCGGCCCGGCCGACCAGCAGATCCGCCAGCAGCACGAGTACGGCGGTGCCGGCCGCCAGGTACGCCGGCAGCAACGCCACGTTGTCGACGCTCTGCACGAGACTCACCGGTGCTCACCTCCGTTCGCGACTGCGGGGCTCCGCTGCGCTGCACTCCTCACGCTCACCGAGCCACCAGTTTCGTTCGCGACTGCGGGGCTCCGCTGCGCTGCACTCCTCGCGCTCACCGCACCCACCTGTCGCTCGCGACTGCGGGGCTCCGCTGCGCTGCACTCCTCGCGCTCACCGGAGCACCGCCACCAGGGCATCCACCGGGCCGCTCGCATAGCCGAGCACCAGGGTGGGTGCCAGGCCGACGGCGAGGGCGAGCAGGACCAGCGGAACCCAGGCGGTCAGCTCCACCCCGGCCAGGGCAGGGGTGAACCGGCCCACCACCGGGCTCGGCCGACCGTGGGTGACCCGACGCAGCAACCGCAGGAAGTACGCGGCGGTGAGTGCCCCGCCGACCGCCGCCAGCACCGCCAGCGTGGTCCACAGCGGCCCGCCCCGCTCGACGGCCGCGACCACCGCGAACGCCTCACCCCAGAAACCCGCCAACCCGGGCAGGCCGAGCGAGGCGACCGCCGCGAAGCCGAGCAGACCGGCCAGCCGGGGTGCGGTCTCCCGCAGCCCGGACAACTCGGCGAGCGCCCCGGTGTGGGACCGGTCCTTGACCGCCCCGGCGAGGAAGAACAGCAGCCCGGTGATCACCCCGTGGGCCACGTTGCCGATCAGCGCCGCCTGGATGCCGGTGGCGGTCAGCGTCGCCACCCCCAGCAGCACGAACCCCATGTGCCCGACGCTGGAATAGGCGATCAGCCGCTTCAGGTCCTCCTGGGCCAGACAGACCAGGGAGCCGACGAGGATCGCCGCGACGGCCAACACCCCGAGGATCGGCGCGGCCCAGCGGGCCCCCTCCGGGGCCACCCCGACGGCGACCCGGATCAGGCCGTACGTGCCCATCTTGAGCAGCACCCCGGCGAGGATGACGCTGCCGACGGTGGGTGCCTGGGTGTGCGCGTCGGGCAGCCAGGAGTGCAGCGGCCAGAGTGGGGCCTTCACCGCGAACGCCAACCCGAGCAGGGCGAACGCGGTCAACTGGGTGCCCCGGGACAGCCCCACCCCGCCGGTCAGCGCCACGATGTCGGCGGTCCCGGCGGCGGCCACCACGACGAACACACCCACCAGCAGCAGCACCGAGCCGAAGAGCGTGTAGAGGGCGAACTTGCGGGCCGCCGCCCGGGCCGCGTCCCGTGCCGGCAGATCATCGCCGGTGCCGCCCCAGCCGGCGATGATCGCGTACATCGGCAGCAGGACGACCTCGAAGAAGACGAAGAACAACACCAGGTCGAGGGCGAGGAAGGTGCCCAGGATGCCCACCTCGACCACCAGCAGCAACGCCACCAGCGCCCGGCCGCTACCCCGGCCCTCGGGCACCCGGCGCACCGTGTAGCCGCAGCAGAGCAGGGTGAGTAGGGCGGTGAGCACCACCAGCGGCCAGGAGATGCCGTCGACCCCGAGGTGGAAACGCAGGTCGAGGCCGGGCACCCAGGGCAGGTCGACCTCGTGCCAGGGCTGCACGGCGGGGGCCGGGCCGTAGCCGAACCAGCCGTGGTCGCCGAGCACCAGCAGCGCCGCCCCGACCAGGGTCAGGCCGGCGACCGCCGTACCCAGCAGCCGGGCCGCCCGCTCCCCGGGGAGCACGGCCACCAGCGCCGCCCCCACCGCCGGCAGCACCAGCACCGCGACCAGCAACACCTGCCCAACCGTCACCGGGCCCGCCTCTCGTTCGCGACTGCGGGGCTCGGCTGCGCTGCACTCCTCGCGCTCACCGGGCCCGCCTCTCGTTCGCGACTGCGGGGCTCCGCTGCGCTGCACTCCTCGCGCTCACCGGGCCCGCCTCTCGTTCGCGACTGCGGGGCTCCGCTGCGCTGCACTCCTCGCGCTCACCGGGCCCGCCTCT
>NZ_JBEZEK010000050.1:0-4767 GCF_040648835.1 Micromonospora sp. NPDC049081 | reverse complement strand
CTCGTTCGCGACTGCGGGGCTCCGCTGCGCTGCACTCCTCGCGCTCATGAGGAGACTCCGATCAGGGCGGCGGCCAGGCCGATCAGCAGGGCGCCGGCCAGCACCGCCGCCGTCGCGCGGGGCAGGGCCGCCCGGTGCAGCGCGGCCAGCCCGGCACCGAGCGTGGAGGTGCCCCGGCCGACCCCCTCCACCAGGCCGTCCACCCCGACCTCGTCACCGGTACGCGTCACCCGGGCGAGCGCCGTCGTGGGGCGTACCACGAGGGTGTGTTGCAGGTCGTCGAGGCGGAAGGCGCGGGCGAACACCGGCCGCAGCGGACCCAGCGCGCGGGCCGGATCGGCGGCCGGGTCCCGCCGCCAGCCGGCCCAGGCCAGCCCCGCCCCGACCAGCAGCAGCACGATCGGCAGCAGCACCGCCGGGGCGAGGTGGACGAGCACCTGGTCACCGGGCGCGAGCGTGGGCACCGTCGGGAAGAAGAGCCGGTGCCAGAACCACCTGGTGAAGCCGGCCAGCCCGAGCAGCGCCGCCGGGACGGCCAGCAGCAGCACCGGCCAACGCATCAGCGCCGGCGGGTCGTGCGGGTGCAGCAGCGGCAGCCGGGCCTCGCCGAAGAAGGCGCGCAGCAGCAGCCGGGTGGCGTACGCGGCGGTGAGCAGCACCCCGAGCAGCCCGGCCAGCCAGACCAGCCAACCGACCCAGGCCGGGGCGGGACCGGTGCCGTCGAACGCGGCGGCCTCGGCGGCGGCGAGCACGCCGTCCTTGCTCCAGAAACCGGACAGCGGCGGCACGCCGGCCAGCGCACCCAGGCCGATCAGGGTGCACCAGAAGGTGACCGGCATGCTGCGCCGCAGCCCACCCATCCGGGACAGCAGGGTGGTGCCGACGGCGTGGATCACCGCACCGGCGGCGAGGAACAGCAGCGCCTTGAACGCGGCGTGGGTGAGCAGGTGGAACAGCGCGGCGGCCGGGGCACCGACGGCGAGCGCGCCGGTCATGTAGCCGAGCTGGGAGACCGTCGACCAGGCGAGCACCCGTTTCAGGTCGTCCTGGGCGGTGGCGGCGAGCGCGCCGAGCAGCAGGGTGACCGAGGCCAGCACCCCGAGCACCGCCAACGCCACCGGGGCCCGGGTGAACAGCGGGTAGAGCCGGGTCACCGCGTACACCCCGGCGGCGACCATGGTCGCGGCGTGGATCAGCGCGGAGATCGGCGTCGGGCCGGCCATCGCGTCCGGCAGCCAGGTGTGCAGCGGGAACTGGGCGCTCTTGCCGGCCACCCCGGCGAGCAGCAGCAGGCAGGCGGCGGTCAGGGTGCCGGTGGAGTGGTCGTGGGCGAGCACGTCGGCGATCCGGAAGCTGCCCGCCGAGACGCCGAGCAGCGCGATGCCGAGCAGGAACCCGACGTCACCCACCCGGGTGACCAGGAACGCCTTCATCGCGGCGGCGGGCGCCTCGGGCAGCCGACGGTCGTGGGCGATCAGCAGATAGGAGCAGAGGCCCATCACCTCCCAGCCGACCAGCAGCAGGATCAGGTCCCCACTGACCACCACCAGCAGCATCGCGGCGGTGAACAGGCTGATCTGCGCCGCGTAGGGCGGATAGCGGTGGTCCACCTCGACGTCGTCGTGCGGGCCGCGCCGCAGGTAGGCCACCGAATAGACCTGCACCGCCAGCGCCACCGCTGTCACCGCGACCGCGACCAGCGCGGCGACGCCGTCCAGCCGCACCCCGAGGGTGACCCGCAGCCCGCCCAGGTCGATCCAGCTGGTACTGGTCTCCACCGGGTCGCCGACCCGCACCAGCAGCAGCACCGCGACCAGCAACGCACCGGCCGCACCGACCACCCCGAGGCCGATCGCCGCCCGCCGGGCCGCGCTCTCCCCGGTGGTCGCCCCCTGCGGTGCCGGCGGCAGCAGCAACCCGAGCAACCCGGCGACCAGGGGTACGACCGGCAGCGCCGCCCCGAGCAACCCGGTCACCGCCCGGCCTCCGCCCGTGCGCCGGCCGACCCGGCCGCGGCGTCGCTGGCCGACCCGGCCCGTGCGCCGGCCGACCCGGCCCGGTCGACAGCCGGTTCGGTCAGCGGCACGTCGTCGACGGTGACGCTGGCCCGTAGCCGGTAGAGCTGAAGCACGATGGCCAGCCCGACGCCGATCTCGGCGGCGGCCAACACGATCACGAACAGCGCGAAGACCTGCCCGGAGTGCGGCAGCACCGCCCGCACGGTGGTGTCGGCGGTGACCAGGATCAGGTTGACCGCGTTGAGCATCAACTCCACCGCCATCAGCACCAGCACCGCGTTGCGTCGCCGCAGCACGCCAAAGACGCCCAGGCCGAACAGCAGCGCGGCCGTGACGTACGGGATGACCGGCCTCACCGGATCACCTCTGTTTGCGACGACGACGCGGCGGCGTCGGGGCGGCGGCCGATGTCCGGGCGGGACAGGATGATCGCGCCGACCAGGGCGGCCAGCAGCAGCACCGACAGCACCTCGAACGGCAGCACCCAGGAACGGAACACCTGCTCGCCGATGCCCTCGGCGGTGCCCGCCGCCGGCAGCTCCACCGTCGACCAACGGAACGCGTCGACCAGCAGCGCCGTCAGGCCCAGCCCGGTGCCCGCCCCGATCAGCGCGGCCGGCCAGCCCGGCCGGTCCAGGTCGTCGGAGGCCCCGATCGGCGCCCGGGTCAACATCACCGCGAACAGCAGCAGCACCACGACCGCGCCCACGTAGATCAGCACCTGCACCCAGGCGACCAGTTCGGCGGTGAGCACCAGATAGTCGCCGGCAAGCGCGCCCAGGCAGAGCACCAGATAGAGGCCGGCCCGGACCAGGTGCTTCGTGGCGACCACCAGCACACCCGAACCGACCGCCACCGCGCCGAGGGCGAGCAGCAGCACGTCCGCACCGGTCACCGGGGGGCACCTCCGTCGGCGGGGCCGGGCTCGGGGCGTACCACGGTGGGGCGGGCGGCGGAGCTGGTCGGGGCGGCGGCCTTGCGCGCGGCGGTGGTCTCCTCCTTGGCCGGCTCGCCGTGCGGGTCGTGCGCGGGCGGCGGCGGCACCGTGGCCATCCACTGGCCGAGGTGGTCCTTGTCGTGCAGCAGATCCTTGATGTCGTACTCGGCGTACTCGAACTCCGGCGACCAGTAGAGGGCGTCGAACGGGCAGACCTCGATGCAGATGCCGCAGTACATGCAGAGTGAGAAGTCGATGTCGAACTTGTCGAGGACGTTGCGCTGACGGGGCCGGGCCGCACCGGCCACCGCCACCTCCTCCTTGTGCGAGTCGATGTAGATGCACCAGTCGGGGCACTCCCGGGCGCAGAGCATGCAGACCGTGCAGTTCTCGGTCAGCAACGCGATCACGCCCCGGGAGCGGGGCGGCAGCTCGGGGGCGACGTCCGGGTACTGCTGGGTGGTCGACCGGCGGGTCATCGTCTTCAACGTGACCGCCAGCCCCTTCACCAGCCCCTCGCCGGGGACCCCGCCGCGCTCGCTCACGGCGTCGCCCCGCTGCGCTCACCCACACCGTGAGATGCCGCCGCACTGAGCCGGCTGACTCGCCCGCTGCGCTCGCTCATGGGGTCATCCTGCCCTGTGGCCACGGCGCGCGCGACCACCACCCGGGGTTTGCCGGCGCTACCGTGACGGGCGGGGAGAACGACGCACCGGGAAGGACCGACCGATGACCGCTGCGTTGCAGAGCGACCATCCGCCCGAGGGCGGTTGGACGACCGACGATCTGGACGCACTGCCCGAGGACGGCCGCCGCCGCGAACTTCTCGATGGAGTGCTGATCGTGCCCGCCTCCCCCACCCGTGTCCACCAGACCATCGCGATGCGGCTCGGCGTCGCACTCGAAGAGGACTGCCCCGACTACTACGACGTGACCCAGGCGGTTGAGGTACGCATCAACCGGACCCGCTCCTTCATCCCCGACGTGCTGGTGACCACGTCCACCGCCGCAGCCCGCGAACCGTCCCGCTACGAGGCGCACGAGGTGGTGCTGGCCGTCGAGATCGTCTCCCCCAGCACCCGGTCCATCGACCGGGTGCTGAAGCCGACCCTCTACGCGCAGGCCGGCATCCCGTTCTACTGGCGGATCGAGGTGGAGGACGACGGCCTGGTCGTGCACACCTACAAGATCGACGCGGTGGACGAGGTCTACCTGGAGACCGGGCGGTGGACGAAGTTCGTCGACACCGGTGAGCCGTTCCCGGTGAACCTGTCTATCGACCGGATCACGCCCCGGCGTCGGTGAGCGGCGGCAGCATCTCCACACCCAACTGTTGCAACAGTTGGAACAGTTCGTTGACGCTCCACACGTCGACGATCCGGCCGGCGGCGTCGAACCGCAGGAACGTCGCCCCGGAATAGCTGACCACCTGCCCGGTCGGCGGCACCGGGCCGAACTGTCCCGCCTGGGTGCCGGCGGCCCGCCAGCGCAGCGCCACCCGGTCCCCGGTCGCCACCACGTCCACCAGTTTGTAGCGCAGGTCGGGGAAGGCGGCCCGGCGGTCCCGGTGCCAGGCCAGCACCGCCGCCGGGCCGGTGCCACCCAGCCCCGGGCACTCCTGCGCCACCAGCTCGTGCGCCGACTCCTCGTGGCCGGCGTTCCACACGTCGGACACGAACCGTCGGGCCACCGCCGCCACGTCGATCATGCGGGCAGCCTAGGGCCTGTCCTGTCGATCATGGAAGCCAGATGATGGCGGCTATGAGGACGAGGCTTGCCTGGTAGAGAGATGCCCGTTTGGCGTAGCGGGTG
>NZ_JBEZEK010000049.1:0-18547 GCF_040648835.1 Micromonospora sp. NPDC049081 | reverse complement strand
CAAACCCGAAGGTCTGCCCAGTGCGGGGTATAAATCATAATTGGCACTGGCTTATCAAGCACCCTGTTGAGTTCTCAAAGAACAACCACACACCATTCGGTTACCGCTTATCGCGGCGAACCGTCCGAGGCAACTCGCTTAACTTACTAGGGCTGAATTTCGCTGTCAAATTCGCTTTCGCGATCAGCCAGCTCGACTCAAGCCATTTCCACGCCGACGCACGCCGTTCCCGGCGGTCGTTGCTGTCGTGGGAATCGGCAGACCGGCTGGCATCCGCTTTCGCGGCGCCCGCCCGGCTCCCTGCCGGCTTCAGCACTTTACCCGGTCAGCTTCGCGTTCGCAACCCCAACCTGCGGGGCCTCTCGCACTGCCCGATCCTCAGCATCGCTCGGCGTCTCCGCCACGATCCTGGTGCTTGCTTTCGGCCGGTTTGTCCGGCCTGCCGCGTGCAGAGAGAAAGTTACGCGGCTGTCCACCGGAAGGCAAATCAATGATCGTCACTTTCCGTGCTCGGCGGTCCTACCATCCGAGCGGCCGGCACCCCGGCCGACCGGCTGACCCCCTCCCGGCGGCAGCCGGCCCGCTGTGGGGCGGCGGTACGACGTGCCGCGCGCGCTGGGATGCCCCGAGTTCACTGCGGCACTGCGCACCGGAACCGACGACGGGATGGCCGATCCGTGCCAGAGTGGCTGCCATGGATGAGGCGTCCCGATCCCCCACGGTCACCCTCGCCGACGACGCGCTGCTCGGGCTCCTCCTGCCCTTCTGGCAGCTGGTGATCGCGGCGGTCGTTCTCGTCGTCGTCGTACTGTCAGTCGTTCGACTCGCCCAGCGGGGACCGTCCAGGATGGGAACGGCGTTGCTGGTGACGGCCGCCGCGATCATCGGCCTGGCCATCGCCGGGGTACTGCTGAGCTGACCCGACACACACCCCGCCCCGGACCCGGCGGATCGTGCACCGGCAGCCGCACCGGAGCGAGGCACCACCGGACCAACCGGGCCAGAACAGGCCGGTGCCCGGCGACCAGGTCGGTCGGCGACCGGTCCAGATGCCAGCAGGCGCAGGGCGGCGTCGCCGGGGCGTCGAGGTCGGTCAGAGACGACGGTTCGCCAGGCTGGGCAGCTCGGCCCGGATCGTGCGCAGCCGGTCGAGGTCCAGGTCGACCACGGTCAGTCCCGGCCCGTCCGGCACCTGGCCGAGGACCGTGCCCCACGGGTCGATCACCATGCTGCGCCCGAAACAGGTCCGACCCGGCTCGTGGTCGCCGGTCTGCCCGGCCGCGGCCACGAAACACTGGTTCTCGATCGCCCGGGCCCGCAGCAGGACCTCCCAGTGGTCCCGCCCGGTGTGCATCATGAACGCCGCCGGAACGACCAGCAGATGCGCGCCCCCCTCGACGGCGAGCCGCCGGTAGAGCTCCGGGAAACGCAGGTCATAACAGATGGACAGGCCCACCCGCAGCCCCTCCACGTCGACCACCACCGGCTCGTGTCCCGGCGCCACCGTGGCGGATTCCCGGTAGGACACCCGGCCGGGGATCTCCACGTCGTACAGGTGGATCTTTCGGTAGCTGGCGGCGAGCCTGCCGGACCGGTCGAAGACCAGCGAGGTGTTCCAGGTGTGCGCCGGGTCCGGCCCGACCTCGTGGAAGGAACCGGCGACCAGCCAGATCCCCAGCCGGCCGGCCACCTCGGCGAAGAAGGTCCCCACCGCGCCGTCGGCCCCCTCCGCCGCCGGCATCCCGTCGGACCGGCCGAGATAGTCGACGTACTCGGGAAGGACCGCCAGGTCGGCACCGGCCGCCGCGGCCCTGACCAGCAGGGTCTCGGCGGCGGCCAGGTTGGCCGCCCGGTCGTCGCGGGCGTTGAGCTGGCAGACGGCGACGCGCATGATGCCAGGGTACGGGCGGACGGCGACCCGGGACAGCGGACAGCCTGCGGCGGACAGCGGACGCGCACGGCAGACCCGGACAGCGGGCCGGCGCTGCGACCCACCACACCGGCGAAGACCGCTCCCGGTCCCCCGTGAACGCCCACAGCACGACGGTGGGCGGACGGCACACGCCGTGGCTCCCGGGGCACCACGTGGGGCGTCCCCGGCCGGTGGTGACCGGCTACAGCCCGTCAGCGACGCCGCCCAGCAGTTCGGCGGCTGTTGCCCCGCCGTTCTCCGGCGGGGCAACAGCGGCGACATGCCCGTGCCGGCGACGATAGCCAGCAGGCCGGGGCGGGTGGCGAAATCCGGAGGCAGACCCGGACCCGTCACGCGCGGAAGCACGGCCCGGGACAGCGGCCGTGCTTCCGACGGTGTTCGGGAAGGGGTCGGTCAGGCCGACTTCTCCTCGCGGTCGCGGCGGGCCCGGCGGCCGGTGAACTCGCGCGGCACGATGGTCGGGTTGACGTTCTCCAGGACGGCCTCGCGGGTGATCAGCACCCGGGCGGCGTCGGGGTTGCTCGGCACCTCGTACATCACGGAGAGGAGGACCTCTTCCATGATGGCGCGCAGACCCCGGGCACCGGTGCCCCGGAGCATGGCCTGGTCGGCGATCGCCTCCAACGCCGGCGGCTCGAACTCCAGCTCGACGCCGTCCAGCTCGAAGAGCCGCTGGTATTGCCGCACGAGGGCGTTACGCGGCTCGGTGAGGATGCGCACCAGGGCGGAGCGGTCCAGGCTGCGGACGTTGGTGATCACCGGCAGTCGGCCGATGAACTCGGGGATCAGCCCGAACTTGAGCATGTCCTCCGGCATCACCTGGCTGAAGATGTCGTCGGTGGAGCGCTCCGAGACCGACCGGAGCCGGGCGCCGAAGCCGGTGCCGCCGGAACCGGTACGGGACTCGATGATCTGGTCGAGGCCGGCGAAGGCGCCACCGCAGATGAACAGCACGTTGGTGGTGTCGATCTGGATGAACTCCTGGTGGGGGTGCTTGCGCCCGCCCTGCGGCGGCACGTTGGACACCGTGCCCTCCAGCATCTTGAGCAGCGCCTGCTGCACCCCTTCGCCGGAGACGTCCCGGGTGATCGACGGGTTCTCCGACTTACGGGCGATCTTGTCGACCTCGTCGATGTAGATGATGCCGGTCTCGGCGCGCTTGATGTCGTAGTCGGCGGCCTGGATCAGCTTGAGCAGGATGTTCTCCACATCCTCGCCGACGTAGCCCGCCTCGGTCAGCGCCGTGGCGTCCGCGATCGCGAAGGGGACGTTCAGCATCCGGGCCAGGGTCTGCGCGAGGTGTGTCTTACCGCAGCCGGTCGGGCCGAGCAGCAGGATGTTGGACTTGGCCAGCTCGACCGCGTCGTTGCCGGAGCCCGGCGCGTTGGCCGCCTCGGCCTGGATGCGCTTGTAGTGGTTGTAGACCGCGACCGCGAGCGCCTTCTTGGCCTGGTCCTGGCCGACGACGTAGTTGTCGAGGAACTGGCAGATCTCCATCGGCTTGGGAAGCTCTTCCCACTTCACCTCGCCGGACTCGGCCAGCTCCTCTTCGATGATCTCGTTGCAGAGGTCGATGCACTCGTCGCAGATGTAGACACCTGGCCCCGCGATGAGCTTCTTGACCTGCTTCTGCGACTTGCCGCAGAACGAGCACTTCAGTAGGTCGCCGCCGTCACCGATCCGTGCCACCTACGTTCTCCCTGCACTCGTCGACCGGAACCCGGCCCTGAACCGCGGGCGCCGGGGCACCCGTCCGTGGTGAAATCCGTTCCGCCGGTCCGACCCGGCCACGCCGTACGGACCCGACGTTACCCGCTGGCGGTGGTTTCTCCGACCCCCAAAACGGGTGTGTCAGAGGCCGGTCGGGAACTCCTCGCCCCGACCGACCTCCGATCGGTAATGCTCAGCGGGCCGCGTTGGAGGCCAGCAGACCCTTCTTGCGGCTGGTCAGGATCGTGTCGACCAGCCCGTACTCCTTGGACTCCTCGGCCGTCATGATCTTGTCACGGTCGATGTCCTTGCGAACCTGCTCGATCGGCCGGTTGCAGTGCCGGGAGAGCATGTCCTCCAGCTGGGTACGCATCCGCAGGATCTCCCGGGCCTGGATCTCGATGTCCGAGCCCTGCCCGTAGCCGCCCTCGGTGGCCGGCTGGTGGATGATGATCCGCGAGTTGGGCAGCGCCATCCGCTTACCGGGGGTGCCCGCCGACAGCAGCACCGCCGCCGCGCTGGCCGCCTGACCCAGGCAGACCGTGGAGATGTCCGGCCGGACGTACTGCATGGTGTCGTAGATCGCCGTCATGGCGGTGAACGAACCACCGGGCGAGTTGATGTACATGATGATGTCGCGGTCCGGGTCGGTGCCCTCGAGCGTCAGCAGCTGCGCCATCACGTCGTTGGCCGACGCGTCGTCGACCTGGACGCCGAGGAAGATGATCCGGTCCTCGAAGAGCTTGTTGTACGGGTTGGACTCCTTGACCCCGTACGAGGTGCGCTCGACGAACGACGGCAGGACGTAACGGTTGTGCACGGCCGCGAACTGGGGCGGCAGGCTCAGATCGGTCATCGTCAGCTCCTCAGCTCAGGGTCCCGGCGCCATCCGGAACCTGCGTGGCCCCGATGATCACCTTGTCGATGAAGCCGTAGTCCATGGCCTCCTGGGCGGTGAACCAGCGGTCCCGGTCCGAGTCGGCCTCGATCTGCGCCTGGCTCTGGCCGGTGTGGTGGGCGACCCGCTCCTGGAACATCCGCTTGGTGTAGAGCATCTGCTCGGCCTGGATCGCGATGTCCGACGCGGTGCCGCCGAGGCCACCGGACGGCTGGTGCATCATGATCCGCGCGTGCGGCAGGGCGTACCGCTTGCCCTTGGTGCCCGCGCAGAGCAGCAGCTGACCCATCGAGGCGGCCATGCCCATCGCCACGGTCGACACGTCGTTGTCGATGTACTGCATGGTGTCGTAGATCGCCATGCCGGAGTAGACCGAGCCACCCGGGGAGTTGATCCAGAGGAAGATGTCGCGGTCCGGGTCCTCCGCCGCGAGCAGCAGCAGCTGGGCGCAGATGCGGTTGGCGACCTGGTCGTTCACCTCACTGCCGAGGAAGATGATGCGCTCCTTGAGCAACCGGTTGTAGACCGAGTCGTCGAGGTTGCCAATGGTGTCGCCACCTCGGGCTTCGATCGCCCGGAGCGGCTTCGCTGGGATGTGCATGTCGGTCATGGCAGCCCTTCGCTCTCCGTACCGTCGTACCCGACATTAACCGCTCCACCGGGTGATCGACTCCCGGTCGCGGCACTGTTCGCTCTCAGCGCAGCTGGCTCGGGACGTACCCGCAGAAGTGGTTCGGCCGCCGTTCGCCGCAACGGGCGCACGGCGGCCGACCGGGTCGGATCAGTGCTCGTGGTCGTGGTCGTGCGCCTGCTCGCTCTCGGCCCGCAGCGCATCGAGGGTGACCTCGTTGCCGGCGGTGTCCTTGATCTTGATCTTCTCCATCACGGAGGCGAGCGCCTTGCCGCGCCGCACGTCACCGAAGACGGCGGCGGCAGCGCCGGAGCGGACCAGCTGGTCGTAGTACTGCTGCGGGGCCATCCCGGCGCGCTGCGCCCGGTGGACGATCTCGTGGCCGAACTCGTCGTCGGAGACCTGGGTGTCCTCGGCGTCGGCCAGGGTGTCCAGCAACAGCTGGATCTTGACACCCTCGGTCGCCGCCTCGGCCAGCTCGGCGTCGATCTGCTCCTCGGTCTTCTCCTCGGCCGCGAGGTACTCCTCCATCGAGGCGCCGATCCGCTCCAGCTGGTCGACCATCGCCTGCTTGCGGCTCTCGACCTCCTCGCGGACGATGCCCTCCGGCGCCGGCACCTCGGCGGCGGCGACCAGCTGCTCCAGGGCCTTGTCCCGGGCGGCGTAGATCTGCTCGACCCGCTTGCCCCGGCTGACCTTCTCCCGCAGGTCGGCACGCAGCTCGTCGATGGTGTCGAACTCGCTGGCCATCTGGGCGAAGTCGTCGTCCAGCTCCGGCAGCTCCTTCTCCTTGACCGTACGGACGGTCACCGCCACCTCGGCGTCGCGGCCGGCGAAGTCGCCGCCCACCAGCTGAGTGGTGAAGGTGGTGTCGTCACCGGCGGCGAGACCGACCAGGGCCTCGTCCAGCCCCGGCAGGAGCTGCTTGCTGCCGACCTCGTGCGAGATGTTGCTCGCCGAACCGCCGGGCACGTCCTCGCCGTCGACCGTCGCGTTCAGGTCGATCTGCACGTAGTCGCCCTCGGCGGCGGCCCGCTCGACGGTCTTGAGCGTGGCGAACCGCTCGCGCAGGTTCTTGACCTGCTCGTCGATCTCGCTCTCGTCGATCTGCAGCTCGTCGACCGTCACCTCGACGGTGGCCGGGTCCGGCAGGGTCAGCTCGGGCCGCACGTCGACCTCGGCGGTGAAGTTGAGCGAATCGCCGTCGTTGAACTCGGTGATCTCCACCTCGGGACGACCGAGCGTCTTGAGGTCGTGCTCGCGGACCGCGGCGAGGATGTTCTGCGGGATGGCCTCCTGCACCGCCTCGTTGAGCACGGTGCCCCGGCCCACCCGCTGGTCGATCACGGCGGCGGGGATCTTGCCCCGACGGAAGCCGGGAACCTGGACCTGCTGGCCGATCTCCCGGTACGCCTTCTTGAGGCTCGGCTCGAGCTCGACGAACGGCACCTCGATGGCGAGCCGCACGCGCGTCGGGCTCAGAGTCTCGACGGTGCTCTTCACAGGCGTACTCCTTGACGGATCTCAGTGGTGGGTCTGGGCGTGATTGCGCGCATCGAGTGTAGGCGAGCCGGGACGCTGCTCCGGCAGCGCCCGGCATACCGCACGGAATCGGCGTCGCCCCCGGGAGGTGCCCCGGATGCGCACGCAGTCGGGGTGGCGGGATTTGAACCCACGGCCCCTCGCTCCCAAAGCGAGTGCGCTACCAAGCTGCGCCACACCCCGTGGCAGAAGAAGTGTAAGCCGTCCCGCCCCGCCGGGAATGCCGGGGCGTCCCCACCACCCCTCCCCCACCCCACCTCCAACGCACCCCCGAAAGGCCACCCGCCCCGGTGATCAAGAGGTTTGCGCCAAGTTGATCGCCGCAGGTGACGCAAACCTCTTGATCACCGGGGTCGAGGCGGGGAGGGAATGCCGGTGCGCGGGGGGTGGAGGGAGCGGGTAAGGTGTGGGCGCGTCCTGGTGTACGGGGCGCGATGCGGGCGTAGCTCAATGGTAGAGCTTCAGTCTTCCAAACTGACGGTGCGGGTTCGATTCCCGTCGCCCGCTCCACACCCTCCGGCCCAGGTCAGCGGCATACTCGCCGAGCCTGGGCCGTTCTCGTACTAGCTGTCTTTGATCTTGCGTGCCATTGGCGTGCCATAGCGTCGGCCGTGTCGCCTGAGACGGGTCCGAGACCGGCAGTCACCCGACGACCGGCCCGGCTTGCACCGCTGCGAATCCACGTACGGGGTCAAGGTCAGACCCTCGAACTCCACGGCCGGCGGGTAACCCGGCACCGTCGACGGCGGCGGCACCGGCTGCTGCGCCGCGACGACCTTGACCTTCGCCTCCGTCGACCGGCCGAACTTCCCGGCCTCCGGGTCCAGGTCCATCACCCGCACCACCCAGACCCGCTCCCCCGTCTCCTTGTCCCGCGCCTGGTTGTCCGCCTCACCCCGCCGCTCGAAATCAATCTGCGGCGACACCCCCAGGCACAGCGCCCCCGCGGGGAACACGTACTCGGACGGGACCGGCACCTTCAACGTCATCGGAACCACGCGAACAGCCTCCTAGCCTCACCAGTCGTCTTCCTGACAACCGGTTGATCTGACAAGCTACGTCAGCTTGTAAGCACAAGTAAGGCTTCGATGAGACGTGTTCACATAGCGAATTGTCGGACGGTGGTGCCAGCCTCTGGACCCATGAAACCGCTCGTGGTGCACCGCACCACCCTCAGCGTCCTTTATGGCCGCTTCGTACTGCGGGACGTGTGGTGTGACGCCGACGATGAGGGCGAGTCACGCCGAGACGCGACGGCTCAGGTAGCCGGCGCGTCCACCTACCAGATCAGCGTCCCGGCCTCCTCGTTCCCGCCCAGCACGGGACTTGAGCTACGGGTCTGGCCCGGCGAGCCCGCACCGGATGGCAGTTCCTGGGACGGGTACCGGCAGCTTGAGCTGCACTGCCCGACCGGAGAGCTGATCGTCGAGTTGATCGCCTGCGGAGCGGCAGTGGAGATCACGCTTCCGCAGGGAGCCGGCGTCTACGGCGTCCGCGTTCACCGCAGGCGGGCCGACACCGAGGAATTCCTCATCGAGCTGTGGTGGCGGACCCCGCTGCCGCCGGCCGACGATGACGAGGACTTCTACGGCGACCTGTGGACCTAATCAGGACAGGGCGTAGGTGTCTTCGATCTCGTGGCGGCTGCCCGGCATGACCAGCACCGATGCCATGATCGGGTCACCCGACGCCTGGTGGACGGTGATGACGACGCTCAGCACCGGCTCGTCGGCCGGCACGTCCAGGGCCGCCGCTTCGGCTTCGTTGACCCGGCGGGCGGTCATACGTTCGGTGGCGTAGTCGGCGCGGAGGCCCTTATGGCGGGCGATGAGGTCGAGCAGGCCGCCCGGGATCGGGCCCGGCTTGGTGATGTCCGTACCCACCGCGATGTCCACCGGCACGAAGGTGGACACCAGGTCCACCGGCCCCGCCTCCGACACGGTCCGACGACGACGCTCATAGACCGGCGTGCCGTCGGGGATCTGCAACTCCGCCGCGATACGCGGCGAGGCCATGACCGGGCCGACGTGCAGGATCTCCGTCCCCCCCGTCTCGTCCAACTCGACGGCATCCCGGGCATAGTCCGGCGAGGTACGGCCGGAGACGGGACGGCCGCGCACGAAGCTGCCCTTGCCCTGCTGCGACTCGATCCAGCCATCCTGCTTGAGAATGCCGAGCGCCTTGAGCACTGTCGGCCGGGACACCCCGAACTCCGTGGAGAGCTGGTTCTCCGACGGCAGCGCCGCACCGGGGACGTAGTCGCCGTCCTCGATGCGCTTCCGCAGCGTGTTCAACACGCGCAGGTACTTCGGCGTCGGAATCTCGTACGCCATCGCGGGCCACCCCATCTATGAATACTGCATGAATCACAGCAGCTTATGAGTTGTTTGCATGACAGAACAAGTCACCTCAGCCGTTCGGCGTCACACCCTCCACCGCAGCGGCCAACCACCCCGACCACGACGACGCTCCCACCGCCTCCGGCCGAGACGCACCCGGCCACCGACGCGGCAGACACCCGTACTGGCCGAACAACCGCAACGCCGCCCGACGCTGCGGACACGGACCCTCCTCGCCGCAGCCCCCGCAACGACCATCCCCGTTCGACGGCGTGTGCCGGTCAAGCTGCGCCTGAGCCTCCCGAAGCCGATCACGCGCCGCACCGGACAGGTAGGTGCTCACCGGGGCGCTTTTTCCGGCAGGAGCTTGTCCGCGCGGATCAGGATCTGTGCCTGCTGGCCCCGCCGACCGGTCCGGCCGAGCCTGAGCCCCTCCACCCAGATCCACTCGTCATGGGGTGGACGGTGGGCCACCAGCCGTACCCCGGTCACCCACAACGTGACCGGCCCGTCCGACGGCATCAACCGCTCCGCCGCACTGATCTCCAACACCGCACCGAGCCGTACCCGAATGTCAAACACCGCGTCCCCTCCTGACCGGCCCCGCATTCCTACGCGGCGGCGGACTCTCTGTCATCCGTGGCAGAACTTGCAGGCCGGCGATCTGTACGAAGACCTCGCGTCGTGTCAGCGCCTCGCCGGTGGTCCGGTTGATCGAGTAGCCGGTGAGCCACATCCACCCGTCATAGGTCGGTCTGTCGTCCACCGACGTCACCCGCAACCACAGCGCCCGTTCGCCGGCGAATTGCACCGACGCCCGGTGGTCGATCAACACCAGGTCACCCGGTGCGGGCACACCCGGCCGATGCGGGGACGGTGTGCGAGGCACCGGGGTGGGCGGGCCATTCACGGGACGGCGTTCGGGTCGTCGCCCCACACCAGCACCCACCCCGGGCCAGCCTCAGCACGACACCGCACGACCGGAACCCGAACAGTCCAGGCATGGGCGGCGTACCAGCCGCCGCACGGCGGTAGCCCCCTGCCCGATGGCGCGTAGGTCCGCCCACTGGCGGACGAACTTCCACGCCCTACCACCGCAGGACGAGCAGGCCCCGCCCACTTGGACGACGCCGGGGGCGACGTGGTGCGGGGTGCCGGAAGTACGGATCAGGGATGATCCGGACGAGCTAGAAGTTTCCACCGCACCGCGCATCATGATCTCCCACCAACCGGCATTAGAACTAGCTCTATGTGATCGGATCGTCGACCGCGTTGTCAATAGAACTAGCTCTAATGTTCGCTAGTAGGACACACTTGCTGGTAGAGATAGCTCTACGCAGCGCACGGCCAGGAGGAGCGAGTGGGCATCGGGTACCGGGATCTGGCGACGCTCCTGCGCGAAGCCATCCAACGCGGCGACTACACCGAAGGCAGCACCCTGCCGAAGCAGGACGAGATCGCCGCCGAGCACGGCGTCAACATCAACACCGTCCGGCAGGCAGTGCGACTGCTCGAAGCCGAAGGACTCGTCACGCCCGTCCGCAGACGCGGCACCGTCGTCCGACCACGGGTGGCGATGAAGCGGCTCGGCATCGACCGCTATGCCAAGAGCAAGTGGAAGTCAGGGCTCGTCGCGTTCGCCGCCGACCGCGAGGCCACCGGCCGCACCTGGACACCAGGCGACCAGACCAACGAGGTACGCCTGACGAAGGCCGACGCCGAGACCGCCGAAGCGCTCGGACTCAAGCCCGGAGCACCCGTCTACGAACGCGCCCGCCTGGTCAAGGAAGCCGGCGTGCCCACCCACACCCTGACCAGCTACTACCGGCCGGAAGACGTGGAAGGAACCTCGCTCGTCGACCCGACACCCGGGCCAGCCGGACGAGGTGGAGGCTTCGCCATCCTCACCGGCCGAGGACTGGAACCGGACACGATCACCGAAACCGTACGCGCCCGCATGCCCACTCCCGAGGAGACCCAACTCCTCCAGCTCCCAGCCGGCGAGCCCGTCATGGTCCTGCACCGCACGACGTTCACCCACGACGGTCGACCGATCGAGTTCGCCCGAGGGGTCCACGCCGCATCCCGCTTCACCTGGTCGTACACCTTCAAGATCCCCGACTGAGAGATCGAACTGATGCCCACGACTCCCTTGACCATCCCCGCGGAACACCGCGCGGACGTCGAACGCCTGTGGAACTACCACCATATGCACCACGAGATCCGGCCGGTTGACGCGGGCATCGGACTCGGCAGCCACGACCTCGGAGTCGCCAAGATCGCCACCGACCTCTACCACCGAGGGATGTATCCAACGCTGGTCTTCACCGGTGCCAACGCCCCGACCACCATCGGCACCTTCCCCCGGGGCGAAGCCGTCCACTACCGCGAGTACGCCATAGCCCACGGCGTGCCGGCCGACGAGATCCTCATCGACACGCAGGCCAAGAACACCGGCCAGAACATCGAGCACACCCGCGCGCTCCTCGCCGACCACCAACTCCAGGCCCGGTCAGTGATCCTGATGTCCCGCCCGTACCAACAACGCCGCGCATACGCCACCTGCAAGAAGCTCTGGCCCGAGGTCGACGTGATCTGCGCGTCGCACCCGCTCTCACTCGACGACTACGTGACCAGCATCGGCGACACCAAGAAGGTCATGGACATGCTCGTCGGTGACACCCAACGCATTGACAAGTACGCCGAACTCGGCTTCGCCATCCCCCAGCACGTCCCCGACGACGTCCGCGCCGCCTACAGCCGCCTGGTCGACGCCGGCTACACGAGCCGACTGGTGTAGAGGAGCCGAGCTACTGGCCCAGCACCCGCCGGCCAGCCTCCGCCACCTCAGGCGACACCACGACCGCCACGACTTCACCGTCCTTCACCAGCGGTACCGAGTTCCCCGCCTGCACCGCCTCGATGAAGTCCCCTAGCACCAGCTCGATCGCCGTGCCATCCGCGTAGGCCCAATCCGGATCTGCCTGCCTCATGAGACAGAGCCTAACCACCAAGCCGGATAGATCATGTTGGCCCGCCATGGGCTGTAAGGGAAGACGGCGTGGAACTTCTATGCGTCTTCAAGGCGGCCCTGAGCGGGCCGCACGCGCCGCCAACTGGGCGCGCGCCCGTCGATCCACTGGCGCTTCACGCCGGCCACACGACACGCTCGGCGGCTGGCGCGGAGGGTGGGAGCCCGGTGGGCCGCCGGACGACGACAGGCCGTTTCCCGGTGGGTGGTGGGGCCAGCAGCCGGCCGGGCAGCACTGCGAGCACCGCGTGGCGCAAGGGAGCGCATGCCGGGCCCGTCGGCGGCTGCCGGTGGGGTGGCGGGGTTGCGGCTTCTGCGCCTCCGGCGGGGGCGCTCGGGGCTCCAGGATGGCCGGGACCGTCGGCGGATCACGGTCCGTGGGTGGCGGCGGTGGGGAGCCATCCCCGCCCACCGTCGACGCCGGCTAGCCGAGCAGACCACCGCCCGACCCGCCAGCGTCCGTACGAGCCGTCAAGGCCGCCTTGACGTAGCGGGTTGGGCGGAGGCCCGCTCCCCAGGGGTGCGGGTCGACGGCAGACAGTGAGGATGACGTGGACGTCGGCGTGATGTGTCGGATGCCGGACTATTCGCGGATTGGTTTGGCTGTGGGTGTCGCCTATACCGTGGATCGGATATGCCTGACGGCAGGTTGTTGATCGACCAGTTTGGGGGTTCGTCATGCTGGCGGAGGCGATGGGTGCGTTGGCAGTCGCTGGTAGCACGGCGTTGGTTAGCGCAGCAGCCACTGACGGCTGGCAGATGGTCAAGCATGGCTTCGGTCGGTTGTTCGGGCGAGGAGATCAGACTCGGACCGCTGCTGTTGAGGAGCGGTTGGAGCGAACTCGTGCCGTAGTGGAAGCCGCCGGGCCGCAGAATGAGCGGGTGCGGTTGGAGCAGCAAGCAGCATGGACGGCACGTCTGGAGGACCTGTTGAGCGATTACCCGGAGGCGGCCGACGAGTTGCGTGCTCTGGTGAGGCAGGTTGCTGAGGCCACGGGGACACGCTCGGCTGGTCATGTCGTTCAGTACGCGGTCGTTTCTGACCAAGCCCAGCAGGCTGTCCAGGGCCACGGTCAGCAAACAAATGTTTTCGGCAGTCGCGCGTGACGATGAACAGCGCTAAGCCTGAGGAAGCTCTCCCATCCTCAGTACTGGTAACACCGGCATCCGGTGTGACGCAGGCGGTACTGACTGCCGGTCAGGGCAGTACTGGGGCGCAGGGGACAGGTAACCAGCTGAACGTCTTCCTGCATTCTCCGCCGGCACAGCGAACATCGACCGAAGACAGGGCACCAGAAGAATCGCCTGCCTACCGGGTTGCCGGCGCATTACCGACAGTATGGAACCTTGCTCCTCGTAACGCAGGTTTCGCCGGTCGGGAGGGTGAACTAGCGCGGTTAGGTGAGCAGTTGCATGCGGGTGGTGCGGCGGTTGTGCAGGCGCTGCACGGCATGGGGGGAATCGGCAAGACTCAGCTTGCTACCGAATACGCCTACCGCCATGCGGCGGAGTACGACGTGGTGTGGTGGATATCGGCCGAGCAGCCCGGGCTGATCGGTGAGCAGTACACCGCGCTCGGTTCAAGCCTCGGTGTCCTGGCTTCGGATGCGGACAGTGTAACCTCGGCTTATACCGTCAAGAGTCACCTGCGCGGCCGTGACCGATGGTTGCTGGTCTTCGATAATGCCGAGTCGCCAGACGACATCAGCCAATGGCTGCCCGGAGGTCCCGGCCACGTCATCATCACCTCTCGACACCACCGCTGGACTCAGCTGGCTGCGGCGGTCGAGGTTGATGTGTTAACCAGGGCGGAATCCGTTCTCCTGCTGACCGCTCACCATCCGATGCTTAATTCGGACCAAGCGGATGAGTTGGCCGAAGCGTTGGGTGACCTTCCACTGGCACTCGTGCAGGCCGCTAGCTTTTTAGCTGAAACCGGCATGTCTATCCAAGAGTACAGGCAGGCACTGACAGAGCAAGCGGGTGAGGTGCTCAGCGAGGGCCGGCCCATCAGTTATCCCCGCTCGCTGGCTGCCACCATTGCGGTTAGCACCGGCCGACTCGCCGACGTTGACCCCGCGTCGCTGGCGATCCTCCGGCTGTGTGCGTTTCTTGCTCCGGAGCCGGTGCCCATTGAGCTGTTGGCCGCGATCGTGCAGTTTGAGGCACCCATCCAGGAGAATGATTCCTGGGGCCTCGTTCCGCTGACGGCGGTGATCGACAAACCCTTGCCACGTGCTCGCAGCGTCGCCCGAATCGGTGACTACGGCTTGGCCAAGGTTTCGGTAGAAGGCGTCACAGTACACCGGTTGGTGCAAGCCATCCTGCGCGATCAACTTCCTTCTACCGCAGTCGAGCAACTACGGACGCGTATCGAAGCCGTGCTCAGCATGGCCGATCTCGGTGACCCACGTGATACCGCTGCCTGGCCAAGCTGGGCTCGCCTGCTGCCACACCTTCTCGCAGCCGATCCGGCCTCCTCTAACAACGCGAACCTTCGCGACCTAGCTTGCCGCGCGATCGTGTTCCTGATCGTTCGCGGTGATGCCCGGCCCGCGCAGCAACTAGCCGGCCACCTCTACGAACGGTGGCGTCACACGCTCGGGTCAGACCATCCTCACACCTTGAAGGCTGCCACGGAACTGGTCTGGGCATATAGGGATCTCGGCGAACTCAAACAGCTACGCCCGCTGATCGAGGACACTCTGGCCCGGCAGGCGGCGGGTACTGGGCGAAAATCATCCCGACACACTGACCGCCATCAGTGGCATAGCTAGCACGTTGCACGGCCTCGGCGACTATCGGTCGGCGCGGCGCATGGAAGAGGACGTGCTGGAGCGGCGGCGGCGGGTACTGGGCGAAAATCATCCCGACACACTGACCGCCATCAGTGGCCTAGCTGGCACGTTGTACAGCCTCGGCGACTATGAGTCGGCGCGGCGCATGGAAGAGGACGTGCTGGAGCGGCGGCGGCGGGTACTGGGCGAAAATCATCCCGACACACTGACCGCCATCAGTGGCATAGCTAGCACGCTGCGCAGCCTCGGCGACTATGAGTCGGCGCGGCGCATGGAAGAGGACGTGCTGGAGCGGCGGCGGCGGGTACTGGGCGAAAATCACCCCCACACACTAAGCGCCATCAGTAACCTGGCTAGCACGCTGCGCAGCCTCGGCGACTATGAGTCGGCGCGGCAGATGCAGCAGGATGTGCTGGAGCGGCGACGACGGGTACTGGGCGAAAATCACCCCGACACACTAAGCGCCATCAGTGGCCTAGCTGGCACCTTGTACAACCTCGGCGACTATGAGTCGGCGCAGCGCATGGAAGGCGACGTGCTGGAGCGGCGACGGCAAATGCTGGGCGAGGATCACCCCGACACGCTGACCGCCGTCAGTAACCTGGCTGGCACCTTGTACAGCCTCGGCGACTATGAGTCGGCGCGGCAGATGCAGCAGGATGTGCTGGATCGGCGACGACGTGTGATCGGTGCGGGCCACCCGGATACGTTGGTTTCGGCCGTGAGACTTGCAATGTCTCGGGCCGCCCTGAATCAAAAATTAGCTGCGCGCAAAATAGCCGAGGAGGGATTTCAGGGACTCCGAACCGCCCTTGGCAATCAACATTACCTGACCCAATGGGCTCGCAGGCAACTCAACGGAATCGCCGGTTCTATGGGCGGGAGACGTCAAAGAGGGAACGGCCATCGCAGGTGACCCGAGTTCTGCGTAGCCAGCGCGAACATCCCCAGCTTCGGATCGGGACACTAGGGCACCCGGCAGTGCGAGACGTCGGCTACGGACCGCGAACCATGTGCGCAGACCAATACGTCGGCGACCATTACCGGCTTAACACGCCGGTAACCCTATTGCTGTCGAAAGCAACGGTGACAGCAACAAGGCCAACCACGGAGGACCAGGTACCAAGGGCGACGGATCAGCGCTTGACGTCAGAGACATACACGAACGAGGCATGACCGAGCTCAGTTCTTACAAGCGAGAGGTCGGAGTCCGTCGAGCAATGACATACTGGCCTCCCGTGAGGTCAACCCGAGGGTCGAGCATGCCCCGTGACGGGAGATTCGGCTTCAACCCAATGTCTAGTCCCACCACATGCTTGACGGATCCGTCCCAGCACATGTTTGTCAGTTGACCTAGGTAGTTGGTACGACCTTGCGGGGTCGTTGTCGTGGCCGAGGCGAGAGAAGACTGCGTGGTGGGCGTCGATCCTGTGTTGAAGGCTGGCCTGCGCCAGCTCCGCGCCGTGCAGGCGCAGCGGCCGGCTGATTTTGCTGGTCCCTGCGCGTTCGCCGATTGGCGGGAAGCTATGGCGGAGGCCCTGGATGAGCTGGCCGAGGTCTTGCCCTTCGAGGAAGACCGAGCGCGTGCTCGGATGGAGGCAGAGGCTGCCCGTGGCGAGGCAGCAGAGCTGCGTGCGCTGGCCGGCCCGTCGGGTGACAGTTGATCTAGCCATTGATGGTGACCTTGCGGGGTCGGTGGGCTTTGATGCGGGTGACGGGCTGGTCGGTGGTGCGGCGGATGGTGCGGGTGCCGTCGTCGCAGTGGATGGCCAGCTCGGTGTCGGTGACGTCGATGGTGAGGGTCTTGTGGGCGTGGACCCGGCCGAGTGCGATCTTCTGACCGACGACCATGACGACGCCGCTGTTGGAGGCCCGCCGTTGCACTCGCACGGGTCCGGTGGCTGGTTGTGGTGGTGGGCCGGCGGGGCGGGCGCTTCGCAGCCGGGCCACCTGCGCGGGGGTCAACGGGTTGGGTCGGGTGCGTAGGAGTTCGCGGGTGTCCAGGTCGAAGAAGGCCAGGGTGTGTTCCTCGATGCGGACTCCGACGCGGCGGCCGGCGAGGATTTCGGCGGCCAGGACCAGGTGCTGTCCCAGCGACACGCAGCCGTTGGCGCCGATGGTCCGGTCGACCTCCACCGGACCGGAGGGCTGCCCCGCTGGCGCCGGTGGTAGGGGCGGTGGCCCGGCAGGTCGGCCGCCGGCGCGGTGCAGGGCGGCCAGGTCGTTGACGGACAGGTGCGACCGCACGGACTTGATTCGGGTGCCGGCGATCAGCAGGTGGATGACGTCGGTGTCGGCCCAGAACGTCACCGTCACCCCGGACCGGATAGGGCCGAGCCAGAACTGCTTCCCGCAGACCTGCATGTTGCCCGAGGCGGGAACGACCCGCTCGAACTCCACCGCTCCCGGCACCGCCTGCGGCGGCGCCGCAACCGGGACGGGCAGGGGTGGTGAGATGAGGCTCTGATCGGCCGGCTGGGTGAGTCGAGCCGGCAACTTCACCGGCACCACCTGCTGCGCAGTCAGAGCGGGGCTGAATCGGTCGGCGGGGAAGGCCATGTCCAGGGACTGGTGGGGTCGGTCGGTGTTGTATTCGTCGCGGAACACGTCGATCGCGGCCTGAGCGGTGTCCAGGTCCGGCCAGACCGGCACGTCGTCCAGCAACTCCCGGCGCAGGGTCTGGTGGAACCGTTCCACCTTCCCCGTCGTGGTCGGCGACGCCGGCTGCGTCAACCGATGGATGATGCCGTTCTCGCGGCAGATCCGGTCGAACATCACCTCCCCGCCCTTGCCGAACCGGTCGGTGAACTGCTTGCCGTTGTCGGTCAGCACCTCCTCAGGCACCCCGAACCGCCGCAGCCCGTCGGCGAAGGCCAGACACACGGCCCGGCCGGTCGCCCTGCGCACCACCTGGGCGATCACGCAGAACCGGGAATGGTCATCCACCCCCGTGACGACCTTCGCCTCACTGCCGTCAGCCAGGAACACCCCGCCGACGATGTCCATCTGCCACAACTCCATCGGCCGGGCCCGTTCCCACCGGCGATAGTCCTTGCGCCCCCGACGTCGCGCCACCGGCTCGATCAACCCATGACGGACCAGGATCCGATACACCGTCATCCTCGACGGCACCGGCTCCGGACAACCATGGCGCCCCAACTCGAAAGCGACCCGACGGGCACCCCACCGCGGATGATGCCGACGCAGCTCACACACCAACGCCTCCACCTCCGGCGACGCCTGATGAGCACACCCCCGCGGCCGACGGGAACGATCCTCCAACCCCGCCAAACCAGCTTCGGCATACCGGGCCAACCACGAATGAACCGTCTGGCGCGACACCCCAACGCGGGCTGCCACCTCCACCACCGGATCCCCAGCCAGCACCGACAACACCGCCCGATACCTCTGCTCGACGATCGACAACTCCACCAGCGCCAATCCCGGCCTCCCACCACGCGATGCCCGCAAACACCACGCGATGAAGAAGCCAGCTCATGATCATGTCAAGCATCTGGTGGGACGCGACTGTCAAGCATGTCCCGTGACGGGACATCGGCTTCAACCCAATGTGATCCGTCAGTTGATGTGCGACGCGGTTCCGCCAGGTGATGTGCGACGGGTGGTCTAGGAAACTTGGGTAGCGATCCGCGGTCGCTGGCCCT
>NZ_JBEZEK010000048.1:0-19695 GCF_040648835.1 Micromonospora sp. NPDC049081 | reverse complement strand
CGCCGACAGCGTCGACGACGCGGTGACCATCGCGTTGCAGCGCCGGGACCGGGACCAGGTCACCGCGTACGCCACCGGGATGGCGCAGGCGTGGATCAGCGGTGTCGACCTCGACTGGGCGGCCGTCAACCCGGGCGGTCGGCAGGTGGAACTGCCCACCTACGCCTTCCAGCACCAGCGGTACTGGATCGAGCCCGACATCACCGCCGGCACCGGCACCGACGAGGCCGACGGCGGGTTCTGGGACGCCGTCGACCGGGGCGACACCGACCTGCTCGCCGACGGTCTCGGCGTCACCCCCGGTGTCGTCACCGAGGTGCTCCCCGGCCTCGCCGCCTGGCGCGACCGGCAACGGGACGCGGCCACCGTAGACGACTGGCGCTACCGGGTGGTGTGGCGCTCCACCGAGCTTCCCGACGGCGGCGAACTCACCGGCACCTGGTGGCTCGTCGTACCGGCCGCGTCGACCGGTGACACCCGGGTGTCCACCCTCGCCGCCGGACTGGCCGCCCGAGGCGCCGACGTCGTCACCGTCACCGGCACCGAGCTGCCCGCCGGGGACACCCCCGCCGGGGTGCTGTCCCTGCTCGCCCTCGACGACACCCCCGACCCCACCGACGCCGGGCTCTCCGTCGGCGTCACCGACACCGTCGCGCTGATCCAGGCCCTCACCGCCACCGACTTCGCCGGCCGGATCTGGTGCCTCACCGCAGGCGGCATCGCCGTCGACCGGTTCGAGGACCTGCCGCACCCCGCGCAGGGCGCGCTCTGGGGCCTCGGCACCGTACTGTCCCTGGAATACCCGCACTCCTGGGGTGGCCTGGTCGACCTGCCCACCGACTGGACCGACGAGCACGTCGCGCGGCTCGCCGACGTCCTCGCCGCCGGTGCGGAGGACCAGGTGGCCGTCCGTACCGCCGGGGTGCTGGCCCGACGGCTGGTCCGCTGGCCTGCCGCCGGCAACGCCGAACGCCGCTACACGCCCACCGGCACCGTGCTGGTCACCGGCGGCACCGGTGGCATCGGCGCGCACCTCACCGGATGGCTGCTCGACCAGGGTGCCGACCGGGTGGTGCTGGCCAGCCGGCGCGGCCCGGCCGCCCCCGGCGCGGCCGAGCTGACGGCCCGGCATCCGGGTGTCGAGGTCGTCGCCCTCGACGTGGCGGACCGGGACGCGGTCGCCGCGCTCCTGGCCGACCTCGGTGACGGGCTGACCGCCGTCTTCCACGCCGCCGGGGTGCTGCACCAGGAGAGGTCGCTGCCGGAGACCAGCGTGGCGGAGTTCGCCGACGTATGCCGGGCGAAGGTGCTCGGCGCGGTGCACCTCGACGCGTTGCTGGCCGACCGGCCGTTGGACGCGTTCGTGCTGTTCTCCTCGGGTGCGGCGGTGTGGGGCAGCGCCGGTCAGGCCGGGTACGCCACGGCCAACGCGTACCTCGATGCGCTGGCGCACCGGCGGCGGACCCGGGGTGCGGTCGCCACCTCGGTCGCCTGGGGCAGCTGGGCCGGCGGCGGGATGGCCGACGGGGAGGCCACCGCGCACCTGCGCCGGCAGGGCACCCCGCCGATGGAACCCCGGCTCGCCGTGCGGGCGCTGCGGGAGGCCCTCGACCACGACGAGAGCCACCTCGTCGTCGCCGACATCGACTGGACCCGGTTCACCCCGGTCTACACCCTGGCCCGGCCCCGGCCGCTGCTGGCCGCGCTGCCCGACGCCCAACCCGAGGCCGAACCGGCCGCCCCGGTCGCCGCGACCGCCGACCTCGCCGGCCGGCTCGCCGCGATGCCGTCACCGGACCGCCTGGACACCGTCCTGGCGCTGGTCCGCGACCAGGTCGCCGCCGTCCTCGGGTACGCCTCCGGCGCGGACGTCGACCCGGAGCGGGCGTTCAAGGAGGCCGGCTTCGACTCGCTGACCGCCGTGGAACTGCGCAACCGGCTCACCACCGAGACGGCGCTGCGGCTGCCCGCCACCCTGGTCTTCGACTACCCGACCCCGACCGAGCTGGCCCAGCAACTGCTCACCGAGCTGGTGCCCGCCGACGCCGGGGGCGTCACCCTGCTCGACGACCTCGACCGGCTCCAGGCGGCGCTGTCCACCCTGGACGCCGACGCGGTCGCCGCGCTCGACGAGAGCACCCGGGCCGGGGTGGGGGAGCGGCTGCGCACCATGCTCGCCGCGTGGACCGCCGGTCAACGCCCGGCCGAGGTCGCCAGCGTCACCGAGGATCTCGACACCGCCTCCGACGACGACCTCTTCGACTTCATCGACAGCAAGTTCGGCACCTCATGATCCGTCCGCTCCGTCGGCGCCGTCCGGGAATGGGTTCCTGATGTCCAACGAACAGAAGCTTCGTGACTACCTGCGGCGGGTCACGGCCGACCTGCACGAGACCAGCGAGCGGCTCCGCGACATCGAGGAGCGCGCCGCCGAACCGATCGCCATCGTCGGCATGGGCTGCCGCTACCCCGGTGGCGTCGACTCGCCCGAGGCCCTGTGGGACCTCGTCGCAGCCGGCACCGACGCGATCTCCGGCATGCCCACCGACCGGGGCTGGGACCTCGACCGGCTCTACGACCCTGACCCGGACCACCCCGGCACCAGCTACACCCGCGACGGCGGATTCCTCTACGACGCCGCCGCCTTCGACCCCACCTTCTTCGGCATCTCGCCCCGCGAGGCCGCCGAGATGGACCCGCAGCAGCGGCTGTTCCTGGAGACGTCCTGGGAGGCGTTGGAACGGGCCGGCATCGACCCGCTGTCACTCAAGGGCAGCCCCACCGCCGTGTTCACCGGCGTCGTCTACCACGACTACCCGAACAGCTGGGGTGCCGGCAGTATCGTCTCCGGTCGGCTGTCGTACACCCTCGGGCTGGAGGGGCCGGCGGTCACCGTCGACACCGGCTGCTCGTCGTCGCTGGTCGCCCTGCACTGGGCCTGCCAGTCGCTGCGCTCCGGGGAGTCGTCGCTCGCCGTCGCCGGTGGGGTCACCGTGATCGGCACCCCCGACGCGTTCGTCGAGTTCTCCCGGCAGCGGGCGCTGTCCTTCGACGGCCGGTGCAAGTCGTTCGCCGCCGCCGCCGACGGCACCGGCTGGGCCGAGGGCGCCGGGTCGCTGGTGCTGGAACGGCTCTCCGACGCCCGCCGCAACGGGCACCCGGTGCTCGCCGTCATCCGGGGCTCCGCGATCAACCAGGACGGCGCGTCCAACGGCCTCACCGCCCCCAACGGTCCCTCCCAGCGTCGGGTCATCCGCGCCGCGCTGGCCAACGCCCGGCTCGCCGGTCAGGAGATCGACGCGGTCGAGGCGCACGGCACCGGCACCCGGCTCGGCGACCCGATCGAGGCGCAGGCGCTGTTCGCCACGTACGGCCGGGACCGGCCCGCCGACCGGCCACTGTGGCTCGGCTCGCTGAAATCCAACATCGGCCACTCGCAGGCCGCCGCCGGTGTCGGCGGGGTGATCAAAATGGTGCAGGCGATGCGGCACGGGGTGCTGCCCCGCACCCTGCACGTCGACGAGCCCAGCGGTGAGATCGACTGGTCGCCCGGGACCGTCAAGCTGCTCACCGAGCCGGTGGACTGGCCGCAGACCGGCCACGCCCGCCGCTGCGCGGTCTCCTCGTTCGGCATCAGCGGCACCAACGCCCACGTCGTGCTCGAAGAGGTGGCCCCGGCCGAGGAGGACGAGCAGCCCACCACCCCGGCGGTGCTGCCGTGGGTGCTGTCCGGGCACACCGACCGGGCGCTGCGGGCCCAGGCGCGGCGGCTGCTGTCGCACCTGGACGCCGTACCGGCCGACCCGGCTGCCGTGGGGCGGACGCTGGCCGGTCGGGCCCGGCTCGACCACCGGGCCGTGGTGCTCGGCGGTGACCTGCCGCAGCTGCGGACCGCGCTCGGCGCGGTCGTCGACGGGCTGCCCGCCGCGACCGCGGTCACCGGCACCGCCGACGCCGCCGGTCGGGTCGTGTTCGTCTTCCCCGGCCAGGGCGCCCAGTGGGTCGGCATGGCCGCCGCGCTGCTGGACTCCTCGCCGGTCTTCGCCGAACAGATGGGCCGCTGCGCCGCCGAGCTGCGCGCGTACGTCGACTGGGACCTGCTGGACGTGGTCCGGGGGGTGCCCGGCGCACCCTCCCTGGAGTGGGTGGACGTGGTCCAGCCCGCCCTGTGGGCGATGATGGTCTCCCTCGCCGCCACCTGGCGCAGCTACGGCGTCGAACCCGACGCGGTGGTCGGCCACTCGCAGGGTGAGATCGCCGCCGCCTGCGTGGCCGGCGGACTCTCCCTGGCCGACGGGGCGCGGGTGGTGGCCCTGCGCAGCCGGGCCATCGGCGAGAAGCTGGCCGGCCGGGGCGGCATGGTCTCGGTCGGGCTGCCCGCCGACCGGGCGCAGGAGCGGATCGCCCGGTGGGCGGGCGACATCTCCCTCGCCGTGGTCAACGGCGCGGGTTCGGTGGTGGTCTCCGGCACCCCGGAGGCGCTGCGGGAACTCATCGCCGAGCTCACCGGGGAGGGGATCCGGGCCAAGCAGGTCGCCGTCGACTACGCCTCGCACTCCGCGCAGGTGGAGCTGCTGGAACACCGGCTGCTGGAGGACCTGGCCCCGATCAACCCGAAGACCGGGACGATCCGGATGCTCTCCACCGTCACCGGCGACTGGGTGGACACCGCCACCCTCGACGCCCGCTACTGGTATGACAACCTCCGCAACACGGTTCGGTTCGACCCGGCGATCCGCTCTCTCGCCGGGCAGGGCTGGACCGGGTTCGTGGAGGTCAGCCCGCACCCGGTGCTCGGCATGGGGATGCAGGAGACGCTGGAGTCGGCGGACCGCCCGACGGTGGTCACCGGCACCCTGCGCCGCGACGACGGCGGCCTGGACCGGCTGCTCACCTCCCTGGCCGAGCTGCACGTGCGGGGCGTCGACGTGGACTGGGCCGTCGCCCTGCCCGGCACCCGCCGGGCGGACCTGCCCACCTACGCCTTCCAGCACGAGCGTTACTGGATCGCGCCGACCGTCACCGCCCCGGCCGCAGGCGGCACCGACGCCGGATTCTGGGACGCGGTGGAACGCGCCGACGTCGACCTGCTCGCCGACGGCCTCGGCGTCGACACCGCACTCGTCGGGGAGGTGCTGCCCGGCCTGACGTCGTGGCGGTCCCGGCAGCGCGACGTCGCCACCGTGGACGGCTGGCGGTACCGGGTGGTGTGGCGGCCGACCGAGGTGCCCACCGGCGGGCAGCTCACCGGCGTGTGGTGGGTGGTCGCCCCGGCGACGCTGGCCGACGACGAGCGGCTGCGTACGCTCGCCGACGGCCTGACCGCCCGGGGCGCCGAGGTGGTCACCGTCACCGGCACCGACCACGCCGGCCGGGAGGCCCCCGCCGGGGTGCTCTCCCTGCTCGCCCTGGACGACGGCCCCGACCCGCTGGGCGTCGGCCTGTCCGCCGGGATCACCGCCACCGTGTCGCTGGTGCACGCGCTGGCCGCGTCCGACTTCAGCGGCCGGCTCTGGTGCGTCACCGCCGGTGGGGTCGGGGTGGACCGGTTCGAGCCGGTCGCCGACCCGGCCCAGGGCGCACTGTGGGGCCTGGGCACGGTGCTCTCCCTCGACTACCCCGGCTGGTGGGGCGGCCTGGTCGACCTGCCCGCCGGGTGGACGCCGCAGACCGTCGACCGGCTCGCCGACGTGCTGACCGGCGGCGGCGAGGACCAGGTGGCGTTGCGGGCGGCCGGCACGCTGGCCCGCCGGATGATCCGCCACCCGGCGACCCGGGCGCCCGAACGGCGCTACACGCCCACCGGCACCGTCCTGGTCACCGGCGGCACCGGCGGGGTCGGCGGGCACGTCACCGAATGGCTGGTCGGCAACGGCGCGCAGCGGGTGGTGCTGGCCAGCCGGCGCGGCCCGACCGCCCCCGGCGCGGCCGAGCTGACGGCCCGGCACCCGGGTGTCGAGGTCGTCGCCCTCGACGTGGCCGACCGGGACGCGGTCGCCGCGCTCCTGGCCGACCTCGGTGACGGGCTGACCGCCGTGTTCCACGCCGCCGGGGTGCTGCACCCCGAGGTGCCGTTGGGGCAGACCGGCCTCGACGACTTCGCCGACGTGTGCCGGGCGAAGGTGCTCGGCGCGGTGCACCTCGACGCGTTGCTGGCCGACCGGCCGCTGGACGCGTTCGTGCTGTTCTCCTCCGGTGCGGCGGTGTGGGGCAGCGCCGGGCAGGCCGGGTACGCGACGGCCAACGCGTACCTCGATGCGCTGGCGCACCGGCGGCGGACCCGGGGTGCGGTCGCCACCTCGGTCGCCTGGGGCAGCTGGGGCGGCGGCGGTGGCATGGCCGGCGGCGAGGTCGGAGCACACCTCGACCGGCTCGGCGTCGGCGTGATGGACCCCCGGCTCGCCGTGGACGCGCTCGGGCAGGCCCTCGACCACGACGAGAGCCACCTCGTCGTCGCCGACGTCGACTGGGCCCGGTTCGGCCCCATCTACACCCTGGCCCGGCCCCGGCCGCTGCTGGCCGAACTCCCCGACGCCGCCCCCGAGGCCGCCGAGACCACCGAGGCGGGGGCGTCTTCGGCGCTCGCCGACCGGCTCGGCACCCTGCCCGAGGCGGAGCAGCGCGCCCTGCTGCTGGAGACCGTCCGCACCAACGTGGCGGCCGTCCTCGGCTACGGCGACGCCGACCTGGTCGAACCGCAGCGCGCGTTCAAGGAACTCGGCATGGACTCGGTGACCGCCGTCGAGCTGCGCAACCGGCTCAGCGCCGCCACCGGCGTACGGCTCTCCGCCACCCTGGTGTTCGACCACCCCAACCCGACCGCCCTGGCCGACCAGCTCCGGGCCGAACTCGGCTACACCGGTGACACCGCCGGCGGACTGCTCGCCGAGCTGGACCGGCTGGAGGTCACCGTGGCCGGCCTGACGCCGGAGGAGATCGAACGCAACCGGGTCACCGCCCGGCTCCAGTCGCTGCTGGCGAAGCTCAACGAAACCCTCAGCACCACCACCGGCACCACCCTCGTCGACCGGCTCGAAACGGCCTCCGCCGACGACGTGTTCGACCTGATCGACAAGGAACTCGGCATGACCTGAGCCGCCACCGCGCTCCCGGAGCAACGTGTCCCGCTGGCAACGAGTTTGGTGAGGTTCGGATGGCGAACGAAGAGAAGCTCCTCGAGTACCTGAAGCGGGTCACCGCCGATCTGCACCGCACCCGGGAGCGGCTGCGCGAGGTCGAGTCACAGGAGCAGGACCCGATCGCGATCGTCGGCATGGCCTGCCGCTACCCGGGTGGGGTCAACTCACCCGAGGACCTGTGGCGGCTGGTCGCCGACGGCGTCGACGCCATCGGTGAGTTCCCCACCGACCGGGGCTGGGACACCGCCGCCCTCTACGACGCCGACCCGGACACCGCCGGCAGCAGCTACGTCCAGCAGGGCGGGTTCGTCCACGACGCCGACGAGTTCGACGCCGAGTTCTTCGGCATCTCGCCCCGCGAGGCGCTGGCGATGGACCCGCAGCAGCGGCTGGTGCTGGAGGCCAGCTGGGAGGCGTGCGAACGGGCCGGCATCAACCCCGACACGTTGCGCGGCGGCCCGGTCGGTGTCTTCGTCGGCTGCGGTGGCCAGGACTACTGGGACCGGCTCACCGTGCTGCCCGAACCGGTCGAGGCGTACATGAGCACCGGCAGCTCCGGGGCGGTCATCTCCGGTCGGGTCGCGTACAGCCTCGGGTTGGAGGGGCCGGCCGTCACCGTCAACACCGCCTGCTCGTCGTCGCTCGTCGCGCTGCACCTCGCCGCGCACGCGCTGCGGCAACGGGAGTGCGGGCTGGCCCTGGCCGGTGGCGTCACCGTCATGTCGACGCCCGGCGCGTTCGTCGCGTTCAGCCGGCAACGGGGGCTCGCCTCCGACGGCCGCTGCAAGCCGTTCTCCGACGACGCCGACGGCACCGGCTGGGGTGAGGGCGTCGGCATGCTGCTGCTGGAACGCCTCTCCGACGCCCAACGCAACGGCCACCGGGTGCTCGCCGTCATCCGGGGTTCCGCGATCAACCAGGACGGCGCGTCCAACGGCCTGACCGCCCCCAACGGGGTGGCGCAGCAGCGGGTCATCCTCCAGGCGCTCGCCAACGCCGGCCTCACCTCCAGCGACGTCGACCTGATCGAGGCGCACGGTACCGGCACCACCCTCGGTGACCCGATCGAGGCGGAGGCGCTGATCGCCACGTACGGGCGCGACCGGCCGGCCGACCGGCCGCTCTGGCTCGGCTCGGTCAAGTCGAACATCGGCCACGCCCAGGCCGCCGCCGCCGTCAGCGGTGTGATCAAGATGGTGATGGCGCTGCACAACGGCGTCCTGCCCAAGAGCCTGCACGTGGGGGAGCCGTCCACCCACGTCGACTGGTCCGCCGGCACCGTGCAGCTGCTGACCGAGGCGCGGCAGTGGCCCGACCACGGCCAGCCGCGCCGGGGCGGGGTGTCGTCGTTCGGGGTGAGCGGCACCAACGGGCACGTGATCCTGGAGCAGGCACCCCCGGCGGAGACCGTCGCGTCGGACGAGACCGCCGAGCCGCCGGTGGTGCTCTGGCCGCTGTCCGGCCGGTCGGCGGCGGCGCTCGCCGGGCAGGCCGACCGGCTGCGGGAGTTCCTCACCGACGAGCGTCCGGTGGACGTCGGGTTCTCGCTGGGCACCACCCGGGCCGCCGGGGCGTACCGGGGTGTGGTGCTCGGTGACGACGTGGCCGGCCTGGAGACCCTGGCCGCCGGCGGTGGCCTGTCGGGTCGGACCGTCGCCGGTCGTACGGCGGTGTTGTTCACCGGTCAGGGCGCGCAGCGGGTGGGGATGGGTCGCGAGTTGGCGGCGGCTTTCCCGGTGTTCGCGGCTGCGTTGGATGAGGTGTGTGCGGCGTTCGGGCCGTTGCTGGGTGGTGATCTGCGGGAGGTGATGTTCACCGACCCGGATGGTGTGTTGGATCAGACGGGGTGGACGCAGCCGGCCCTGTTCGCGGTCGAGGTCGCCCTGTTCCGTCTGGCGGAGTCGTGGGGTCTCAAGCCGGATTTCGTGGCCGGGCATTCGATCGGTGAGTTGGCTGCCGCGCACGTGTCCGGTGTCTGGTCGCTGGCGGACGCGTGTCGGGTCGTCGCGGCCCGTGGTGGTCTGATGCAGGCCCTTCCGGCCGGTGGGGCCATGTTGGCGATCGCCGCGCCGCTCGAAGAGCTGGATCTCGGTGACGTGGACGTCGCGGCGGTGAACGGCCCCCGGGCGGTGGTCGTGTCCGGCACGGAGGAGCAGATCGCGGCGCTGGAGGCGTCGCTTGAGGTGAAGACGCGTCGGTTACGGGTGTCGCACGCGTTCCACTCGCATCTGATGGACCCGATGCTCGCCGAGTATGGGCAGGTCGTTGACGGGGTAACCGCCAGCCAGGCGGGTATTCCGTTGGTGTCGACCGCGACCGGTGATCTCGCCTCCGACGACGAGTTGGGTTCGGTCGGGTACTGGCAGGGTCAGGTGCGGGGGACCGTGCGGTTCGCCGACGCGGTCGCCGCGCTCGCCGCCCGGGGTGTCACCCGGTTCGTGGAGATCGGGCCGGACAGTGTGCTCACCGCGATGGTCGCCGACTGCGTCGAGGACGCCACCGCCATCGCCCTTCAACGCCGCAAGCGTGAGCAGGTCGAGGCGTACGCGGCCGGGATGGCGCAGGCGTGGATCAGCGGCGTCGACCTCGACTGGGCGGCCGTCAACCCGGGCGGCCGGACCGTCGACCTGCCCACCTACGCCTTCCAACACCAACGCTTCTGGCTGGACGCCCCGGCCGACCCCGGTGACGCCACCGCGATGGGGCTGGACTCCGCCGACCACCCGCTGCTCGGCGCGGCCGTCACCCTCGCCAACGCCGACGGGGCCGTCCTCACCGGCCGGCTCTCCCTCGACCGGCACCCGTGGCTCGCCGACCACGCGGTGGCCGGCGCGGTGGTCTTCCCCGGCACCGGCTACGTCGACCTCGCCCTGCACGCCGGCGCGCAGGTCGGTGCCGAAACCGTCGACGAACTCACCATCGAAGCGCCGCTGGTGCTGCCCGAACGCGGCGGCGTGCAGCTCCAGGTCGTCGTCGGCCCCGCCGACACCGGCCACACCCGCACCCTCCAGGTGTACGCCCGCAGCGCCGACACCGACGCCCCGTGGACCCGGCACGCCAGCGGGGTGCTCGCCGCCGGTCGGCGTACCACCGGGACCGCCCTCACCGAGTGGCCGCCCGCCGGTGCGGAAGCGGTGCCCACCGACGACCTCTACCACCACCTGGCGACCGGCGGCCTGGTCTACGGCCCGGTGTTCCGGGGCCTGCGCCGGGTCTGGCGGCGCGGCGACGAGTTCTTCGCCGAGGTCGCCCTGCCGGAGGGGGTGGACGCCGACGGGTTCGGCCTGCACCCCGCCGTGCTCGACGCCGGTCTGCACGCCCTCGGCTTCGCCGACGGTGACACCTTCCGGGGGTTGCCGTTCGCCTGGTCCGGTCTCACCCTGCACGCCACCGGCGCGGCCGGCGTCCGGGTCCGGCTCACCCCGGTCGGCTCCGGGGTACGGGTGGCGGTCGCCGACGCCGTCGGTGCCCCCGTCGCCACCGTCGACTCGCTGGTGCTGCGGCCCGTCCAGGTCACCCGCCCCGGCGGGGTCGCCGACGCGCTGTTCGATCTGACCTGGCAGGAGATCGGCACCCCCACGGCCACGCCAACCCCGCACTGGGCCTACCACCCGGCTGTCCCGGCCACCGGCACCGCACCGGTCCCCGCCGACCCGGCTGACCCGGCGGGCCGGTCAGCCGCTGCCGCCGACGCCGGCGCCCAGGGGCCGGCGACGTCCACCCCCGAGCTGCTCGTGCTGACCGCCGGCGGTGCCGGGGACGTCACCGGCCCGGAGGCGGTGCACGACGAGGTGAACCGGGTGCTCGGCCTGGTGCAGGAGTGGCTGGCCGGCCCCGACACCCACCGGCTGGCGGTGCTCACCCGCCGCGCCGTCGGCGACGACGGGACCGACCCGACCGGGGCGGCCGTGTGGGGGTTGCTCCGCTCCGCGCAGGCCGAGAACCCCGACCGGCTGCTGCTGGTCGACACCGACCCGGACGCGGACGTGGCCGGCTCCCTCACCGTGGCGGTGGCGACCGGTGAACCGCAGGTACGGGTCCGCGACGGTGTCGTCTCGGTGCCCCGGCTCACCCGGCAGGTCATCGAACCGTCCATCCCGGACGCCCCGCTCTACGGCACCGGCACGGTGCTGGTCACCGGTGCGACAGGTGCGCTCGGTGCGGCGGTGGCCCGGCACCTGGTGACGACGCACGGGGTGACCCGGCTGCTGCTGGTGTCCCGCCGGGGCCCCGCCGCGCCGGGCGCCGACGACCTGGTCGCGGAGCTGACCGGGGCCGGTGCGCAGGTCGAGCTGGTCGCCGCCGACGTGGCCGACCGGGCCCAGGTCACCGCCCTGGTCGATGGCCACCCCGACCTGTCGGCGGTGGTGCACACCGCCGGGGTGCTGGACGACGGCGTGGTGTCGTCGCTGTCCGCCGCCCGGCTCTCCGCGGTGCTGCGCCCCAAGGTGGATGCGGCGTGGCTGCTCGACGAGCTGACCCGGGGTCGGGACCTGTCGGCGTTCGTGCTGTTCTCCTCGCTGTCCGGGGTGCTGGGTGCGCCGGGGCAGGGCAACTACGCGGCGGCGAACGCGTTCCTGGATGCATTGGCGGTGTCCCGTCGGGTGGCCGGGTTGCCGGCGGTGTCGTTGGCGTGGGGGTTGTGGGGTGAGGGTTCGGCGATGACCGACCGGCTCGCCGACGCCGACCGGGAGCGGATGTCCCGGGGTGGGGTGCTGCCGTTGGCCACCGCCGACGGGTTGGCCCTGCTCGACGCGGGCGTCGCCAACCCGTACCCGACTGCGGTGCCGGCCCGGCTCGACCTGGCCGCCCTGCGTGCCCTCGGCGACGACCTGCCGTTGCCGTTCCACGGTCTGGTCCGCCCGGCCCGGCGCACGGCTGCCCGCGCCGCCACGGGGGGTGCCGCGACCGGCTGGGCGGCGGACCTCGCCGTGCTCTCCACCGAGGAGCGTGAGCGTGCCGCGACCGCCCTGGTCCTCAGCCAGGTGGCCACGGTGCTCGGGCACGCCTCCGCCGAGCGGATCGACGCCGGCCGCGCGTTCCAGGAGCTGGGCTTCGACTCGCTCACCGCCGTGGAACTGCGCAACGGGCTCGCCGTCAGCACCGGCCTGCGGCTGCCCGCCACCCTGATCTTCGACTACCCGTCCCCGCGTGACCTGGCCCGGCACCTGCTCAGCGAGATCGCCGGCCCGGACGACGCCGACACCGTGCAGAAGGTCACCACGACCGTCGCCGACGAACCGGTGGCGATCGTCGGGATGGCCTGCCGCTACCCCGGCGGTATCACCTCGCCGGAGGACCTGTGGCGGCTCGTCGCCGAGGGTGCCGACGCGGTCGACGGCTTCCCGACCGACCGGGGTTGGGACCTGGCCCGGCTCTACGACCCGACGAGCACCCGCCCCGACACCACGTACGTGGACAAGGGCGGATTCCTCACCGACGCCGCCCAGTTCGACCCGGTCTTCTTCGGCATCTCCCCCCGCGAAGCGGTGATCATGGACCCGCAGCAACGGTTGCTGCTGGAGACGTCCTGGGAGGCGTTCGAGCGGGCCGGCATCGACCCGGGCACCCTGCGCGGCTCGTCCACCGGTGTGTTCGCCGGGGTGATGTACCACGACTACGTCTCCGGGCACAGCTCCGGCAGCATCGTCACCGGCCGGGTGGCGTACACGTTCGGCTTGGAGGGGCCGGCGGTGTCGGTCGACACGGCGTGTTCGTCGTCGTTGGTGGCGATGCATCTGGCGGGTCAGGCGTTGCGGTCGGGTGAGTGTGATCTGGCGTTGGCCGGTGGGGTGACGGTGATGGCGACGCCGGAGACGTTTGTGGAGTTTTCGCGGCAGCGGGGGTTGGCGCCTGATGGTCGGTGTAAGCCGTTTGCGGCGGCGGCCGACGGTACGGGTTGGTCCGAGGGTGTCGGTGTGTTGGTGCTGGAACGTCTCTCGGATGCGGTGCGTAACGGGCATACGGTGCTGGGTCTCGTCCGGGGTTCGGCGGTCAATCAGGATGGTGCGTCGAACGGGTTGACCGCGCCGAATGGTCCTGCTCAGCAGCGGGTGATCCGGCAGGCTCTGGCGAATGCCCGGGTGTCGGCGGCTGAGGTGGATGTGGTGGAGGCGCATGGTACGGGCACCACCCTTGGTGATCCGATCGAGGCGCAGGCGATTCTGGCGACGTACGGTCGGGATCGGGTGCGGCCGTTGTGGTTGGGTTCGGTGAAGTCGAATCTGGGTCATACGCAGGCTGCTGCTGGTGTGGCGGGTGTGATGAAGATGGTGTTGGCGATGCGGTACGGGGTGGTGCCGCGGACGTTGCATGTGGATGCGCCGAGTCCGCACGTGGACTGGTCGGCGGGTGAGGTGCGGCTCGCCACTGAGGCCGTCGAGTGGCCTGCCGACGGTCGTCCGCGTCGGGCGGCGGTGTCGTCGTTCGGCATCAGCGGCACCAACGCCCACCTGATCCTGGAGCAGGCACCCGCCGCCGCGCCGACGACCGTACCTGCCGCCACGACGGTGACCGCCCTGGCGGACGCTCCGGTGTCGCTCTGGCCGGTCTCCGGCCGCTCCGCCAGCGGCCTCGCCGCCCAGGCCGCCCGCCTCGCCGACTTCCTCACCGACGCCGACCTGCACCCCGCCGACGTCGCGTTGACCCTCGGCACCGGCCGGGCGGCGCTGGAACACCGGGGCGTGGCCGTCGGAGACGGTGTCGCCGGTCTCCGCGCCCTCGCCACCGGCCAGGGCGTGCACGGCCACCTGACCACCGGTCGCACCGCCGTCCTGTTCACCGGTCAGGGCGCGCAGCGGGTCGGCATGGGCCGCGACCTGGCGGATGCCTTCCCGGTGTTCGCTGCTGCGTTGGACGAGGTGTGTGCCGCGTTCGCGCCGTTGCTCGACGGTGATCTGCGGGAGGTGATGCTCACCGACCCGGACGGTCTCCTGGACCAGACCGGCTGGACGCAGCCGGCCCTGTTCGCGGTTGAGGTGGCTCTGTTCCGGCTGGCGGAGTCGTGGGGTCTCAAGCCTGATTTTGTGGCCGGGCATTCGATCGGTGAGTTGGCTGCCGCGCACGTGTCCGGTGTCTGGTCCCTGGCGGACGCGTGTCGGGTCGTGGCGGCCCGGGGTGGTCTGATGCAGGCCCTTCCGGCCGGTGGGGCCATGTTGGCGATCGCTGCGCCGCTGGCCGAGTTGGACCTGGGTGACGTGGACGTGGCGGCGGTGAACGGCCCTCGTGCGGTCGTCGTCTCCGGCACGGAGGAGCAGATCGCGGCGTTGGAAGCGTCGCTTGAGGTGAAGACGCGTCGGCTTCGGGTGTCGCATGCGTTCCACTCGCACCTGATGGACCCGATGCTCGCCGAGTACGGGCAGGTCCTCGACGGGGTCACCGCCAACCAGGCGACCGTTCCGTTGGTGTCGACCGCCACCGGTGATCTCGCCTCCGACGACGAGTTGGGTTCGGTCGGGTACTGGCAGGGTCAGGTGCGGGAGACCGTGCGGTTCGCCGACGCGGTGGCCGCGCTGGCCGCCCGTGGGGTGACCCGGTTCGTGGAGATCGGGCCGGACAGTGTGCTGACCGCGATGGTCGCCGACTGCGTGGAGGACACCGCCGCGATCGCGCTCCAGCGCCGGGACCGGGACCAGGTCACCGCGTACGCCACCGGGATGGCGCAGGCGTGGACCACCGGAGTCGACCTCGACTGGGCGGCCATCCACCCCACCACCCGGCAGGTCGACCTGCCCACCTACGCCTTCCAACGCCAGCACTACTGGCTCTACGACCCGGCCCTGGTCGGTGCCGGCCTGCTCGCCGCCACCCACCCGCTGCTCGACGCCGCCGTGCCGCTGGCCAACACCGACGGTGTCGTCTTCACCGGCCGCTGGTCGCTGCACACCCACCCGTGGCTGGCCGACCACGCCGTCGGCGGCACCGTCGTGTTCCCCGGCACCGGCCTGGTCGAACTCGCCATCCACGCCGGTGACCAGGTCGGCGTCGGCCTGCTCGACGAGTTGACCCTGCACGCGCCGCTCGTCGTCCCCGCCGCCGGCAGCGTCGAGGTGCAGGTAGCCGTGGAGACGCCCGACCCGACCGGCCGCCGCGCCGTCCTGGTGCACTCCCGGGACCGCGACGACGCCCCGTGGACCCGGCACGCCACCGGCGTCCTCACCCCCGGGGACACCTCCGGCGTCGCGCTCACCGTGTGGCCCCCCGCCGACGCCGAACCGCTGCCGCTGGCCGGCCTCTACGACGACCTCGCCAGTGGCGGGCTCGACTACGGCCCGGTCTTCCAGGGCCTGCGCCGCGCCTGGCGGGCCGGCGACGAACTCTTCGCCGAGGTCGACCTCCCCGACGGTACGCAGACCGACGGCTACGGCCTGCACCCGGCCCTCTTCGACGCCGGCCTGCACGCCCTCACCCGCGCCGACGGCGACACCCCCCGGGGACTGCCGTTCGCCTGGTCGGGGGTGGCACTGCACGCCACCGGCGCGACCAGCCTCCGGGTCCGGCTCACCCCCGCCGGCACCGGGGTACGGATCGCGGTCGCCGACGCGGTCGGCGCACCCGTGGTCACCGTACGGTCGCTGGTACTCCGCCCGGTGCAGCTCACTGCCGGGACCGGCGTCGCCGACGCGCTGTTCGGCCTCGACTGGCAGCCCGTCGCCGTCACCCCGACGGCCACCGCCCCCGCCTGGGCGTGGCACCCCGACACCGCCCGTGCCGGCGACGCCACCTCCGCGACCGCCGCCGGGGAAACCGGTGACGGGCACACCCCGACCGCCCTACCGGGTGGTGGCACGGCGACCGCCGACGGCGCGGCCGAGCTGGTGGTGCTGCGCGCCGGAGGCACCGACGACGTACACGCCGAGGTGAACCGGGTGCTGGGGATCGCCCAGCGCTGGCTGGCCGGGGAGGACCCCGCCCCGCTCGTCGTCCTGACCCGGCACGCCGTCGGTGACGACGTGACCGACCTGGCGGGCGCGGCGGTCTGGGGGCTGCTGCGCTCCGCGCAGGCGGAGAACCCCGACCGCATCCTCCTCGTCGACGCGGACACCGACCGGCTCGACGACATCCTCCCGGCGGCCCTGGCTGCCGGCGACCCGCAGGTGTCGATCCGCGACGGCATCGTCCGGGTGCCCCGGATCGTCAGGCGTCCCGTGCCGGTGACGCCGTCGGACGCCCCGCTCTACGGCACCGGCACGGTGCTGGTCACCGGTGCGACAGGTGCGCTCGGTGCGGCGGTGGCCCGGCACCTGGTCACGGCACACGGGGTGTCCCGGTTGTTGCTGCTGTCGCGCAGCGGTACGGCGGCGGCCGGCGCCGACGACCTCGTCGCCGAACTGACCGGTTCCGGTGCCCGGGTCGACCTGGTCGCCTGCGACGTGGCCGACCGTGACCAGCTGACCGCCGCCCTGGCCGACGTGCCGGACCTGTCGGCGGTGGTGCACACCGCCGGGGTGCTCGACGACGGTGTGGTGTCGTCGTTGACCCCGGACCGGGTCTCGGCGGTGCTGCGGCCCAAGGTGGACGCCGCGACGCTGCTCGACGAGCTGACCCGGGGTCGGGACCTGTCGGCGTTCGTGCTGTTCTCCTCGCTGTCCGGGGTGCTGGGTGCGCCGGGGCAGGGCAACTACGCGGCGGCGAACGCCCACCTCGACGCGCTCGCGGTCACCCGGCGGGCCGCCGGGCTGCCAGGGGTGTCGTTGGCCTGGGGACTGTGGGGTGAAGGCTCCACGATGACCGACGGACTCGCCGACGCCGACCGCGAGCGGATGTCCCGGGGTGGGGTGCTGCCGTTGTCCACCGCCGACGGGTTGGCCCTGCTCGACGCCGCGGTAGCCGGCGGGTCGGCCACCCTCGTCCCGGCCCGGCTCGACGTGCCGACGCTGCGTACCCTCGGCGACCGGTTGCCCCCGGTGCTGCGCGCCCTGACCGGGCCGACCCGGCGCACGGCCACCGCCGCCAGCGCCGTCGACCGGGCGGGCAGCGACTGGCTGGCCGGCCTGCCGGAGCAGGAACGGGCCGGTGCCGTCCGGCACCTGGTGCACACCCACGTCGCCGCCGTGCTCGGTCTCGCCGGGCCGGACGCGGTAGAGGCGGACCGCACCTTCCAGAGCCTCGGCTTCGACTCGCTCACCGCCGTCGAGCTGCGCAACGCGCTCTCCACCGCGGCGGGCCTGCGGCTCCCGGCCACCCTGATCTTCGACTACCCGACGCCCGTCGCCCTCGCCGAGTTCCTGCACGGTGAGCTGAGCGGCGCACTCGACGTACCGCAGGCCCGGCAGACCGCCACCACCGCGATCGGTGACGACCCGGTGGCGATCGTCGGGATGGCCTGCCGCTACCCCGGCGGGGTGTCCTCGCCGGAGGACCTGTGGCGGCTCGTCGCGGACGGCGTCGACGCCATCGACGGCTTCCCGACCGACCGGGGTTGGGACCTGGCCCGGCTCTACGACCCGACCGGCGTCCGCCCCGACACCAGCTACGCCGACCAGGGTGGGTTCCTGCCCGGTGCGGCCGGCTTCGACCCGGCCTTCTTCGGCATCTCACCCCGCGAGGCCGTGCTGATGGACCCGCAGCAGCGGCAACTGCTGGAGGTCTCCTGGGAGGCGTTCGAGCGGGCCGGCATCGACCCCTCCTCGGTACGCGGCTCCGCCACCGGCGTCTTCGCCGGCCTGATGTACCACGACTACGTGACCGGGCACAGCGCCGGCAGCGTCGTCTCCGGGCGGATCGCCTACACCCTCGGCCTCGAAGGCCCCGCCGTCACCGTGGACACGGCGTGTTCGTCGTCGTTGGTGGCGATGCATCTGGCGGGTCAGGCGTTGCGGTCGGGTGAGTGTGATCTGGCGTTGGCCGGTGGGGTGACGGTGATGGCGACGCCGGAGACGTTTGTGGAGTTTTCGCGGCAGCGGGGGTTGGCGCCTGATGGTCGGTGTAAGCCGTTCGCGGCGGCGGCCGACGGGACGGGTTGGTCCGAGGGTGTCGGTGTGTTGGTGCTCGAACGTCTCTCGGATGCCCGTCGGCACGGACATACGGTGCTGGGTCTCGTGCGGGGTTCGGCGGTGAATCAGGACGGTGCGTCGAACGGGTTGACCGCGCCGAATGGGCCGGCCCAGCAGCGGGTGATCCGGCAGGCTCTGGCGAATGCCGGGGTGTCGGCGGCTGAGGTGGATGTGGTGGAGGCGCATGGTACGGGTACGACGTTGGGTGATCCGATCGAGGCGCAGGCGATTCTGGCGACGTACGGTCGGGATCGGGTGCGGCCACTCTGGTTGGGTTCGGTGAAGTCGAATCTGGGTCATACGCAGGCTGCTGCCGGTGTGGCGGGTGTGATGAAGATGGTGTTGGCGATGCGGTACGGGGTGGTGCCGCGGACGTTGCATGTGGATGCGCCGAGTCCGCACGTGGACTGGTCGGCGGGTGAGGTGCGGCTCGCGACTGAGGCTGTCGAGTGGCCTGCCGAGGGTCGTCCGCGTCGGGCGGCGGTGTCGTCGTTCGGCATCAGCGGCACCAACGCCCACGTCATCGTCGAGGAGTACCCGCAGCCCGTCGCGGCACCCGAGTCGACGCCGGCACCGGCCGTGGTGCTCTGGCCGCTGGGCAGCCGCTCCACCGCCGGCCTCACCGCCCAGGCGGCCCGGCTGCGCGACTTCCTCACCGACGAACGACCTGTCGACATCGGACACTCCCTGGCCGCCGGCCGGGCCGCCCTGGACCACCGGGGTGTCGTCCTCGGCAGCTCCGCCGACGACCTCGCCACCGGCCTGGAGGCCCTGACCACCGGGGCCGGCCTGTCCGGCCGGATCACCACCGGTCGCACCGCCGTGCTGTTCACCGGTCAGGGTGCGCAGCGGGTTGGCATGGGTCGCGAGTTGGCGGATGCCTTCCCGGTGTTCGCTGCTGCGTTGGATGAGGTGTGTGCGGCGTTCGGGCCGTTGTTGGGTGGTGATCTGCGGGAGGTGATGTTCACCGATCCGGGTGGTGTGTTGGATCAGACGGGGTGGACGCAGCCGGCGTTGTTCGCGGTTGAGGTGGCCCTGTTCCGTCTGGCGGAGTCGTGGGGTCTCAAGCCGGATTTCGTGGCGGGTCATTCGATCGGCGAGTTGGCTGCCGCGCATGTCGCGGGGGTGTGGTCGCTGGCGGACGCCTGTCGGGTCGTGGCGGCCCGTGGTGGTCTGATGCAGGCCCTCCCGTCAGGTGGGGCGATGTTGGCGATCGCCGCCCCGTTGGCGGAGTTGGACCTGGGTGACGTGGACGTGGCGGCCGTGAACGGTCCCCGCGCGGTGGTCGTGTCGGGGACCGAGGAGCAGATCGCGGCGTTGGAGGCGTCGCTTGAGGTGAAGACGCGTCGGTTGCGGGTGTCGCATGCGTTCCATTCGCACCTGATGGACCCGATGCTCGCCGAGTACGGGCAGGTCCTCGACGGGGTCACCGCCAGCCCGGCGGGTATCCGGCTGGTGTCGACCGCCACCGGTGATCTCGCCTCCGATGACGAGTTGGGTTCGGTCGGGTACTGGCAGGGTCAGGTGCGGGGCACGGTCCGGTTCGCCGACGCGGTGGCCGC
>NZ_JBEZEK010000047.1:0-22883 GCF_040648835.1 Micromonospora sp. NPDC049081 | reverse complement strand
GCACTGGCTTATCAAGCACCCTGTTGAGTTCTCAAAGAACAACCACACACCACCCGAAAGCCCCGACCAACAGGACCCCCGACCTGGGGTATCTCATCCACCATGTCCGGCGCTCCAGCGCCAGGCACTTTTACTACGTTACCCGGTGGTATCCGCCGTGTCAAACCGCTCTGTCACGATCAACACCACTTCAACCACAATTCCCACACACCACGAAACCCCCCGGCTCACACCGGAAACCATCGCGATTGTCGACAAGCCGGCCGCTGCGGTCTCCCGCACGCTCGCCCGGTGCCCTGCCGGCGTCAAACACTACCCGGTCGGTTTCGCCTCACCAAATCGACCCCCCGGGCCGATCCGGGCACCGCCCGGTCCGCGCCTCGCAGGGGCAACCCCACGAAGTCGGAACCTCACACCGCGCTCCGGCCTTCGAGGCATTCACCCCGGTTCGTCCGTTCCGCGCTGGCAGAGAGAAAGTTACGCGTCCGCCGAGTTGATCGTCAAATCCGGCGGACGCGTCGCACGTCACACCCGACCGTCAGGGGCGCAGCTCGACCCCGGCGAAGGAGCGCTTGCCCCGACGCAGCACCAGGTAACGGCCGTGCAGCAGGTCGACCGGGTCGACGGTGGCGTCGACGTCGGTGACCCGGGTGTTGTTCACGTACGCACCGCCCTCGGTGATCACCCGACGGGCCTCCTTGAGCCCGCCGACCAGCCCCGCGTCGCGCAGCAACCCGGCCACGTCGGGCAGCTCACCGGTGAGCTGCACCAGGCCGGCCTCGCTCAGCGCCGCACGCAGCGTCTCCGGGGCGAGGTCGTCCAGCGAGCCCCGACCGAAGAGCGCCTGGCTGGCCGCGACGGCCTGCCGGGTCTCCTCCGCGCCGTGGACCAGGGTGGTGAGTTCCTCGGCGAGGGCACGTTGGGCGCTGCGGGCCGCCGGGCGTTCCGCCGTCTCCTTCTCCAGCGCCTCCAGCTCCTCGCGGGAGCGGAAGCTGAAGTACCGCAGGTAGCGGGTGACGTCCCGGTCGTCGGCGTTGACCCAGAACTGGTAGAAGGCGTACGGGCTGGTCATCTCCGGGTCGAGCCAGACCGCGCCGCCCTCGGTCTTGCCGAACTTCGTGCCGTCCGAGCGGGTGACCAGCGGGGTGGTGAAGGCCTGCACCGGGCCGGCCCCCCGACGACGGACGTAGTCGACACCGGCGGTGATGTTGCCCCACTGGTCCGAGCCGCCGTACTGGAGCTGGCAGCCGTGCCGTCGGTGCAGCTCGAAGAAGTCGTTGGCCTGGAGGAGCTGGTAGCTGAACTCGGTGAAGCTGATGCCGGTCTCCAGCCGGGCCCGCACCACCTCACGGGCCAGCATCTTGTTGACCGGGAAGTGCTTGCCGACGTCGCGCAGGAACTCGACCACCGACATCTCGCCGGTCCACTCCAGGTTGTTGACCAGTTGCGCCGCGTTCTCCCCGGTGTACGACACGAAGGGCGCGAGCTGGTCGCGGATGCGCTGCACCCAACCGGCCACCACCTCGGGCGGGTTGAGGGTGCGCTCGGCGCTCTCCTTCGGGTCGCCGATCTGGCCGGTGGCGCCGCCGACCAGCAGCAGCGGGCGGTGCCCGGCGAGTTGGAGCCGGCGGGCGGTGGTGACCTGCATCAGGTGGCCGACGTGCAGGCTGGGCGCGGTCGGGTCGAAGCCCACGTAGAAGGTGGCGGCCCCGCCGTCGAGCAGCGCACGCAGTTCGTCGGGGCCGGTGGAGTCCTGGATCAGGCCGCGCCACCGCAGGTCGTCGGTCAGGGAGTCCCGCCCGTGCGGGAGGTTGCTGTCGGTCACGGTCACCGATTCTCCCCCATTGCCGACCTGGGGCCGTACCGGGTTTGCCGGCCGGCGGCGCGGCTAGGCTGGCCGGGCCGGTGCGACGAGGAGGAAAGCCGTGGAGATCCCGGAGATGACGGATGGTCTGGTCGGCCTGCTGGGGCTGACGTTCGACGAGGCCAGCGGCGACCGGGTGGTGATCCGCTGGAAGGTGCGGCCGGAGCTGCACCAGCCGGCCGGCATCATGCACGGCGGCGTCTACTGCACGGTGGTGGAAACCGTCGGCAGCGTGGGCGGCACGCTGTGGCTCGGCGACCGGGGCAGCGTGGTCGGGGTGTCCAACCAGACGGACTTCCTGCGGGCGGTACGCGAGGGTGAGCTGGTCGCGGTCGGCACCCCGGTGCACCGGGGACGCAGCCAGCAGCTCTGGCAGGTGGAGATCACCGACGCCGAGGGCCGGTTGGTCTCCCGGGGCCAGGTCCGGTTGCAGAACCTCACCCGGGACTGACGCCGCGACGCCCTGGCCCGGTTGCTCCCCCGCCCGGGCGACCGGCGGGACGGGCGGACCGGGCGAGAAGGGCGACCGGCGGGACGTCCGGGCCGGGTAGGGCGAGCAGGGCGACCAGCGGACGGAGCGAGCAGGACGACCAGCGGGCATTGGCCAGCGGCCATCGGGCAGCGGGCAGCGGGCAGCGGCCATCGGGCATCGGCCATCGGCCATCGGGCAGCGGGGGCAGGTGATCCGGGAAGCCTGACCGGTTTGCCGGATACGGTGCCTCCTGCGCCGATATCGTCGCCTCGATGACCGCCGCCGATCCCGTCCCCCCGTGAGGGCGCTCCCGGGTGCCACAGCCGCGTCCCCGCGTCGGCCGGCCCGCGTGAAGCTCCTCGCCGCCACCCTCGGGGTGCTGTCGGCCATCGGCGGCTTCGTCGATATCGGCGACCTGGTGGCGGCGAGCCAGGCGGGGGCCCGGTTCGGCATGGGCCACGCCTGGGTGCTGGGGCTCGGCGTGGTCGGCATCTGCGCGTACGCGGAAATGGCCGGCCGGATCGCGGCGGTCAGCGGGCGGGCGGTGTTCGACCTGGTCCGCGAACGCCTGGGTCCCCGTGTCGCGCTGCTCAACCTGGCGGCGTCCTACCTGGTCACGGTGCTGACCCTGGCCGCCGAGCTGGGCGGGGTGGCGTTGGCCCTGCAGTTGGCCTCCCGGGTGAGTTACCTGCTGTGGGTGCCGGTCGCGGCGTTCGCCGTGTGGCTGGTGCTGTGGCGGATGCGCTTCCAGCTGATGGAGCGGGTGTTCGGGCTGGCCGGCCTGACCCTGCTGGTGTTCGCCCTGGCGCTGTTCTGGTTGCCGACCGACTGGGCGGCGCTCGGCCACGGTGCCCTGCACCCCGGCACGGCCGGCCAGGGCTGGGGTGCGTACTGGTTCGTGGCGGTGGCGTTGTTCGCCTCCACCGTCAGCCCGTACGAGGTGTTCTTCTTCTCCTCCGGCGGGGTGGAGGAGAACTGGAGCGCCGCCGATCTGGCCGATGCCCGGTCGAGCGTCCTGATCGGCTTCCCGGTCGGCGGGCTGCTGGCGTTGTCGCTGGTCGCCACCGCCACCGTGGTCTTCCACCCGGGCGGGGTGTCGCTGTCGACCCTCGACCAGGTCGCCCGACCGGTGGTGCTGGCGTTCGGCGGGGTGGGGCTGGCGGTCGCCGCGTTGGCGTTCTTCGCGGTGACCTTCGGGGCCGCGTTGGAGACCGGACTGTCGGCGGCGTACGCGGCGGCGCAGTACTTCGGGTGGCAGTGGGGCAAGCGGGTCAGTCCCCGGGAGGCCGCCCGGTTCCACAGCGTGCTGCTGGTCAGCATGCTGGCCGCGACGCTGCTGCTGTCCACCACCGTCGACCCGGTGCGGTTGACCGAATACATGCTGGTGGCCAGCGCGGTGGTGCTGCCGTTGACGTACCTGCCGATCCTGGTCGTCGCCAACGACCGCACCTACCTGGGTGACGACGTGAACGGGCCATGGCTCAACCTGCTGGGTGCGGTGTTCCTGCTGGTCATCGTGGCGGCGTCGGTGGCCGCGCTCCCGTTGGCCGTCGGGACGGGGATGGGACGGTGAGGGTCCAGCTGGGCCGGCAGCTGCTCGACCGGCAGCTCGTCGACGCCGACGGGCTGCTGCTCGGCAAGGTCGACGACGTCGCGTTCGCCCCCGACGAGCAGGGGGTGCCCTACGTGGCGTACCTGCTGACCGGGCAGGGGGCGCTGGGGCAGCGGATCGGCGGTCGGGTGGGGCGGTTGCTGGTGACGCTGGCCGACCGGCTCACCGAGGAGACGCCGGGGCCGCTGCGCATCCCCATCGGTCAGGTCGCCCGGATCGACAGCGCGGTGCGGCTGCGGGTCCGCGCCGACGAGTTGCCCCGCCCACCGGTGGAGGCGTGGCTGCGGCGGCACCTGATAGACCGGATTCCGGGGGCGGACCGTGCGAGCGGGTGAGCTGCTCGGTCGCACCGCGTACGACCTGCACGGGCGGCGGTTGGGGCGGGTGGTGGACGTGGTGGTGCGGGGGGACTTCCCGGACGGGCGGTTGCGGCTCACCGACGTGCTGGTGACCGCCCACTGGTGGAGCCGGACGTGGGGTCGGCTGGTCGGGGAGCAACGGCACCCGTCGGGCCCCTGGGCGATCCGGGTGGCCGCCCGGTTCCTGAGCCGGGACACCCGCCAGTTCCCCACCGACCAGATCCAGCTGCTGCCCCCGGTGCCGGGCTTCCCGTTCGGGGATCCGTCCCCGCCGGGCTGAACGCGGGGACGCCACCCGAGCCGGGTACCCGAGTGCCGGGATACGCCGCCTGAGCCGCCCGGCGGGAAACACCGCCCGAGCCGCGTGCCCGGGAGGCGCTCGCGGGCCGCGCGGCCGGGACCGCGAGGCGCCACCGGGCGGGCCGGTCAGGCGTGGGCTTCGTCGTGGACGGGTTCCTGCTCGTCGGTGGGGGACGTGGTCGGGGCGTGGTGCAGCCGGATCTGGGAGATGGCGCGTTGGTCGACGCCGGTGACGGTCAGCTCCCACCCGTCGATGGTGACGCTCTCCCCCGCGACGGTGGGGATGTGCCCGAGGCAGGACAGCACCATCCCGGCGACGGTGGTGTAGTCACCGGCCGGCCGGTTGGGCACCTCGACGCCGATGTCGGTCAGGTCGTGCACGGGGAAGGTGCCGGGCAGCACCAGCGAGCCGTCGGCCTCGGTGCGCACCGAGCGGACGTCCCGGTCGGTCTCGTCGTAGATCTCCCCGACGATCTCCTCCAGGATGTCCTCCAGGGTGACGATCCCGTCGACCGCGCCGCGCTCGTCGACCACCAGGGCGATGTGCTGGCGCTCCGCCTTGAACTGGCGCAGCGCGTCCACCACCGGCAGCGAGTCGGGCAGCAGCATCGGCGGGCGGGCGCAGTCGTCGACCGGGCGGTCCTCCGGCACTCCCACCAGGTCCCGCAGGTGGATCACGCCGACCGCGTCGTCCAGGCCGCCGTGGCGTACCACCGGGGCCCGGGAGTGGCCGGTGGCGGCCAGCAGCAGCCGGGCGGCCTCCGCGGTGGTCCCGCTGTCGAGCGTGAAGACCTGCAACCGGGGTACGAGCACCGCGCGCAGCTGCCGGTCGGTGATCTCCACCGCACCGGCGATGATCGTGCGTTGTTCCTTGGTGAAGCCGTGGTTGCCGGCGACGATGTCCCGCAGCTCGTCGGGGCCGATCTCGTCGGGCTGGTGCCTGGGGTCCACCCCGGCGAAGCGGACCACCAGGTCGCTGGTGGCACCGAGCAGCCACACCGCCGGCCGGGTGAAGCTGGACAGGATGTCCAGCGGGCGGGCCACCAGCAGCGCCCACCGTTCGGCGCGCTGCATCGCGATCCGCTTGGGGGCAAGCTCACCGAAGACCAGGGTGACGAAGGTCAGCACCAGGGTCACCAGCACGATCGCCACCGTCTCGGCGGCGCCGCCGACGAAACCGAGCAGCGGGACGAGCGGCTTGGCCAGGGAGACCGCTGCGGCGGCGGAGGCCAGGAACCCGGCCAGGGTGATACCGATCTGGATGGTGGCGAGGAAGCGGTTCGGGTCCTTGGCGAGCCGGGCGAGCACCCGGCCGGCCCGGCTGGTGCGTTCCAACCGCTGCACCTGGCTGTCCCGCAGCGACACCAGGGCCATCTCGCTGCCCGCGAAGATCGCGTTGAGCACCACCAAGACTCCGACCAGGGCCAACTGGCTCCAGTAGCTCTGCACGCCCGGCACTCTCCCTCAGGCGGGGGGCGTCGGCGACGGGCCGACGCCGCCGGGCGGAGGACCCGCCCGGCGTAGCCCAGTCTGTGCCCAACCGCGCGGTCGGCGAACCCTCCCCACGGCCATCATCGGTGACCGGATGCGGCCCGCACGGCGGTCCGGCCCCGTCCGGCCGTCGGGGGACCCGACGCGAGCCCGACGGCCAGCCTGGCCCCCACCGGCTGCGGGCCCGACGGCCGGCCCGGCCCCGATCGGCCGTCCGCTGACCGGCCATCCGCTGACCGCCGCCGGTCGGTGCGCTGCCCGGCGGTCGGGGGTCAGCGCCGACCGGCGGCCGGGGCCAGGTCGAGGACGTACGCGTCGCCGTCGGGGCGGAAGCCGAGCCGGTGGTAGTAGGGGGCGACCATGCCGGGTGGGCTGACCACCCGGCGGAAACCCCGGTCGGTGAACAGGCTGCTGCGGCGGTAGACGAACTCGCCGGGGGTGAAGTCCCGGAACCGCCGGGTCACGTAGTCCAGGTCGATCTGGGCGGTCCCGTCCGCCTCGGCGTGCGACAGCACCACCCCGACCACCTCGTCGTCGCGTACCACCAGGAAGGCCGACCGGTCGGCGTCGGCCGGGGGTGGGCGGAAGTCGGGGTTGAACCGGGCGATGTCGGCGGCGTGCACCCGCAGCGTGTGGGCCAGGAACTGGTCGCCGACGCCCACCTCGACCACCTGGTAGGCGCGGTCGTCGTGCCGGGTGGCCAGCATCCTCCGCAGGTACCACACGTTGATCACGGCGAGCACCACGTTGAGGCCGACCATCGGCCAGACCTGCACGGCGGTGTTGTAGCCGATCAGGATCAGGCAGCCGACCAGGTTGAGGGCGCGCAGCCGAAGGATGCGGGTCTGGAGCAGGGACCAGACCAGCAACGCGGAGCCGGCCCAGCCGACGAGTTCGAGCCAGTTCACTCCGCGAGACTAGTGCCCGCCCTGGTCAGCGGGGACGGCGGGCAGCTCCAGCAGCCACTCCTCGACCTCGGCACCCCGACCGTCGGCGAATCCGGAGTCCTCGCCGACGACCACGAAGCCGCACTTGCGCAGCACCGCCAGGGACGCCCGGTTGTCCTTCGCGGCGCGGGCGCGCAACGGCCGGTGCGGCAGCTCCCGCAGCAGCGCGGTCAGCGCGGCGGTTGCGTGCCCGCGCCCCCACCGGTGCGGGTCGATCCAGTAGCTGACCTCGGTGTGTTCGCCCACCGGGAAGGCCGCCACGTGCCCGACCACCGCGCCGTCGACGACCACCGTGCGGTTGACCACCCGGGGGTCGGCGCGGATGCGGGCCCAGTGCGCGTCGAACACCGCCCGGTCGGTCGGGTCGGCCGGGCCGAACGCCGCCATCCAGGCCGCCTCCGGGTCCTGCTCGTGGGCGAAGAAGTGCGGGAGGTCGTCGTCGCACACGGGCCGCAGGGACAGCTCGTCGGTCATCGCCGGAGGATACGCACCGGCACCGACAACCTCGGGACCTGTGGCCCGGTCGGCGTACCGTCCGGCCCTGCCGGCCGCCCCCCGGCCGTTGCTACCAACGAAGGGACAGGTCCGACCGGCGAGTCGAGTGGAGGGCCGGGGCCATGACCAGGTACATCTACGACTTCATCGAAGGTGATCGCAGCAGAGCCGACCTGCTCGGCGGCAAGGGTGCCAACCTCGGCGAGATGACCCGGCTCGGGTTGCCGGTGCCGCCGGGCTTCACGGTCAGCACCGACGCCTGCCGGGCGTACCTGAACACCGGGTCGCCGCCGGACGGCCTGTTCGAGGAGATCAACGCCCATCTGCGGGAGGTCGAGGCCCGGCTGGGCCGGCGGCTCGGCGACCGGCACGACCCGCTGCTGCTCGCCGTGCGCTCCGGCGGCCGGTACTCGATGCCGGGGATGATGGAGACGATCCTGGACATCGGGCTCAACGACGCCACCGTGGTGGGCCTGGCCGCCCGTGCCGATGACGCCCGCTTCGCCTGGGACTCCTACCGGCGGTTGATCCAGATGTTCGCCCGCACAGTGCACGGGGTGCCGGCGGAGGAGTTCGACCGGGAGTTGGCAGCGCTGCGCGCCACCGCAGGCCCGGACGGACCGACCGCCGAGCAGTTGCGCGACCTCGTCGAGACGTACCAGAAGATCTTCCTGCGGCAGGTGGGGCACCAGTTCCCACAGTCGCCGCACGAGCAGTTGTACCTGGCCGTACGGTCGGTGTTCGCGTCGTGGAACTCCGAGCGGGCCCGGCTCTACCGGCGGCAGGAGCACATCCCCGACGACCTGGGGACCGCGGTCAACGTGATGGCGATGGTCTTCGGCAACCTCGGCCCGGACTCCGGCACCGGGGTGGCCTTCACCCGCGACCCGGCCACCGGCGCGCCCGGCGTGTACGGCGACTACCTGCCCGACGCGCAGGGCGAGGACGTGGTCGCGGGCATCCGCAACACCGTCGCCCTGCCTGAGTTGGAGCGGATCGACCCGGCCAGCTTCCGGCAGTTGACCGGGATCATGGCGACGCTGGAACGGCACTACCGGGACCTGTGCGACGTCGAGTTCACCATCGAACGCGGCAAGCTGTGGATGTTGCAGACCCGGGTCGGCAAGCGGACCGCCGCCGCCGCTTTCGTGATCGCCGCGCAACTGGTCGACGAGGGGCTGATCACCCTGGACGAGGCGCTGTGCCGGGTGACCGGGGCGCAGTTGGGCCGGCTGATGTTCCCCGCGTTCGACCTGGCCGACGCGCCACCGCCGCTCACCGTCGGGGTGGGCGCGTCGCCGGGTGCGGCGGTGGGCCGGGTGGTGTTCGACTCGGCTGCGGCGACCGCCGCCGACGGGCCGGTGATCCTGGTCCGCCGGGAGACCACCCCGGACGACCTGCCCGGCATGATCGCCGCCGCCGGGGTGCTCACCTCCCGGGGCGGGAAGACCTCGCACGCCGCCGTGGTGGCCCGGGGCATGGGCCGCACCTGCGTCTGTGGCGCGGACGCGCTGCGGATCGACCCGGAGCGCGGCGAGCTCACCATCGGCGACCGGGTGGTCCGGGCCGGCGAGGTGATCTCGATCGACGGGACCTCCGGCCGGGTCTACCCGGGGGCGGTGCCGGTGCAGCCCTCCCCGGTGGCCCGTTACCTCGCCGGTGAGCTGGCCCCGCAGGCCGATCCGCTGGTCGCGGCGGTGCACCGGCTGTTGGGGCACGCCGACGCGGTGCGCCGGCTCGGCGTGCGGGCCAACGCGGACACCGGTCCGGACGCCCGCCGGGCCCGCGCGCTGGGGGCCACCGGCATCGGCCTGTGCCGTACCGAGCACATGTTCCTCGGTGAACGCCGGGAACTGGTGGAACGGCTGATCCTGGCCGACGGTCCGGACGAGGTGACCGCCGCCCTGGAGGCGTTGCTGCCGTTGCAGCGGGCCGACTTCACCGAACTTCTCGCCGCGATGGACGGCCTGCCGGTGACGATCCGGCTGCTCGACCCGCCGTTGCACGAGTTCCTGCCCCCGTTGCACAAGTTGACCGCACGGGTCGCCCGTGCCGAGGCGACCGGGCGGGACCCGGGACGCGACGGGCGGCTGCTGGCGGCGGTCCGCCGGATGCACGAGGCGAACCCGATGCTGGGGCTGCGCGGGGTGCGGCTCGGGCTGGTGATCCCGGGGCTGTTCGCCATGCAGGTGCGGGCGGTGGCCGAGGCGGCGGCGCAGCGGGTGCGCGACGGGGGTGACCCCCGGCCGGAGATCATGGTGCCGCTGGTGGGTGACGTGCGGGAGTTGGCGGCCGTGCGGGCGGAGACCGACCTGGTCCTCGCCGGGGTGCCCGACGCGCCGGCCATGCCGGTCGGCACGATGATCGAGGTGCCCCGGGCCGCGCTGACCGCCGGTGCCATCGCCGCGCAGGCCCGCTTCTTCTCCTTCGGCACCAACGACCTGACCCAGCTGACCTGGGCGTTCTCCCGGGACGACGTGGAGGGCTCGTTCTTCGGCACGTACCTGGAGCGGGGGATCTTCGGGGTGTCGCCGTTCGAGAGCATCGACGCCGCCGGGGTGGGTCGGCTGGTCCGGCTGGCCGTGGCGGAGGGGCGGGCCACCCGCCCGGACCTGACCGTCGGGGTCTGTGGTGAGCACGGCGGCGACCCCGACTCGGTGGCGTTCTTCGCCGACGCCGGCCTGGACTACGTCTCCTGCTCGCCGTACCGGGTGCCGATCGCCCGGCTGGCGGCGGGCCGGGCCGCCATCGAGACCGCCACCGACACGTCCGACAGCCGCTAGGAGGCAGCGTCATGACCGCGATCTTCAATCCGACCGGGCCCGCCCCGCTGGGGCCGCCGGTGCCCCGTACCCCCGAACCGGCGGTGACACCGACGGTGACGGCGGTCGGGCCGGTGGGGCCGGTGGGGCCGGTGCTGACCCTGCCCGGCTCGCCGGCCGCCGCGCTGGTGCCGGTGACCCGCGACGGGCGGGCCGTCGGCGCGTTCGTGCTCGCCGACGGGCGGGTCCGCTACCGGGCACTGCCCGACCCGGACCGGATGCTCGCCGCCGCGGCCGGTGCCGCCGCCGTCGCCCTGCTCACCGCCGGCGTGGCGGTGGTGGCACGGCGTCGGCCACCGGCGATCGGCACGGTGACCATGGGGCCCGGCGGCTGGGTGAGCCTGCGCGGCGCGCGGGTGCCCGCGCTGCGCCCGGCGACGCCCCGGCCGTGGTGGGCGCGGCTGCTGCGCGCCCAACGGCTCGTCGTGCGGCGCTGACCGGCCGCCGGGGGTCTTTGGTCCCGGACGGGGGTGGTCCTGCGCCTCTGCCCGGGACGGTCCGGCCCGACGAGGCTGATGGTGCAGGCGCAACACCCCGGCGACCCAGGCCGCCGGACCCGACCAACGCGGAAGGACCGATCATGACCGGCACCGCACCTCTCCACCCGTGGCGTGGCTTCACCGGCGACGCCTGGCGCGACACCATCGACGTGGCCGCCTTCGTCCGGGACAACCACGAGCCGTACACCGGGGACGCGTCGTTCCTCACCGGGCCCACCTGCCGCACCCTGGAGGTCTGGGGGACGCTGCGGGCGATGTTCGTGCAGGAGCGCCAACGCGGCGTGTACGACATCGACGCGGCCACCCCGTCCACCATCACCGCGCACGCCCCCGGGTACATCGACCGGGAGCGGGAGCTGATCGTCGGGTTGCAGACCGACGCGCCGCTGCGCCGGGCCATCATGCCCGCCGGTGGGCTGCGGATGGTGGAGACCGCGTTGAAGGCGTACGGCTACCCCGCCGACCCGCAGGTGCACCGGATCTTCACCACGTACCGCAGGACGCACAACGACGCGGTGTTCGACGCGTACCCGTCCGACGTGCTCGCCGCGCGCCGCTCGCACGTCATCACCGGGCTGCCCGACGCGTACGGGCGGGGACGGATCATCGGCGACTACCGGCGGGTGGCGCTGTACGGGGTGGACCGGCTGGTCGCCGAGCGCAAGGCGCTGAAGGCGGCGCTGGACGACCGGCCGTCGACCGACGAGGTGATCCGGGACCGGGAGGAGCTGGCCGAGCAGATCCGGGCCCTGGGTGAGCTGGCACAGATGGCGGCGGGCTACGGCTATGACATTTCCGGGCCGGCGACCACCGGTCGGGAGGCGATCCAGTGGCTCTACTTCGCCTACCTGGCCGCCACCAAGGAGCAGAACGGCGCGGCGATGTCGCTGGGGCGTACCGCCGGGTTCGTCGACGTCTACCTGCGGCGGGACCTCGCCGAGGGGCGGCTGACCGAGATCGACGCCCAGGAGCTGGTCGACGACTTCGTGATCAAGCTGCGGATCGTCCGGTTCCTGCGCACCCCCGAGTACGACCAGCTCTTCTCGGGCGACCCGACCTGGGTCACCGAGGCCCTCGGCGGGATGGGTGCCGACGGCCGGCCGCTGGTCACCCGGACCAGCTTCCGCTATCTCCAGACCCTCTACAACCTCGGTCCCGCGCCGGAGCCCAACCTGACGGTGCTCTGGTCGCCCCGGCTGCCGGTCGGGTTCAAGCGGTTCTGCGCGCAGGTGTCGCTGGACACCAGCGCCATCCAGTACGAGAACGACGACCTGATCCGGCCCGCGTACGACGACGACACGGCGATCGCCTGCTGCGTGTCGGCGATGCGGGTGGGCCGGGACATGCAGTTCTTCGGTGCCCGCGCCAACCTCGCCAAGGCGCTGCTGTACGCGATCAACGGCGGGCGCGACGAGATCAGCGGGGAGCAGATCGCCCCGGCCACCGCGCCCGTCGGCGGGGAGACCCTCGACTACGCCGAGGTGCTGGCCGCGTACGAGCGCACCCTGGACTGGCTGGCCGAGACGTACGTGGACGCGTTGAACGTGATCCACCACCAGCACGACCGGTACGCCTACGAGCGGCTGGAGATGGCCCTGCACGACCACCCGGTGCGCCGGTTCATGGCCACCGGCATCGCCGGGCTGTCGGTGGCGGTGGACAGCCTCGCCGCGATCCGCTACGGCCGGGTCAAGGTGCTGCGCGACGACACCGGGCTGGCGATCGACTACGTGGTCGAGGGGGAACCGCCGACGTACGGCAACAACGACGAGCGGGCCGACGCGATCGCGGTGTGGCTGACCGAGACGTTCGCGGCGAAGCTGCGCCGGCAGCGCACCTACCGCGACGCGGAGCTGACCATGTCGGTGCTGACCATCACCTCGAACGTGGTCTACGGCAAGCACACCGGCAACACCCCGGACGGCCGGCGGGCCGGTGAGCCGTTCGCCCCGGGCGCAAACCCGATGAACGGCCGGGACACCCACGGGCTGGTGGCCGCCGCGCTGTCGGTGGCGAAGCTGCCGTACGACGCGGCCCGCGACGGCATCTCGCTGACCTCGACGGTGACCCCGGACGGGTTGGGTCACACCCGCGACGAGCGGATCGACAACCTGGCCGGGGTGCTCGACGGCTACACCGACGCCGGTGGATTCCACCTCAACGTCAACGTGCTGGACCGGGCCACCCTGGTCGACGCGATGGCGCACCCGGAGCGCTACCCGCAGCTGACCGTCCGGGTGTCGGGGTACGCGGTGAACTTCGTCCGGCTCACCCGGGAGCAGCAGGAGGACGTGGTGTCCCGGACCTTCCACGGGTCGCTGTGAACGTCCGGCCGCGCGACGCCGTCGCCACCGCCACCGGGCGGGGCGACGGCGTGCCGACCACCGGGGCGGTGCACTCGTGGGACGTGTCGGTGGGGGTGGACGGGCCGGGGACCCGGTTCGTGGCCTTCCTCGCCGGTTGTCCGCTGCGCTGCCGGTACTGCCACAGCCCGGACACCTGGTACCGGCGCAGCGGCCGGCACCGCACCGTGGACGAGCTGATGGCGGAGATCGAGCCGTACCGCCGGTTCATCGCGGTGGCCGGGGGCGGGGTGACGATCAGCGGCGGCGAGCCGCTGATGCAGCCCCGGTTCACCGGTGAGGTGCTGCGCCGCTGCCACGACCTGGGCCTGCACACCGCGCTGGACACCTCGGGTTTCCTCGGCGTCCGCGCCGACGACGCCCTGCTCGACGCCACCGACCTGGTGCTGCTGGACGTCAAGTCGTGGGACCCGGCGACCTACCGGCGGGTCACCCGCACCGGGTCCGTCACCCCGACGCTGCGCTTCGGCCGCCGGCTCGCCGACCGGGGCACCCCCATCTGGGTACGGTTCGTGCTGGTGCCCGGCCTCACCGACGCCGAGGAGAACGTGGCCGGGGTCGCCGACTTCGCCGCCGGGTTGGCCACCGTGCAGCGGGTCGAGGTGCTGCCGTTCCACCGTCTCGGCGCGCACAAGTACGCCGAGCTGGGGCTCACCTTTCCACTCGCCCGGACGGAACCGCCCAGCCCGGAGCTGGTGGCCCGGGTCCGGGGCCAGTTCGCCGAACGCGGCCTGACCGTCACCTGACCCCAGCCGCCGGACGGGCGAGGCTGATCAGCCCTGCTCGTCCTCGTCTACGGCCGGCCTGGGACGACGGTGCTCCCGGATGTACGCCTCCACATCCGACCGCAACCACACCGAGCCGACCGACAACGTCTGGAACGGTCGCGGGAAGTTCGGGTGCAGCGCGATGGCGCGGAACCGTGACCGGCTGACATTCAGCATGTTCAGGATTTCGCCTGCGGCGACGAGTGGCCCCGGCACCTCATCAGTCATGCCAGAAAGCTAGACCAGCGCGCGCGTGCCGAGGTTGACACGACCACCATTGCACGCTATCAGGCACGCGATAATCGAGACACGACAAAGGATACGCGATGTTGTTGACGCGCCAACGTTGACACTGGGCGACCGAGGGTGTGGAATCGGTGACGCGGTGCCCCCGCCCTGGTGGAGCTGGGCTCGGCGGGGCGGGGTGCCGCGACGACCCCGACACCCCCGGGAGGCGGAATGTGTGGACACCGCGCGGTGCCGTACCTGATCGAATCGGCCTGGCGCTGCCTGGACCAGCACCGCGACCGGCGGTGCGACAAGTGCACCGGCACCGGCTTCTGCCCGGTGGTGGAGGCCGCCCGCACCCGGATCAGGGCGTGGCGCAGGTACCGCAGCGTGTTCGGTCGGCGATGAACGCGCCCCTGCCGAGGGCGGGTGACCTGCTCCTGCTGACCCGGGCGGCCAGCGTCCAGTTCCTCCGGCCGGTCCGGTTCCGGGTGATCCGGGTGCTCGACTGGCCCACCTACGACGGGTGGATCTGGCTCGACGGCTACCGGCTCGACGACCGGGACGAGGCGGTGGCCCGCCGGTCGGTCTTCGTCCAGCCGGCCGGACTGGTCGTCACCCCACGCACCGCCCCGACACCGACGCAACGATCCGGGCCGACACCACCGGGGGTGTCGACACGGGCGCGGGTGTCGCCGCCCGTCCGGGTCAGCTCGCCGCCGAGGTCGGATAGCCGTACAGGTCGAGCAGCCGCCCCCGGGACGCCTGGAGCCGGTCCACGACCACGCTCATGAACCGGGTGGTGAGCTGCCGGCCCAGGGCGTCGTCGGACTCCATCAGCCGGCGTACCCCCTCGGCGGTGAACTCCACGGTGGTGGTCCGCCGGACGGCGACCGCGCCGAACTGCCAGCGGTAGGGCGGGAACAGCCACGACCAGCCCAGCACCCCGCCCGGCCCGATCGACTCGATGCCCACGTCCCCGCGCCCCGGCACCGGGAAGTCCAACGCCACCTCCCCGCCCCGGACCAGCCAGAACCGCTCCGCCGGCTGGCCGGCGGAGAACAGCCGGTGACCGGGGTGCCAGACCACCGGCCGGGCGTACCCGGTCAACCGGGGCAACCACTCCTGGGGCAGGCCGGCGAGGAAGGGGTGCTCGGTGAGCATCTCCAGAGGGGTCATCGGGGTGCCCTTCGCCGTGATGTCGTCGGCTCCATGGCACTCCCGAAGACGCCGACGCGGCAGGGCCAATGGTCCCGTGACCTGCGGGAAGATCGCCTCTGCCCGACCGGCCGCCGCAGCGCGAGGGTGGAACGGGACGGCGTGCCCGGGACACGCCGCACGAGGCGGGGAGGTCACCGGTGACGACATCCGGTGCGGGAGCGGTGCTGGTGGACGGCGGCCTCGACGCGGGGCGGGCCACCGACGGCCTGACCACCGCCGAGGCGGCGATGCGGCTGCGTACCGACGGCCCGAACAGCGTCGCCGCGCCGGCCCGGCGGCGGCTCCCCGGCCGGGTGCTGCGCCAGCTCACCGACCCGCTCGTCGCCCTGCTGCTCGCCGCCGCGACGGTCACCACCCTGCTCGGCGACTGGCCGGACACGGCGGTGATCGTGCTGGTGGTGGCGGTCAACACGATCATCGGGGTGGTGCAGGAGGTCCGCGCCGACCGGGCCATCGCCGCGCTGGACCAGCTCTCCGCCCCCACCGCCCGGGTGGTACGCGACGGCCGCGACGTGGTGTTGCCGGCCGCCGACCTGGTCCGCGACGACCTGGTCCGGGTGGAGGCCGGTGACGTCGTCCCGGCGGACCTGCGGCTGGTCGAGGCGAGCCGGTTCCAGGTGGACGAGTCGGCGCTGACCGGCGAGTCGGTGCCGGTGGCCCGCGACGACGGCGAGGAGGTGCGGGCCGGGACGGTGGTGACCACCGGCCGGGCCACCGGCATGGTGCTGCGCACCGGGGCCGCGTCGGCGCTGGGCCGGATCAGCGCCCTGGTCGCCGGCACCCGACCGGCCCCGACGCCGTTGCAGCGCCGGCTGGCCGGTCTCGGCCGGATCCTCGCCCTGGCCGTGGTGGCCCTGTCCGGCCTGGTCTTCGCCATCGGAGTGGCCGGTGGCCGGCCGGTCGTGGAGATGGCCGTGACGGCGGTGAGCCTGGTGGTGGCGGCCGTCCCGGAGTCGTTGCCGGCGGTGGTGACCCTGGCGCTGGCCCTGGGCGCGCGCCGGATGGCCGGGGCCCGCGCCATCCCCCGCCGGCTGCACGCGGTGGAGACCCTCGGCTCGGTGACGGTCATCGCCTCCGACAAGACCGGCACCCTCACCGAGGGCCGGATGGTGGTGCGGACGGCGGTCACCCCCGACGGCGTCCGGTACACCGTCGACGGCGTCGGGTACGCCCCACACGGGCAGGTCAGTCGCGACGGCACGACGGTGACCGCGCCGCAGGAACTGCGCCGGCTGGCACGCGCCGGGCTGCTCTGCAACGACGCCACCGTGTCGCCACCACAGGACGACCAGCCCGACTGGACCTCGGTCGGCGATCCGCTGGAGGCCGCCCTGACCGCCTTCGCCGGCCGGTGCGGACTGGAGCCCGAGGCCACCCGCCGTGCCTGGCCCCGGATCGCCGAACGCCCCTTCGAGCAGGCCACCCGCCGGATGGTCACCGTGCACCGGGGCTGCGACGGGCGGCAGTTGGTGGTCTGCAAGGGCGCACCGGAGAACGTGCTGACCAGTACCCTGCTCGACGCCACCGCCGAGGAGATCGAAGCGCTGACCGCCGCCGCCCGCCAGTTGGCCGCCGAAGGGCTGCGGGTGCTCGCGGTGGCGTCCGCACCTGTCGACACGGTGCCCGACCTGGCCGCACCGGTCGGCCTGCGCCCGGTGGGGCTGGTCGGCGTCGGCGACCCGCTGCGGGCCGGCGCGGCCGGGATCGCCGCCGGTCTCGACACCGCCGGGGTACGACTGCTGCTGGTCACCGGCGACCACCCGGCCACCGCCGCCGCGATCGGTGGACAGCTCGGCCTGTGGCGGGCCGGCGACCCGGTGGTCCGGGGCGACACCGACGACGCCACCCAGGCGGAACCGCACGCCCGGGTGTTCGCCCGGACCCAGCCGGAGCAGAAGCTGGACATCATCGCCGCGCTCCAGGCCCGGGGGCACGTGGTCGCGATGACCGGGGACGGGGTGAACGACGCCCCGGCGCTGCGCCGCGCCGACATCGGGGTGGCGATGGGCGGCGGCACCGAGGTCGCCCGGCAGGCCGCCGACCTGGTGCTGGTCGACGACGACCTGGCCACCGTCGCCGTGGCGATCGGCGAGGGCCGGCGGATCTACGACAACATCCGCCGGTTCCTGCGCTACGCCCTCTCCGGCGGGGTGGCCGAGATCGTGGTGATGCTGCTGGGCCCGCTGTTCGGGCTGCCCGTACCGCTGCTGCCGGCGCAGATCCTCTGGATCAACCTGCTCACCCACGGCCTGCCGGGGGTGGCGCTCGGCGCGGAACCCGCCGAACCGGGCACCCTGCGGCGGGCCCCCCGCTCGCCCCGCGAGTCGGTGCTCGGCGCGGGGCTGGGCCGCGACGTGCTGGTGACCGGGGCACTGATCTCGACGGTGGTGCTGGCCGCCGGGGTGGCCGCCGCCCACGCCGGGCTGCCCTGGCAGTCGGTGGTCTTCGTCGTGCTGGGCCTGGCCCAGCTCGGGGTGGCACTCGCCGTCCGGGCGCCCCGGGTGGCCGGGGCGGGTCAGGCCAACCCGGGGCTGCTCGTCGCCGTGGCCGGGTCGGCGCTGCTCCAGGTCGGTGGCGTGCTGCTGCCCCCGCTGCGGACGCTGCTCGGCACCGAACCCCTCGGCCCCACCGTCCTGCTGGCCTGCCTGGCGGTCAGCGTCCTGCCCGGCCTGGTGCTGCGGCTGGCCCACCGCCGCCCCGCCACCACCACCGGCACCGGCACCCCGATCCCGCCCGACCTCCGGCTGCCGGCCGGGGCCGTCGCCGACGCGGTCACCGACGTACCGACGGCCGCCGTCACCGACCCCGGCCGGCACGCGGTCACCGACCCCGGCCGGGACGCGGTCACCGATCCGGCGGTCGACGGTACGGGCCGGGAACGTCCGGTGCGGGACCAAGGGCCCACCGCTCGGGCCGGACGCCCCTGACCGGGCGGGCCGCACACGACCAGGCTGGAGACGGACGAAGGAGGACATGATGACGAACAGATCCGGTGCCCCCGTCGTGGTCGGTGTGGACGGTTCCCGCTCGGCGCTGGACGCGGTCCGGGTCGCCGCCCGGGAAGCCGCCGACCGGCACCGCCCACTGCGGGTGGTGCACGCGTTCATCTGGCCGCTGTTCGGCATCCCGTTGGGCCCCGGGCCCGCTGGACCGCCCCAGGCGGGGCTGCGGCACGAGGCCGAACGGATCATCGCCGACGCCGTCACCGAAGCTCGCAAGGTCGCCCCCGACCTGGTCGTCACCGGCTGGTTGTCCGACGGCGCACCAACCCCGGTGCTGCTACGCGAGGCCCAGGACGCGGCGCTGCTGGTGCTCGGCACCCGGGGCCTTGGCGGTTTCGCCGGGCTGCTGATCGGCTCGACGGCGGTGCAGGTCTCCGCCCGCGCCGACTGCCCGGTGCTGGTGGTACGCGGTGAGGCGAGGGCGGACGGCCCGGTGCTGGTCGGGGTGGACGGCTCCGCGCTGTCCACCGAGGCGCTCGGGTTCGCCTTCGCCGCAGCGGCCCAGCGGGACACCGGGCTGCTGGCCGTACACGCCTGGCTGACCCCCGCGCCGCTCGGCCCGGGCGACGTGCTGCCGCTGGTCTATGACGTGGAGGCGTTCGCCGCCGAGGAGGAGCGGGTGCTCGCCGAGGCGCTGGCCGGCTGGTCGGACCGCTATCCGGACGTCCCGGTGACCCGACGGCTGGTGCCCGGCGCGGCAGCCCGGGTGCTGGTCGAGGAGTCGGCGGCGGCCCAGCTCACCGTCGTCGGCGCGCACGGCCGCAGCGCGCTGGGCGGGATGCTGCTCGGCTCGGTCAGCCACGCGGTGCTGCACCACGCGCACAGCCCACTGGTGATCGTCCGCAACCACGCCGCCTGACCGCCGCAGACGGCGGCACGCCCGGCCGGTCAGGTGGCCGGCATCGCCGGCCCGCGACGGGTGGGCGGCACCCCGACCTGAGCAGATGGGGACCGCCCACCCGGCCGGAGCAGGTGGCGGCGGCACGCCCGGCCTGGTCAGCTGCCGGCGTTTGACGGGCCGGCACGTCGACAATGGGCGCAACCGACCCTGGGAGAGCTGATGAACCGACCGGTAGTGGTGGGCGTGGACGGCTCGCCGACCAGCCTGGCCGCCGCGGAGCAGGCCGCGCACGCGGCGGTGCTGCGTTCCGCGCCGCTGCACCTGGTGCACGGTTACCTGCACCCGCTCGGCTACGGCGTGCCGCTCAACCCGTACGACCTGGGGGTGCCGGCGCCGTCGGAGGAGGCGCAGCAGATGTTGGAGCGGACCGCCGCCGAGCTGGCCGACCGGTGGTCGGGGCTGACGGTGCAGGTGCGTCAGGTCGCCGGTGGGGCGGGCGCGACACTGGTCGAGGAGTCCCGCCGGGCCGACCTGGTGGTGGTGGGCAGCCGTGGGCTGGGTGGATTCGCCGGGCTACTGCTCGGCTCGGTCGGCGCTCAGGTCGCCGCGCACGCGCACTGCCCGGTGCTGGTCATCCGGCCGGAGACGTTACCGATCGGTGAGGACGGGCCGGTGCTGGTGGGCGTGGACGGGTCGCCGGCCGCCGGGGTCGCCGCCGACCAGGCCGCCGCCGAGGCGGTCCGACGGGGGGTGCCGCTGGTGCTGGTGCACGTCGGCCCCGCCCCACAGGACCGGGAGGTGCCCGACGAGGTCGCCGAGTCCGAGGCGGCGTACCAGGCGCACGCGGTCCGGTTGCTCGCCGAAGCGTCCGCTGCGGTCCGCGCCGACCACCCGGACGTGGTGCTGCGGGAGCATCCGGTCCGGGCGGTCGGGGTGGCGCAGGGTCTGATCGAGGCCAGCGGCACGGCGTCGGTGCTGGCCGTCGGCACCCGGGGCCGGGGCGGTTTCACCGGTATGCTGCTGGGCTCGGTCAGCCAGGCGGTGGTACAGCACGCCCACTGCCCGGTGCTGGTGGCCCACCCGTACCGGTGAGGTCACCCGGCCGGCCGCCGCAGGACCGCCGAGCCGGCGCGGGCCAGCCCGACAGCCGCTGCTGCGGGTCAGCCCTCCCGGCTGCCCAGGAGCTGGGCGAAGTCGGTGGTGAGGGCGAACGGGTCGGCCGGGCCGGTGGCCGGTGGCCGCCGGTCGACCTGGTCGGCCAACTCCCGGCCGGCACGGTCGATGCGGGCCCGCAACGCCCCCTCGGCGGTGCCGCCGGACCAGTCCTCCGGGGCGGCAAAGACCGACGTCGGCAGCACCACCGCGCGCAGGTAGCCGAACATCGGCCGGACGGCGTGCTCCAGGGCCAGCGAGTGCCGGGCGGTGCCGCCGGTCGCGCCGATCAGCACCGGACGGTCGACCAGCGCCTGGGCGTCCACCACGTCGAAGAAGGACTTGAACAGCCCGTTGTACGACGCGTTGAAGATCGGCGTGACGGCCACGATGCCGTCGGCTCCGGTGACCGCGTCGAGGGCGGCCCGCAGCTCCGTCGACGGGAAGCCGGTGAGCAGGTTGTTCACCACGTCATGGGCGTGATCGCGCAGCTCCACCACCCGCAGCTCCACCTCGTCGCCGCGCCCGACCAGCTCGTCGCGGGCGGCGGCGGCGAGCTGGTCGGCGAGCAGCCGGGTCGACGACGGCTGGCTCAGCCCCGCCGACACCACGGCCAGGGTGCGGCGGGTCATCGGACCCCCTCCGCCCCGGCGGCAGCCAGGTCACCGGCGTCACCTGCACCGGCCGGGGCACCGGCGTCACCCGTCCCGGCCAGCGCGGCGTCGCGGGCGGCGACCAGCGAGGCGTGGGTGGGCGCGACCGGCACGTGCGCCGGGCGCAGCGCGTCGAACTCCTTGCGCAGCACGGGTACGACCTCCTCGCCGAGCAGGTCGAGCTGCTCCAGCACCGTCTTCAGGGGCAGCCCCGCGTGGTCGAGCAGGAACAGCTGCCGCTGGTAGTCGCCGACGTACTCCCGGAAGCCGAGGGTGCGGTCGATGACCTGCTGCGGGCTGCCCACGGTCAGCGGGGTCTGGCGGGTGAACTCCTCCAGCGACGGCCCGTGCCCGTAGACCGGCGCGTTGTCGAAGTACGGCCGGAACTCGCGTACGGCGTCCTGCGAGTTACGTCGCATGAACACCTGGCCGCCGAGCCCGACGATGGCCTGCTCGGGCGAGCCGTGGCCGTAGTGGGCGAAGCGCTGCCGGTAGAGGCTGACCATCCGCTGGGTGTGCTCCTTGGGCCAGAAGATGTGGTTGGCGAAGAAACCGTCACCGTAGTAGGCGGCCTGCTCGGCGATCTCGGGGCTGCGGATCGAGCCGTGCCAGACGAACGGCGGGACGTCGTCGAGCGGGCGCGGGGTCGAGGTGAACGACTGCAACGGGGTGCGGAACTTGCCCTGCCAGTCGACGACGTCCTCGCGCCACAGCCGGTGCAGCAGCTCGTAGTTCTCGACGGCGAGCCGGATGCCGTTGCGGATGTCCTGCCCGAACCACGGGTAGACCGGCCCGGTGTTGCCACGCCCCATCATCAGGTCCACCCGGCCGTCGGCCAGGTGCTGGAGCATGGCGTAGTCCTCGGCGATCTTCACCGGGTCGTTGGTGGTGATCAGCGTGGTCGCGGTGGACAGCAGCAGCCGCTCGGTGCGGGCGGCGATGTGCCCCAGCATGGTGGTGGGCGAGGAAGGGACGAACGGGCGGTTGTGGTGCTCGCCGGTGGCGAAGACGTCGAGACCGACCTCTTCGGCCTTGAGGGCGATGGTCACCATCGCCTTGATCCGCTCGTGCTCGGTCGGCTCCCGTCCGGTGGTCGGGTCGACCGTGACGTCGCCGACGGTGAAGACTCCGAACTGCATGACCAGCTCCTCGCGTCTGAGATACCGGGCCGTTCGTGGTACCCGGACGTCGCGCACAACCTATTTGACGCGTCAACTATTCCGGCGTCGGCCACTCCCGGGGTGGCACCGGTCACCCCGCCGCCGACGGTCCCGCCGGCTCCTCCCCCTGCCTCGGGGTACCCGGATCGCCCTGGTCCGACGCGTCCGACGACGGGTCGCCGGGGGCACCGGCGGCCGACGGCGCCCGATCGGCCGGTCGGACGTCCGACGGCGAACCGTCGGGCGGGCCTGCGGTCGTCGACGGGCCGGCGGTCCAGAGCTGGCCGGCGGTCGAGGGCTGGCCGGAGGTCGAGGGCTGGCCGGCATGCGGGTGGGTGGGATGTGGCGCGGGGTGGGGCGGGCCGGCGGGTGGGGCGTACCCGGTCGAGCCGGTCGGGGGCCACGACGGCGGCGGCCCTGGTGGCGGCGGGCGGCGGCGGCCGAGCTGCACCGCCACCACGACGACGACCGCCAGCACCATCATCAGCACCAGCGGGACGGCGACGCAGGCCACCCTGCCGACCAGCACTCCGGCGTCGTTTGCGTCCATCCGAACCACCTCCGGTCACGATTGCGCGCGAATGCTAGCGGACTTCGCCGGAGACGGACGCCCCGTCGGTCCCCGACCCCCCCC
>NZ_JBEZEK010000046.1:0-23112 GCF_040648835.1 Micromonospora sp. NPDC049081 | reverse complement strand
CGCCGACAGCGTCGACGACGCGGTGACCATCGCGTTGCAGCGCCGGGACCGGGACCAGGTCACCGCGTACGCCACCGGGATGGCGCAGGCGTGGACCACCGGCGTCGACCTCGACTGGGCGGCCGTCAACCCGGGCGGTCGGCAGGTGGAACTGCCCACCTACGCCTTCCAACACCAGCACTACTGGATGCAGGACACCGGGGCGGAGCGGGACGTCACCGCCGCCGGGCTGCTCGACGCCGAGCACCCGCTGCTGTCGGCCGTCACCACCCTGCCCGACACCGACGGGCTGATCGCCACCGGACTGCTGTCCCGGCGTACCCAGCCGTGGCTGGCCGAGCACATGTTGGGCGACACGATCGTGCTGCCCGGCACCGGGCTGGTCGAACTCGCCCTCCGGGCCGGGGACCAGGTCGGCTGCGGCCGGCTGGCCGAACTCACCCTCCAGGCCCCGCTGGTCGTCCCCGACGACGACGGCGTGCAGGTGCAGGTGGCCGTCGGCGGGCCCGGCGACGACGGCGGCCGGCAGGTCACCGTCTACTCCCGGCACCGGGACGCACCGTGGACCCGGCACGCCACCGGCCTGCTCACCCCAGCTCCCGCCGACCCACCGGCCGACCCGACGACCGCCTGGCCGCCGGCCGCCGCCACCCCCGTCGACGTCGACGGGCTCTACGAACGGATGGCCGACGCCGGACTGGTCTACGGCCCGGTCTTCCAGGGCCTGCGGGCCGCCTGGCGGCACGGTGACGAGGTGTACGCCGAGATCGCGCTTCCCGCCGACGTGCTCGACGCCGACCGGTTCCACCTGCACCCGGCCCTGTTCGACGCGGCGCTGCACGCCATCGGGCTGAGCCGGGGCGAGGGGCGGCCCGGCGTCCCGTTCTCCTGGAGCGGGATCACCGTCCACGCCACCGGTGCCGCCGCGCTGCGGGTCACCGTCACCCCGGCCGGCCCCGACGAGGTCGCCCTCACCCTCACCGACGAGACCGGCGCACCCGTCGCCCGGGTCGACTCGCTGGTGCTGCGGGAGATCGACGCGGGTCAGCTCGCCGCCGCCCGCACCGGCCGGCAGGAACACCTCTACCGGATCGACTGGACCCCGGTGCCGCTGCCCACCACCCCGGCCGACGGCCGCTGGGTACTGGTCGGCGTCGACGAGTTCAAGGTGGCCGCCGCGCTCGACACCGTCGGCCTGCTCGCCGAGACCCACCCCGACCTGACCGCCCTCACCGCCACCCTCGACGCGGGCGGGACCGCACCGGACGTGGTGCTGGTCGCCAGCGTGCAACCCGACTCCCGGGACCTCGCGGCCGGTGCCCGGCACACCACCGGTCAACTGCTCACCCTGCTCCAGGGTTGGCTCGCCGACGAACGGCTGGCGTCGTCCCGGCTGCTGGTGCTCACCCACGGCGCGCAGGGTGACCGGGTCACCGAGCCCGCCGCCGCGGCGGCCTGGGGTCTGGTCCGGTCCGCCCAGTCGGAGAACCCGGGTCGGATCGTCCTGGTCGACCTCGACGACCACGACGGGTCCGCCCAGCTCCTCCCGGCGGTGCTGGCCGGTGGCGAACCGCAGCTGGTGGTCCGCGAGGGCGTCGCGCACGCCGCCCGGCTGGTGCCCGCCGCCGGGCCCGACGGCACCCCCGGCAGCGCCTTCACCGACGGTGGCACCGTGCTGCTCACCGGTGCCGGCGGCACCCTCGGCCGGCTCGTCGCCCGACACCTGGTCGACGCGTACGGGGTGCGGCACCTGCTGCTGGCCAGCCGGCGCGGCCCCGACGCCGACGGGATGGCCGCGCTGCGCGACGACCTCACCGCCCGCGGGGCGGAGGTCACCGTGGCCGCCTGCGACCTGGCCGACCGGGACGCGGTCGCCAGGCTGCTCGCCGCAGTGCCCGCCGGGCACCCGCTGACCGGGGTGGTGCACGCCGCCGGGGTGCTCGACGACGGGATCATCCCGGCGCTGACCCGGGACCGCCTCGACGCGGTGCTGCGCCCCAAGGTCGACGCGGCCACCCACCTGCACGAGCTGACCCGGGACGCGGGGCTCACCGCGTTCGTGCTGTTCTCCTCGGCGGCCGGCGTGCTCGGTGGCCCGGGGCAGGGCAACTACGCGGCGGCGAACGCCTTCCTCGACGCGCTGGCGAGCGCCCGCCGGGCCGCCGGGCTGCCCGCCCAGTCCCTGGCCTGGGGGCCGTGGGCCGGCGGCGGGATGGCCGACGACCTCGGCGGCACCGACCGGGCCCGGATGTCGCGCGGCGGGGTGCAACCGGTGTCCGCCGCAGAGGGACTGGCGCTGCTCGACGCGGCGCTGGCCCGTACCGAGGCGGTGCTCGTCCCGGTCAAGGCCGACCTGCGCACCCCGGCGGGGGACGAGGTGCCGCCGATCCTGCGTGCCCTGGTCACCCCGGCCCGGCGTAGCACCCCGGGGACGAACCGACCCGACCCGGCGGCGCTGCGGCGTACCCTCGGCGGGCTGGACGCCGACGGCCAGCAGGCGCTGCTGGCGGACCTGGTGCGCTCGCGCGCCGCGACCGTGCTCGGGCACGGCCGCCCCGACGACCTCGACCCGGCGCTGCGCTTCGTCGAGCTGGGTTTCGACTCGCTCACCGCGATGGAGCTGCGCAACGCCCTCAACGAGGCGACCGGGCTGCGGCTGGCCACCGGGGTGGTCTTCGACCACGGCAGCGTCGACGAACTCGCCGCGCTGCTGCGCACCGAACTGGCCGCGCCACCGGCCGAGGAACGGGCCGGTACGCCCGACGCCGCCGCCGACACGATGAGCGCGCTGTTCCGCACCGCCGTCAAGAGCGGCCGGGTACAGCAGGGCCTGTCCCTGCTGTACGCGGTGGCCGACATCCGGCCCACCTTCGACGGGCCGGCCGACCTGCCGCAGGTCCCCGCCCCGCGCCGGCTCGCCCGGGGCGACCAGGGGCCGGCGATCATCTGCTTCCCGTCGCCGATGGCGCTCGGCGGCGACCAGCAGTACGCCCGGTTCACCGCCGAGTTCGGTGGCACCCGGGACGTGTGGACCCTGCCGGTGCCCGGTCTCGGCCGGGACGAGAGCCTGCCCGCCTCCGCCGACGCGGCGGTACGGGTCTTCGCCGAGATGGTCCGCCCGATCGCCGAGCAGGGGCCGTACGTCATCGTCGGATACTCCTCCGGCGGCCTGTTCGCCCACGCCACCGCCGGTGAACTGGAGCGGCAGGGGCACGGCCCGGCCGGGGTGGTGCTGCTGGACACCTACCTCACCACCGGCAGCACCACGGCGACGTTCTTCACCCACATGCTCGACTCGCTGCTGGACCGGGAGGCCACCTTCGGCGAGTTCAGCAGCGCCCGGCTGTCGGCGATGGGCCGCTACGTCCGGCTGCTGCAGAGCTGCCCGGTGGAGGCGATCGACACGCCGGTGCTCTTCGTCCGGCCGCAGGAGTCCATCGTGGCCGGCGGCGACGACGACGGGTGGCGGGCCACCTGGGAAACCCCGCACACGCTCCGGGAGGTGCCCGGCGACCACTTCACCATGATGGAGGGTCAGGTCGGCACGACCGCCGAGGTGGTACGGGACTGGATCGCGCAGTGACGCGCGCCGTGACGACAGCGGGAGTGGACGACATGACACTGGCACCGACCACCAAGGGCACCGTCGAGTTCGGCGAGCACCGGACCTGGTACCGGGTGACCGGCGAGCTGCACGGCGACCGGCCACCGCTGGTGGTGCTGCACGGCGGCCCCGGCAGCACCCACGACTACCTGCTCAACCTGGCCGAGCTGAGCCGCTCCGGCCGGCCGGTGGTGCACTACGACCAGCTCGGCAACGGCGGCTCCACCCACCTGCGGGGCCGGGGCGCCGACTTCTGGACCGTGGAGCTGTTCCTCGCCGAACTGGACAACCTGCTGCGCCGGCTCGGCATCGCCGAGGAGTACGTGCTGTTCGGGCAGTCCTGGGGCGGGGTGCTGGCGGCGGCCCACGCCGCCGACCGGCCCGCCGGGCTGCGCGGCGTGGTGATCGCCAACGCGCCCGCGTCGTACCCGCTGTGGCTGCCGGAACTGGACGTGCTGCGGGCCGCGCTGCCGCCCGGCGTGGACGCGACGCTGCGCCGGCACGAGGCCGCCGGCACCACCGGCAGCCAGGCGTACACGGCCGCGATGATGGTCTTCTACCAGCGGCACGTGTGCCGGCGTAAGCCGCTGCCGCCGGAGCTGATGGCCACCTTCATGGAGATCAACGGCGATCCGACCGTCTACCACGCGATGAACGGGCCCAGCGAGTTCCACATCACCGGTACGCTGCGCGACTACTCCCTGCTCGACCGGCTGCCGCAGATCGACACCCCGACCCTGGTCATCAGCGGCGAGTACGACGAGGTCACCCCGGCCGCGGTGCGCCCCTTCCACGACCTCGTCCCCGGCGCCCACTGGGAGATCATCGAGGGGGCCAGCCACCTGCCCCACCTGGAGACCCCGGAGCGGTTCACCGAGGTCCTCACCCAGTTCCTCGACAAGCTCTGAACCGGCCCGGGACGACCGGCGGCGCATGCTCGACGACGCCCGGCCGACCCGGGCCGACCCGGGCCGGGCCGCCGGTCCGGTCGGGCGGGCGTCCGGCTCAGGCGGGCCGGGCGTCGTACGTCGCGCGGTGGGCGTGCACCTCGTCCAGATGCGTTTCGGCCCAGCTCTTGAGGGCACGCATCGTCTCGTGCAGGGAGAAGCCGAGGTCGGTCAGCTCGTAGGTGACCGTGACCGGCACGGTCGCCGTCGCGGTACGGCTGACCAGGCCGTCGCGTTCCAGGGTGCGCAGCGTCTGGGTGAGCATCTTCTGGCTGACCCCGGCGAGCAGGCGGGACAGCTCCGAGTACCGCATCGGCCGGGGAGTGCCGGCGCAGTCCGCGCCGAACCGGTGCGACCCGTCGGTGCGCAGCGCGGCCAGCACCAGCGCGACCCACTTGTCGGAGATCCGGGCGAGCAGCTCCCGGCTGGGACACTGCGCCACGAACGCGTCGTACGCCACCGCCGTCTCCGCCCGGCGCTCGGCCGCCGTCCTCGTGGTCATCGCCGGTCCTCCCGCAGTCGGTGTGCTACGCACTTTCAGGTGCCTACTTCCCCCCAGAAAGCTACCTCACCGATAGTGGTCGGGTACCACTCCGTTGACCACGAAAGGCCGAGGTAACCACATGCTCACCCGATCTCTGCCCGGCGGCACCTGGACGCTGGGCGACCTGACCGTCACCCGGTTCGGCTACGGCGCCATGCAACTCGCCGGCCCCGGAGTGATGGGACCGCCCGCCGACCCGGACGCCGCACTGGCCGTCCTGCGGGAGGTCGTCGCCCTCGGCATCACGCACATCGACACCAGCGACGCCTACGGGCCGCACGTGACCAACCGGCTGATCCGCGAGGCCCTGCACCCGTACCCCGAAGGGCTGCACCTGGTGACCAAGGTCGGCGCGACCCGGGACGCGCAGGGCGGCTGGCCTGCCGCGCGGGAGCCGGAGCAACTGCGCCGGGCCGTCGAGGAGAACCTGGAGAACCTCGGCGTCGAGGCCCTGGACCTGGTCAACCTCCGGCTCGGTGACGCCACGGGGCCCCGGGCCGGTTCCCTCGCCGAGCCGCTCGAGGCGCTCGTCGCACTCCAGCACAAGGGCCTGATCCGGCATCTGGGGGTGAGCAACGTGACGCCCGAGCAGGTCACCGAGGCACAGTCGATCGCCCCGATCGTGTGCGTGCAGAACCTCTACAACCTGGCGTACCGGCAGGACGACGCGCTGATCGACCGGCTCGCCGGGCAGGGGGTGGCCTACGTGCCGTACTTCCCGCTGGGTGGGTTCAGCCCGTTGCAGTCCGCGGCGCTGTCGGCCGTGGCCGCCCGCCGGGACGCGACGCCGATGGCCGTCGCCCTGGCCTGGCTGTTGCAGCGCTCACCCAACATCCTGCTCATCCCCGGCACCTCGTCGGTGGCGCACCTGCGGGAGAACGTCGCCGGGGCGGGGCTGACGCTCACCGCCGACGACCTCGCCGCGCTGGACGCGATCGGACGCTGACCGGCAAACCGCGAAAAGTGCCCGTGACCAGATGCGGTCACGGGCACTGTCCGGAACGGGTGCCGCTCACACGGGAGCGGGCACGCCACGCATGTCGGTCAGCACACTCCACAGCGTCTGCGGGGTGGCGAACGTCTCCATCGACATCGCCTCGTCGACGAAGCGCACGTCGTACTCGCTCTCCAGGGTGGCCAGCAGTTCGACCATGGCGAGGGAGTCCAGGCCGGAGTCGCGCAGGCTGGTGCCGGCCAGCAGCGTCTCCTCGGGGTCGAGGAAGGGCAGGTGCTGGCGCAGGATGGCCTCGAACCGTTGATCCCACATGTCCGCGATTCCTTCCGGTGCAGGGTGAGAAGACGCTAACAACGCCCCACGGGGGCTGACGACCCGACAATTCCCCAGCCGCCGGCCGGCCCGGGTAAGGGGTCGTTAGGGGGGTCGATGCGGGTGGGGGCCGGCAGGGCCGCCGATACGCTCCGGCCATGAGTCGAGAGAACTTCGCGCGCACGCACGCCTCCGTGGAGACGCTGCACGAGTTCCTGTTGGCGGGCGCCCGGCTGACGCCCGACAAGCCGGCCGTCATCCAGGCCGTCGGCGGCGAGGTCGGCTCCATCTCGTACCGTCAGCTCGCCCAGCGGGTGGACGGCTACGCCGCCGCCCTCGACGAACTCGGCCTCGACATCGGCGACCGGGTGATCCTGGAGTCGGACACCACCCCGACCGCCATCGCCGTCTTCCTCGCCTGCTCCTCGCTGGGCCTGACGTTCATCCCGGTCAGCCCGGAGACCCCCGCCCAGCGGCTCGCGCTGATCGCCGAGAGCACCGCCGCCGCGCTGCACCTGCAACCCGTCGACGGCCGCCGCGACGGCGTACCCACGTCGCTGGGCACCGCCCGGTTCGGCCCGGACGGCATCCAGGTCGAGCGGACGCCCGCGCCGCGCACCCGGCACCGCCGGGAACTGGTGCCCACCGACCCGGCCTACATGATCTTCACGTCGGGCACCACCGGACGACCCAAGGGCGTGGTGATGAGCCACCGGGGCGTGCTCGCCTTCTTCCGGGGGATGCTGCGGCACGGCATCGTCTCCGCCGAGGACCGGGTCGCCACCACCTCGCCGTTGCAGTTCGACTTCTCGCTGCTCGACATCGGCCTGGCGCTGGGCAGCGGCGCGGCCGTGGTGCCGGTGCCCCGGTCGCTGCTGCGCTGGCCGCGCCGCTTCGTGCAGTTCCTCGCCGACAGCGGGGCCACCCAGGTCAACGGTGTGCCGTCGATCTGGCGGGGGGTGCTGCGGCACGAGTTCGCCGGGTTGGCCGCGCTCGGTGAGCAGATCCGCGGGGTGCTCTACTCCGGCGAGAACTTCCCCCTGCCCGAGATGCGGGAGCTGCAACGTGCCCTGCCGCACGCCCGGGTGGTCAACTGCTTCGGCAGCAGCGAGTCCATCGCCGCGTCCTTCACCGATGTGCCGAACCCGCTGCCCGACGACATCGACCGGATCTCCATCGGCCACGCCCACCCGGGCGCGGAGATGCTGCTGATCGACGAGGACGGCCGGCCGGTCGACTCCCCGGGTGTCATCGGTCAGATCCACCTGCGCAGCGCCGCCCTGTTCCACGGCTACTGGAATGACCCGGAGGCCACCGCCGCCGCGCTGGTGCCCGACCCGCTCAACCCGGCCACCGGGCAGGTGGTCTTCCGTACCGGCGACCTGGCCTACCGGGGCGAGGGTGGCGAACTCTACTTCACCGGCCGGGCCGACTCCCTGGTCAAGGTGCGCGGCAACCGGGTCGAGCTGGGCGAGGTGGAGCGCCGGGTCCGGGAGTTCCCGGGCATCACCGGGGCCGCCGCGCTGATGCTGCCGCAGGAGGGCAAGGACCCGGTGCTGGCCGCGTTCGTGGTGCTCGACGAGGGCGTCACCGGCGTGGAGGAGATGGAGCTGGGCGCGTTCTGCCTGGAGGCGCTGCCCGACTACATGGTGCCGCAACAGGTCCGGGTCATCGACGAGCTGCCGGTCAACGCCAACGGCAAGATCGACCGGCGGGCCCTCGCCGAGCGAGCCGGACAGCCCGCCCAGCGCTGACCCGCACCCCGACGACCCCTGGCCGGTCCCTTCAGGAGGGGGACCGGCCAGGGGTTTCCCACGCCGGTTTCCTGCGCCGCCGCCCGCCCGCCGTCCTGCCGCTCGCCGCCCGCCGCCCTGCTGCTTGCGGGCCGCCGCCTGCCGGCCGCCGCCTGCCGGCCTCGGGTCGGTGCGCGCGCAGTTTCGTGGTTGTAGTGGCATCCGCGCGTTCCGATGCCACTACAACCACGAAACTGTGTTGATCATGGAGGTCCCCGGCCCGGAGTGGTCCGGGCCGGGGATGGTGGGTGAAGGCAGAGAGATGGTGGGTGAAGGCGGGGAGAGTGGGGGAGGCGGGGAGAGCGGGGAGAGCGGGGAGAGCGGGGAGAGCGGGGAGAGCGGGGAGAGCGGGGTCAGTGTTCGGCGGCCTCGCGGGCCAGCCGGGCCCGGTCCACCTTGCGGTTGGAGTTCAACGGGAACTCCGGCACGTGCCGGTACGAACGCGGCAGCATCCCCTTGGGCAGGATCTGCCGCAGCTGCCGGGACAGCTCGGCCGGGGCGGTCCGCTCCCCGGTGTAGAAGACCACCAGCTCGGTGCCGCCGGCCCCGGAACGGGCCACGGTCACCGCGTCCTCGATGCCGGGGCAGCCCCGCAGGGCGTGCTCGATCTCGGCCAGCTCCACCCGCCAGCCGTGCACCTGCACCTGCGAGTCGAGCCGGCCCAGATAGATCAGCTCCTTGTTGTCCAGCCGCCGGACCCGGTCCCCGGTGCGGTACCAGCGCCGCCCGTCACGGACCAGGAACCGGCCCTCGTCGTCGGCCGGATCGAGGTAACCGGGGGTGAGCTGCGGGCCGGTGATGCAGAGTTCCCCCTCCACCTCACTGGCCGCGCCGTCGGCGTCGAGCAGCACCCCGTCGTGCCCGTCGTGCAGCGTCCCGATCGGGACCAGACCGTTGACGCACAACCCCGGCGAGGTCTCCGGCGACCAGCGGTGCCCGGTGATCGTCACGGTCAGTTCGGTCGGGCCGTAGATGTTCTCCAGCGTCGACCCGGGGGCCGCCGACTGCCAGTCCACCGCGTCGGCGGCGTGCAGCGCCTCCCCGGCGAAGAAGCTCCACCGCAACGACGGCATCGCCGCCGCATCGAGGCGACCGGTCCGCCGCACCAGGGTGATCGCGCTCGGGGTGGAGAACCACACGGTCAGGCCCCGCTCGGCCACGAACGCCGGCACGTCCCGGTAGGCCGCCGGCGGCACCGGGTGCACGCTCGCCCCCGCGCCCCAGGCGCAGAACAGGTCGAACATCGCGCAGTCGAAGTTCAGGTCGAACGACTGGGAGAACCGGTCGTCCGGCCCGAAGTCGTACCGGTCGTCCAGCACGGAGAAGTAGTGCCGCAGGTTGCCGTGGGTGATCGGCACCCCCTTGGGTCGCCCCGTCGAGCCGGAGGTGAACAGCACGTAGGCCACGTCGTCCGGGCGGGCGGGGCGGGGCGCGGCCAGTGGCGTCGCCCCGACCACCGGTAGCCGCAGCCCGGTGCCGCTGCCGCGCGGGTCCACCACCGGCGCGAACACCGGCACCCCGGCGACCGCGTCACCCATCTCCGCCCGGACCGCCAGCCCGGCGCCGTCGAGCAGCAGGACGGAGACCCCGCACGCGGTGAGCATCCCCGCCGTCCGGGCCGCCGGGAACTCCGGGTGCAGCGGCACGGCGGTCGCGCCGAGGTACAGGGTGGCGAGCAGCCCGGCGTACGACTCCAGGGTCTTGCCGGCGAGGATGCCGACCACCCGGGGCGGCCCGTCCGGGCCGGCGGCCAACGCCCCGGCCCAGCGCAGCGCGGTGGTGTGCAGCTCCTCGTAGCTGACCGGACCGGTCGGCAGGTGCAGGGCGGTGGCCCGGGGTGCGGCGGCCAGCCCCTGGAGGAACCGGCCGTGCAGGGCGTAGTCGGTGTGCTGGGTCATCTCGTCCTCCGTGCTCTGCCGACCGGTCAGGCGGCCACGGTGCGGCGGATCGGCCGCATCGCCCGCCGGGGGTCCACGATGGTGGTCCGGAAGTTGCGGACGGTCGCGCCGACCCGGCCCCAGAGCCGGTCCGGCCCGCAGACGTGCACCGTCTGCACCCCGGACTGCTGGAACGTGGCGACCACCTCCGGCCAGCGCACCGGGGTGACGATCCCGTCGAGCAGCATGGTCCGTACGCCGTCGGCGGTGGTGCGTACCGTGCCGTCCTGGTCGGCGACGACCGGGATCTGCGGATCGGTGAAGTGCAGCGACCCGAACAGCTCCGCCTCCACCCGGTCGCGCAGCGGTTGGAACGCGGCGGCGTGCAGCGGCGGGTCCATCACGTACAACGGCAGCCCGCCGCCGGCCCGCAGCCGCTGCGCCAACCAGTCGGTGCGCCCCTCGTGCAGGGTCACCATCCAGAAGTCGGTGTCGACGTAGCAGGAGATCTCGTACCACTCGCCGGCCTCGTCCAGCTCGGCGAGGATCTCCCGCAGCCGCTCGCCCGGGGTACGGACGAACGACATCGTCACCACGCCCCGCTGCTCGGCGGTGAAGTACTCCGTCTCGATCCGGGACAGCCGCGCCGTCATCCGGACCGCCTCGGCGAAGTCCAACGCGCCGCTGAACACGGCGGCGGCCTTACCCCCGAAGCTGGGCCCGGCGATCAGGTCCGGCCGCAGGTCCATGGTCCGCTCCGCCCAGCGGGCCAGCGCCACGCAGTTGACCAGGAAGGCCACCTGGGCGTACTCGGAGTAGTCGCTGTCGCTGTCGCTGTCGCGGTAGCGGGCGAACAGGTCGTAGTCCAGGGCGTCGCTGGCTGCGGCGAGCAACTCGCGGGCGTCCCGGTCGATGAGCATGAACTTCGCGACGTCGGCGAAGTCGCACGGACCCATCCCGGGAAAGACGATGGCGCTGGTCATCTGGGGCGTCCTTGTCGTCGGGGCCGACCGGCGCGGGCACGGTCGGCGGGGGAGCCGGGCGGGCAGGTCACCGGGGGAGCTTGGCCAGAGCCTGCTCGATGCGGACCAGCGCGTCGGCGACGTGCGGCACCGTCAGCGGGTCGGCGGCGGTCTGGGTCTGCCGCTGCTGCTCCGGGGTGTCGCCGTAGAGCATGCTGGTGGCGGCCCGGAACCGCAGCGCCTCCGGCCGGTCGCCGAAGTGGTGGCCGGACAGCACCGCCACGCCCAGCTCCTCCAGCAGGTGACGCTGCAACCCGGCGCCGTCGGTGATGCCCTGCTCGGCCAGCGGCTCCCGCAGCGGCGCGAAATCCGGGTAGACGTAGAACGCGCCGGTCGGCGGCCGGCAGGTGGCGCCCGCCTCCACCATGATCCGGTGCACCGCCCCGGCCACCGCGCCGTGCAGCGCGGCGTCCTCGGTGAGCCGCTCGCGGATCTCCGGCGGCTCGGCGAAGGCGTACCGGGTCACCGACTGCATCGGCCCGGCGAGGGTGGACCAGATCTCACTGGCCACCGCCGCCACGTCGGCGCGGATCCGCTCACCCCACCCGCCGGCCGGGAACCGGGCCGCGCCGATCCGCCAACCGCCGAGCGCCAGGTTCTTGCTCAGCCCGGTGAGCACCACGGTCCGCCTCGGGGCGACCTCGGCGGGGGAGAGCAGGTCCGTGCCCGGGGTGTGCAGGATGTCCCGGTAGATCTCGTCCGAGACGATCAGCAGGTCCTCCTCCTCGGCGATCGCGCACAACTCCCGGACCAGGTCGTCCGGGGCGTGCGTGCCGGTCGGGTTGTCCGGCGAGGTGAGCACCAGGATGCGCGGGTCGTGACCGAGCACCCGGGCGGCATGGATCGTCTCCCGCAGCGCCGTCGGGTCGGGCACCCCGCCGCACGACTCCGGGATCGGCACCCCCAGCACGGTCTTGCCGGCCAACCGGGCCTGCGGGGCGTAGGTGACCCAGCTCGGCGCGGCGACGATGGTGTCCCCGCCGACGACCAGTTGCAGGGCCATCAGCAGCGGCTTGCTGCCCGGCGCGATGATCACCTGGTCCGCCTCGGTGGGCAGCCGGCGACGGGAGAAGTACCCGGCCACCGCGTCCCGGGTGTCCGGGTCACCCACCACCGGCCCGTACGCGTTGCGGTCGGCGCCCTCGGTCAGCGCCCGCCGCAGCGGCGCGAACACCGGCAGCCGGGACTCGCCGAAGCCCAGGTGCACGATGGACTCGCCTGCGGCGATGCGCTGCGCGACCAACTGGTCGAGTGCGAGGTTGGGCGAGATCTTCCGGCCGGCCATCGCCAGCTCCCTTCGGGTCGGTGGGTGTTCAGGCGGTGACGGCGGCGCCGGGGCGGGCCGCGCTGGGGCTGACGGCGGCGAGGATGTCCGCCGGGGCAGCCGGGTCGATCTCCAGGTCGCTCAGCCAGGCCGCGTCGGCCGACCAGCGGGCCCGGAACGGCCGGCCGACCAGCCGCCGGTCGCGGGCCTGGATCAACCGGAGCTGGAAGAAGTCGCCGTCCGGGGTCCGTTCGACGCCGTCGACCAGCACCTTGCCGGGGGTGGCCGACATGACCGGCCCGCGCACCGTCCGGGCCAGGCCGGGCAGGTCCTGGTACGCGGTGCGGAAGATGTCGGCGGCCCGGGTCAGCGGCACCTGGAAGTAGTCGCGGGGACCGGTGTCCCGTTCGACGAACATGTAGTAGGGCACCGCGCCGACGGCCAGCTCGGCCCGCCACATCTCGCTCCAGGCGCGGGCGTCGTCGTTGACGTAGCGGATCAGCGGGGCCTGGCAGTAGACCACCGCCCCGGTCGACCGGATCCGGGCGATGGCCCGGGTGGCGACCTCGGTGGCCAACTCCCGGGGGTGGCTGAAGTGCGCCATCACCGCGACGTTGCGACCCGACGCGACGACCTGTTCGAACAGTCGCAGCAGGTCGTCGGCGTCACTGTCGGAGACGAACCGGTACGGCCAGTAGGCGACCGCCTTGGTGCCGAACCGGATGGTGCGCACCGTGTCCACCGCCAGCAGCGGCTCCACGTGGCTGCGCAGCCGCTCCGTCGACATGATCATCGGGTCGCCGCCGGTGACCAGCACGTCGGTCACCGCCGGGTGGCGGTGCAGGTAGCTCACCAACTGCTCCGGGCCGGGCGCGGCGAACCGCAGGTCGGCGTCCCCGACGAACTGCGCCCAGCGGAAGCAGTAGGTGCAGTACGCGTGGCAGGTCTGCCCCTGCTGCGGGAAGTACAGCACCGTCTCCCGGTACTTGTGCTGCATGCCCGGCAACTCCTGACCGTCCAGGCTGGGCACGTTGTGCTGCTGCTGCCCGGACGGGTGCGGGTTGAGCCCGGCCCGGATCCGGGCCACCTCACCGCGCAGCCCCTTGCGGTCACCGGCGCGCAGCAGGTCGCCGACGATCCGCTCGTCGGCGGCGGCGAGCATGCCGCGCTGCGGGAACACCAGCCGGAAGATCGGGTCGTCCGGGATGCGGTCCCAGTCGATCAGGTGCGACAGGACGTACTCGTTGACCCGGAAGGGCAGCACCTGGGAAATGGTGCGGACCGCGTGCAGATTGTCGGCCGACAATCCGTACCGGGCGCCCAGCTCATCGATGTGGTGCGGCCCGAAGGAGTGGAACCGCCCCGGATCGGCGGTCGTGGAAACGAGCAGGGACATCAACCATCCTCCATGGGGGGTTGCGCCCACCGACGTGGCGTGACTCAATCACCGGTGCGCGCCCGCGAGAATCGCTCGACGGTCAACAGCGCGTTGCCTCGCCCCCACGCTAGTGGCGGCCCGTCCGCCGGGACCCCTAGCGGAACCCCAGAGCCGCCCCTTAGCGCCGCTGGTAGGGGGAGGCTAGGGGCGTCGCGGGGGTGTAGGTGGATTTCCTTTCCTGATTACGTATCCCTCGCCTGGTCCGGCCGGCGCCCGGCGTGTCGCCCGGATACGCCGTACCGCACCGAGCGGCCGTGCAGACACCGATGCCAGCGCCGGATCACGTGCGCCCGGTGCGACCCGAGGGAGTGCTCCGTGACGATCGATCAGGAGATCCGTAAATATCCGTTCAGCGAGGCGCCCGGGATCGACATCGACCCCGTCTACGGGCTGCTGCGCAGCACCGAGCCGCTGGCCCGGGTGCAACTGCCGTACGGCGAGGTGTCCTGGCTCGCCACCCGGTACGAGGACGTCAAGACCGTGCTGACCGACCCGCGGTTCAGCCGGGCCGCGGCGCAGGGCAAGGACCAGCCCCGTACCCGCGAGGAGATGACCTACGAGGGCATCATCGGCCTCGACCCGCCGGACCACACCCGGCTGCGCAAGCTCGCCGGCAAGGCGCTGACCGCGCGCCGGGTCAACGAGATGCGCGAGGGCGCCCAGCGTATCGCCAACGAGTACGTCGACGAGATGATCGCCAAGGGTTCCCCGGGTGACCTGGTCGAGCTGTTCGCCCTGCCGTACCCGATCACCGTCATCTGCGAGCTGCTCGGGGTGCCGTTCGAGGACCGGGCCCAGTTCCGGATCTGGACCGAGGGGCTGACCAGCACCAGCGAGCAGCTGATGGTCTACGCCGAGCAGCTGTTCGGCTACATGGGCAAGCTGGTCGCCCAGCGCCGTGAGCAGCCCACCGACGACCTGCTCGGCGCGCTGGTCAAGGCCCGCGACGAGGGCGACCGGCTGACCGAGCAGGAGCTGCTCTCCATCGCCGGGGTCGGGCTGCTGCTCACCGGCGTCGAGACGGTCTCCACCCACATCCCCAACTTCGTCTACGCGCTGCTCACCAACCCGGAGCTGATGGCGCAGCTGCGCGCCGACCGGAGCCTGGTGCCGGCGGCCGTGGAGGAACTGCTGCGGATGATCCCGCTGAACCCGGCGGCGATGTTCCCCCGCTACGCGGTGGAGGACATCGAGCTGAGCGGGATCACCGTCCGCGCCGGGGAGCCGGTGCTGGTCTCGCTGCCCGGCGCCAACCGGGACCCGGAGATCTTCGACAACCCGGAGACCTTCGACTTCACCCGCGAGCAGAACCCGCACGTCGCGTTCGGCCACGGCCCGCACCACTGCCTCGGCGCGCAGCTCGCCCGGATGGAACTCCAGGTGGCCCTGCACACGGTCCTGGACCGGTTCCCCGAGCTGAGCCTGGCCGACGGCGACGCGGGCGTGTCGTGGAAGTCCGGCCAGCTGGTCCGGGGCCCGAACAAGCTGCTGGTGGCCTGGTGACCACCGTGGACACCCGCTGGACGGTCACCGTCGACCGGGACGCCTGCATCGGTACCGGGGTCTGCGCCGGCGCGGCCCCCCGCCAGATCGAGATCCGGGCCGGCAAGGCGTCCGCCCTGGCCCCGGAGACCGCGCCCGACGAGGCGGTCATCGACGCCGCCGACATGTGCCCGATGTCGGCGATCACCGTGCGCGACGCCGCCTCCGGCGCGCTGCTCGCGCCCGAGGAGTAACCACCGCCCCGACCGGTGAACCCACCGGTCGCCGCGAGGCCGCCGCGACCGGTCCCCCCTACCGGTCGCGGCGGCCTCGCCGTGATCGGGCGCCGCAAGCCGACACACCGAGCCGGGCGTCGAACCCGGAGACCTAGTGGAGCGTGCCATGAGCGAGTCCGTGAACCCCACCGGTGCCGAGCCCGACGCGCTGTCGGCACTGCGGCGACGGCTGGAGGGCCGCACGGCCGAGGAGCAGGGCCGGGCGCTCACCGCCCTGGTCCGGGAGCAGGCCCGTGACGTGCTGCGGACCGTGTTGCCGGACGGCCCGGACGCCGTCGAGCCGGGCCGCCCGTTCCGCGACCTGGGCTTCGACTCGCTCGCCGCGGTGGAGCTGCACCGTCGGCTCACCGTCGCCACCGGCCTGGACCTGCCGGTCACCCTGGTCTTCGACCACCCGACGCCGCAGGCGGTCGGACGGTTGCTGCGTACGCTGCTCGGTGGGGACGCCGCACCCGCGCCGGTCGCCGCGCCGCTGCGCCGGCCCGCCGACGACGACGAGCCGATCGCCGTGGTCGGCATCGGCTGCCGCTACCCGGGGCACAGCACCTCCGCCGACGACCTGTGGCGGCTGGTCTTCGAGGGCCGGCACGTGATCTCCGACTTCCCGACCGACCGGGGCTGGGACACCGACGGGCTCTACGACCCGGACCCGGGCAAGCCCGGCAAGACCTACGTGCGCCAGGGCGGTTTCCTGGAGGGCGCGGCCGAGTTCGACGCGGACTTCTTCGGCATCAGCCCCCGCGAGGCGATGACGATGGACCCGCAGCAGCGGCTGGTGCTGGAGACCGCCTGGGAGGCGTTGGAGGACGCCGGCATCGATTCGGCGTCGCTGCGCGGCAGCCAGACCGGTGTCTTCATCGGCGCCGAACCGCAGGAGTACGGCCCCCGGCTGCACGAGGCCCCGGAGGGTCTGGACGGCTACCTGCTCACCGGCAACGCGCCGAGCGTGGTGTCCGGCCGGCTCGCCTACACGTTCGGCTTCGAGGGCCCGACGCTGACCGTGGACACCGCCTGCTCGGGTTCGCTGGTCGCCCTGCACCTGGCCTGCCAGGCGGTGCAGCGTGGGGAGTGCACCACCGCGTTGGCCGGTGGCGTCGCGGTGATGGTGCACCCGGGCGCGTTCACCGCGTTCAGCCGGCAGCGTGGCCTCGCCCCGGACGGGCTGTGCAAGCCGTTCGCGGCGGCGGCCGACGGCACCGGCTGGGCCGAGGGCGTCGGCATCCTGGTGCTGGAGCGGCTCTCCGACGCCCGCCGCAACGGCCACCGGGTGCTCGGGGTGATCCGGGGCTCGGCGATCAACCAGGACGGCGCGTCCAACGGGTTGACCGCCCCGAACGGGCCGTCCCAGCAGCGGGTGATCATGTCCGCGCTGGCGTCGGCCGGCCTGGCCCCCGCCGACGTCGACCTGGTCGAGGCGCACGGCACCGGCACCCGGCTCGGCGACCCCATCGAGGCGCAGGCGATCATCGCCACCTACGGCCGGGAACGCCCCGCCGACCGGCCGCTCTGGCTCGGCTCGCTGAAGTCCAACATCGGTCACTCGCAGGCCGCCGCCGGGGTCGCCGGGGTGATCAAGGTGCTGATGGCGATGCGGCACCGGGTGCTGCCGCGTACCCTGCACGTCGACGCGCCCACCCCCAACGTGGACTGGTCCGCCGGCACCGTCGCGCTGCTCACCGAGGCCCGCGAGTGGGACGCCGCGGGCCGGCCGCGCCGCGCCGGGGTCTCCTCGTTCGGGGTCAGCGGCACCAACGCGCACGTCATCGTCGAGGAACCCCCCGCGGTCGACGACGAGACCGTCACCGACGTGCCGCAGCTGCCCAGCGAGGTGCTGCCGGTGGTGTTCTCCGCCCGGAGCGGGACGGCGCTGCGCGACCAGGCCGCCGCGCTGCTGGCGGTCGTGGACACCGACGGGGACGCCCCGGAGCTGCTCGACGTCGCCTATTCGCTGGCCACCACCCGGACCGCCCTGGAGCACCGGGCGGTGCTGGTGGCCCGGGACCGGGCGGGTGTCGTCCGGGACCTGGCCGCCCTCGCCGCCGGCGGCAGCGTGCCCGGCGTACACCTGGGGCAGGCCGACGGCGGTGGACTCGGTTTCCTCTTCACCGGTCAGGGCAGTCAGCGGCTCGGCGCCGGACGGCAGTTGTACCGCAGCTACCCGGTCTACGCCGCCGCGTTCGACGACGCCTGCGGCTGGCTCGACCTGCAACTGGACGTGCCGCTGGCCGACGTGCTGTTCGCCGAGTCCGGCACCGCCGAGGCGGCCCTGCTCGACCAGACCGCCTACACCCAGTGCGCGCTGTTCGCGGTGGAGGTCGCCCAGTTCCGGCTGCTGGAGTCGTGGGGGGTCCGGCCGGACCTGCTCGCCGGGCACTCGATCGGTGAGTTGGCCGCCGCCCACGTCGCCGGGGTGCTCTCCCTGGAGGACGCCGCCCTGCTGGTCGCCGCCCGGGGCCGGCTCATGCAGCAACTCCCCGCCGAGGGCGCGATGATCTCGGTGCAGGCCACCGAGGAGCAGGTCCGTCCGCTGCTGGCCGGCCGGGAGGCGCAGGTGGGCCTCGCCGCGGTGAACGGCCCCACCTCGATGGTGGTCTCCGGCGACGAGGACGCCGTGCTGGAGGTGGTCGCCGCCCTCGCCGCCGCCGGGCACAAGACGAAGCGGCTGAAGGTCAGTCACGCCTTCCACTCGCCGCTGATGACGCCGATGCTCGCCGAGTTCGGCCGGCTGGCGCACGTGCTCACGTACCGCCCGCCGACCATTCCGGTCGTCTCCACGGTCACCGGTCGGCCGGTGCTCGCCGGTGAACTGTGCGACCCCGACTACTGGGTGCGGCACGTGCGCGACAGCGTCCGGTTCGCCGACGCGGTCCGGGCGATGGCCGACGAGGGGGTCACCACCTTCCTCGAACTCGGTCCGGCCGGGGTGCTCTCCGCGATGGGTCCGGCCTGCCTCGACGACGACGCCGATGCGGTCTTCGCCCCGCTGCTGCGCGCCGACCACGACGAGGAGACCGACGTCGTCGCCGCCGTCGCCCGCGCCCACGTGCGGGGGGTGCCGGTGGACTGGACGGGCTTCTTCGCCGCGCGCGGGGCCCGCCGGGTGGCGCTGCCCACGTACCCGTTCCAGCGTCGCCGGTTCTGGATGGAATCCGGCGGTGGCAGCGCCGACGCGACCGGCTTCGGTCAGCTCGCCGCCGGGCACCCGCTGGTCAGCGCGGTCGTCGGCCTGGCCGGCGGCGACGGGGTGGTGCTCACCGGGCGGGTGTCGCTGCGCAGCCACCCGTGGCTGGCCGACCACACCATCTCCGGGGTGGCACTGCTGCCCGGCACCGCCTTCGTGGAGCTGGCGATCCGCGCCGGCGACCAGGTCGGCTGCCCCACCGTGGAGGAGCTGACCCTGGAGGCTCCGCTGGCGCTCGACGAGCACGGCGTCGCCCTCCAGGTCGTCGTCGGCGCCGCCGACCCGGCCGGCCGCTGCCCGGTGGCCGTCTACTCGCGGCCCGACGGGTCCGACCCGGACGACCAGCTCTGGACCCGGCACGTCAGCGGTTTCCTCGCCCCGCAGGCCGCCGACGCCGGGCAGCCGCTGACCGAGTGGCCGCCGCGCGACGCCCGCCCGGTCGACCTGACCGGCGGTTACGCCGAGCTGGCCGGCCAGGGCTACGGCTACGGCCCGGTCTTCCAGGGCCTCAAGGCCGTCTGGCGACGCGGCCCCGAGGTGTACGCCGAGGTCGCGCTCCCCGCCGACAGTCGGGCCGACGCGGCCCGGTTCGGCCTGCACCCGGCGGTGCTGGACGCCGCCCTGCACGCCATCGACGCCGCCCGTCGCGGCGAGCCCACCGACGACGAGGTACGCATCCCGTTCGCGTGGAGCGACGTCACCCTGCACGCCGCCGGCGCGGCCGAGGTGCGGGTCCGGATCGCCCCCGCGGCCGGGGACAGCGTGTCGGTGGCCCTCGCCGACCCGACCGGCGCACCGGTCGCCACGGTACGGTCGTTCGTCTCCCGGCCGGTCTCCACCGCCCAGCTCACCGCCGCCCGGGGCGGCTACCACGAGCGGCTGTTCCGCCTGGAGTGGACGAAGCTGGGTCACCGGCCCGCCCCGGCGGGCACCCCCCGCTGGGTGGTGCTCGGCGACGAGCGGATCGGCGCGGCCACCCGGCACGCCGACCCGGCCGCGCTGGGTGCCGCGATCGACGCCGGTGCCACCGCCCCGGAGTTCGCGTTCGTCGGCGTCGGCACCGGTGACGTCCGGGCCGCCACCGCCGGGGCGTTGACGCTGCTGCAGCAGTGGCTGGCCGACGCCCGGCTGGCCGACGCCCGGCTGGGCGGCACCCGGCTGGTCTTCGTCAGCCGGGTCGACGACCTCGCCACCGAGGCGGTCTGGGGTCTGCTGCGGGCCGCCCAGACGGAGAACCCGGACCGGTTCGTCACCGTCCGGCTCGCCGACGCCCCCACGTCACTGCTGGCCGCCGCCCTGGCCACCGGCGAACCGGAGCTGCGGCTGCGCGACGGGGAGATCAGTGTGCCCCGGCTGGCCCGGGTCGCCACCGCCCCGGCCGGCACCGACGCCGACACCACCACCGGCAGCCGTTGGCCGACCGACGGCACGGTGCTGGTCACCGGTGGCACCGGTGGGCTCGGCGCCCACGTGGCCCGGCACCTGGCCGGCAACCACGGCGTACGCCATCTGCTGTTGACCAGTCGCCGTGGCCCGGCGGCGGCCGGTGTGGCGCAGCTGCGCGCGGAGCTGGAAGCGGCAGGCGCGAGCGTCGAGGTGGCCGCCTGTGACGCGGCCGACGCCGACGCCCTGGCCGCGCTGCTCGCCGCCGTCCCGGCCGACCGGCCGTTGCGGGCGGTGGTGCACGCCGCCGGCATCGTCGACGACGCGACGATCGGCTCGCTCACCCCGCAGCGCCTCGACGCGGTGCTCAAGGCCAAGCTGGACGGCGCGGTCAACCTCGACGCGTTGACCCGCGACGCCGACCTGACCGCGTTCGTGCTCTTCTCCTCCCTGGCCAGCCTGCTCGACTGCGCCGGGCAGGGCAACTACGCCGCCGCGAACGCCACCCTCAACGCGCTGGCCACCTCCCGCCGGGCGCAGGGCCGGCCCGTGGTCGCCCTCACCTGGGGGCTGTGGACCGGTGACAGCGGCATGGGCGGCCAGTTGGACGCCGCCGCGTTGCAGCGCATCGAACGTTCCGGCATGCCCGGCCTCAGCCCGGCCGAGAACCTGGCCCTGCTCGACGCCGCGCTCGGGGTCGACGAACCGGTCCTCGCCCCGATCCGGGTCGACCTGACCGCGCTGCGCAACCGGCCCGACGGGGTGCCGGCGCTGCTGCGCGGCCTGGTGCCGCTGCCGGCCCGCCGGTCCGCGCAGGCGGCCGGCGCGGCGGACGCCGCGCAGGGGCTGGCCCGGCAGTTCGCCGGCCTCACCCCCGCCGAACGGGACCGGGTCACCCTCGACCTGGTCCGCGCGCACGTCGCCGCCGTGCTCGGCCACGACGGCGCGGAGGCGATCGAGCCCCGCCGCGCCTTCAACGAGCTGGGCTTCGACTCGCTGGCCGCGGTGGAGCTGCGTAACCGGCTCAACGCCGCCACCGGGCTGCGACTGCCGGCGACCCTCGTCTTCGACTACCCGACCCCGGTGGCGCTCGCCGAGTTCGTGGTGTCCACCGTGCTCGGCACCGACGTGGACGTGGCGGTGCCCGAGCTGGCGTCGGCCTCGTTCACCCAGGAGCCGATCGCCATCGTGTCGATGAGCTGCCGCTTCCCCGGCGGGGTGGCCACCCCGGAGCAGCTGTGGGAGCTGCTGGAGGGCGGCATCGACGCGGTCTCCCCGTTCCCCACCGACCGCGGCTGGGACCTGGTCGGCATGTACGACCCGGAGCCCGGCAAGCCCGGCAAGACGTACTCGATGGAGGGTGGTTTCCTCTACGACGCGGCCGACTTCGACGCGGACTTCTTCGGGATCAGCCCGCGTGAGGCGGTCGCGATGGACCCGCAGCAGCGGTTGCTGCTGGAAACGTCGTGGGAGGTGTTGGAGCGGGCCGGGATCGACCCGACCTCGCTCAAGGGCAGCCCGACCGGTGTCTTCGCCGGCGTCATGTACCACGACTACGCGCTGCGCCTGCACCAGGTGCCCGACGAGCTGGCCGGCTACCTGGGCAACGGCAGCCTGGCCAGCATCGTCTCCGGCCGGGTCGCCTACACCCTCGGCCTGGAGGGGCCGGCCGTGTCGATCGACACCGCCTGCTCGTCGTCGCTGGTGGCGATCCACCTGGCCGTGCAGGCGCTGCGGGCCGGGGAGTGCTCGCTGGCGTTGGCCGGTGGTGTCACCGTGATGTCCACCCCGGACACGTTCATCGACTTCAGCCGGCAGCGTGGCCTGGCCAAGGATGGCCGGTCCAAGTCGTTCGCGGCCGGGGCCGACGGCACCGGCTGGGGTGAGGGCGCCGGCATGCTGCTGCTGGAACGCCTCTCCGACGCCCGGGCCAACGGCCACCAGGTGCTCGCGGTGATCCGGGGCTCGGCCACCAACCAGGACGGCGCGTCCAACGGGCTGACCGCCCCGAACGGCCCGTCGCAGCAGCGGGTGATCCGGCAGGCCCTGGCCTCCGCCGGTGGTATCCCGGCGACCGAGGTCGACGCGGTCGAGGCGCACGGCACCGGCACCGCCCTCGGTGATCCGATCGAGGCGCAGGCGCTGCTCGCCACGTATGGGCAGGGCCGGCCGGGTGAGCGTCCGCTGTGGCTCGGCTCGATCAAGTCGAACATCGGCCACACCCAGGGCGCGGCCGGTGTCGCCGGTGTGATCAAGATGGTGCTGGCGATGCGCAACGGGCTGCTGCCCCGCACCCTGCACGCCGACGAGCCGTCCCCGCAGATCGACTGGTCGGCCGGCGAGGTGCGGCTGCTCACCGAGGCACAGCCGTGGCCGGCGCTGGACCGGCCGCGCCGGGCGGGTGTGTCGTCGTTCGGCATCAGCGGCACCAACGCCCACGTCATCGTCGAGGAGGCCCCGCCGGTCGAGCTGGAAGGCGAGATCGTCCCGCCGCCGGCCGTGCTGCCGTGGGTGCTGTCGGCCAAGACCGAGGAGGCGCTGCGCGCCCAGGCCGGCCAGCTGCGGGCGGCCGTCGCCGCCGCCACCACCGACCCGGGTGACCTCGCGTACGCCCTGGCCAAGGGGCGGGCGGCGCTGGACCGGCGGGCCGTCGTCGTCGGGGACGTCACCGACTTCCTGACCGGCGCGGACGCCCTGGTCGCCGGGGCCGCGGTGCCGACCCTGTTGCAGGGCGGTTCCGGGGTGGTGTTCGTGTTCCCGGGGCAGGGTTCGCAGTGGGTGGGGATGGCGGTGGAGTTGTTGGATTCGTCTCCGGTGTTTGCGGAGCGGGTTGGTGAGTGTGGGGTGGCGTTGTCGGAGTTTGTGGATTGGCGGTTGGTTGAGGTTTTGCGGGGTGTGGAGGGTGCTCCGTCGTTGGAGCGGGTTGATGTGGTGCAGCCGGTGTTGTGGGCGGTGATGGTGTCGTTGGCGGGGTTGTGGCGGTCGTTTGGGGTGGTGCCGGATGCGGTGATTGG
>NZ_JBEZEK010000045.1:0-23169 GCF_040648835.1 Micromonospora sp. NPDC049081 | reverse complement strand
GATGCGGCGTTGCAGGTGGTGGGGATCGGTGAGGCGGTGCCGGTGGGTCGTCCGCCGTATCTGCCGTTCGCCTGGACGGATGTGACGCTGCACGCGACGGGCGCCACCGCCCTGCGGGTGAAGGTCACCGCCAGTGGGCCGGAGTCCGCCACCCTGCACCTGGCCGACCCGGACGGCGAACCGGTCGCCGTGGTCGGCGCGCTGGTGTCCCGCCCGGTCCAGTTGACCGCCGCCGCCCCGACCGACGGGGACCTCTACCGCGTCGACTGGGTGAGCGTGCCCACCGGCACCGCGGCCGAGTCGTGGGGCTACCTGGAGGGTCTCGGCCTCGGCGTGCCCGACGTCGTGCTCGCCCCGCTGACCCCGCCCGCCGCCGACCTCGACCCGGCCACCGCCGCCCGGACGGCGATGGGGGAGACCCTCACCCTGCTCCAGTCCTGGCTGGCCGACCCGACCCAGGCCGCCGCCCGGCTGGTCGTGATCACCAACGGTGCCGTCGACGGCGGCACCGACCTGGCCCACGCCCCGATCTGGGGCCTGGTCCGGGCCGCGCAGGCGGAGAATCCCGGCCAGTTCGTGCTGGTGGACGCCGATCCGGAGACTACGGTGGAGGAGATCCTGGCGGCGGTGGGCACCGGTGAACCGGAGTTGTCGCTGCGCGACGGTCAGGTGCGGGTGCCGCGCCTGGCCCGCGCGACCACCACCGGTGGGTCCTGGCGGGCCGACGGCACCGTCCTGGTCACCGGCGGCACCGGTGTGCTGGGTGCACTCGTCGCCCGGCACCTGGTGGAGGTGCACGGGGTGCGGGATCTGGTCCTGACCTCCCGGCGCGGGCTGACCGCGCCGGGCGCGGCGGAGCTGCGCGACGAGCTGACCGGCCTCGGGGCCACCGTCGAGGTGGTGGCCGCCGACCTGGCCGACCGGGACGCCGCCGCCACCCTGCTGGACGGCATCCCGGCGCTGACCGCCGTCGTGCACACCACCGGGGTCCTCGACGACGGCCTGCTGACCGCCCTGACCCAGGAACAGCTCGACACCGTGTGGCGGGCCAAGGCCGACCCGGCCTGGCACCTGCACGAGCTGACCCGCGACCGTGACCTGTCGGCGTTCGTGCTGTTCTCCTCCGCCGCCGGGGTCCTCGACGGGGCGGGGCAGGCCAACTACGCCGCCGCGAACGTGTTCCTCGACGCCCTGGCCGCGCACCGGCGGACCCTGGACCTGCCGGCCACGTCGCTGGCCTGGGGTTTCTGGGAGCAGCGCAGCGGGATGACCGCGCACCTCGGCGACGCCGACGTGGCCCGGATGGCCCGCTCCGGCGTGCTGCCGCTGGACTCCGACCGGGGGCTGGCGCTGCTGGACGCGGCGGTCGCCGCCGACCAGCCGCTGCTGGTGCCGGTCCGGCTGGACACCGCCGCGCTGCGCGCCCAGGGCCAGCAGCTCCCGGCCCTGTTCCGGGGCCTGGTCCGGCTCCCGGCCCGGCGGGCGGCGGGTGGTCCGGCGACCCCGGCCACCGGCTCCGGCCTGCACCGGCAGCTCGTCACCCTCGACGCGGACGACCAGCACCGGGTGCTGCTCGACCTGGTCCGGGCCAACGTCGCGGCCGTCCTCGGCCACGACAGCGGCACCGCCGTCGAACCGGCCCGGGCGTTCAAGGAACTCGGCTTCGACTCGCTGGCCGCCGTGGAGCTGCGCAACCGGCTCAACACGGCCACCGGGCTGCGGCTGCCGGCGACCCTGGTCTTCGACTACCCCAACCCGACCGCGCTCGCCGGCTACCTGCACGGCACGATCCTCGGCGGACCGGCGCAGTCGCAGCCGACCACGGTGGTCCGGCCGGTGGTCGACGAACCCGTCGCCATCGTCGCGATGAGCTGCCGCTTCCCCGGCGGGGTCCGCACCCCCGAGGACCTGTGGCAGCTGCTGGTCGACGGCGCGGACGCCATCTCGCCGTTCCCCACCGACCGGGGCTGGGACCTCGACCACCTCTACGACCCGGAGCCCGGCAAGCCCGGCCGGACGTCCTCGCTGGAAGGTGGCTTCCTCTACGACGCGGCCGACTTCGACCCCGACTTCTTCGGCATCGGCCCGCGTGAGGCGATCGCGATGGACCCGCAGCAGCGGTTGCTGCTGGAAACCTCGTGGGAGGTGCTGGAGCGGGCCGGGATCGACCCGACCTCGCTCAAGGGCAGCCCGACCGGGGTGTTCACCGGCGTGATGTACCACGACTACGGCAGCCGGCTGTCCGAGGTGCCCGAGGAGTTGGCGGGTTACCTGGGCAACGGCAGCATGGCCAGCGTCGCGTCCGGGCGGATCTCGTACACCCTGGGGTTGGAGGGGCCGGCGGTCAGCGTCGACACCGCCTGCTCGTCGTCACTGGTGGCGATCCACCTGGCCGTGCAGGCGCTGCGCTCCGGGGAGTGCTCTCTGGCTCTGGCCGGCGGGGTCACGGTGATGTCCAAGCCGGACACCTTCCTGGACTTCAGCCTCCAGCGGGGGCTGGCCTCCGACGGCCGGTGCAAGTCCTTCTCCGCCGACGCCGACGGCACCGGCATGTCCGAGGGTGCGGGCATGCTGCTGCTGGAGCGGCTCTCCGACGCCGAACGGCACGGCCATCACGTCCTCGCGGTCGTGCGCGGTTCGGCGATCAACCAGGACGGCGCGTCCAACGGGCTGACCGCCCCCAACGGTCCCGCCCAGCAACGGGTGATCCGGCAGGCGCTGGCCGCCGCCGACGTCCGCCCCGACCAGGTCGACCTGGTCGAGGCGCACGGCACCGGCACCACCCTCGGTGACCCGATCGAGGCGCAGGCGGTCCTCGCCACCTACGGGCAGGACCGCCCGGACGACCGGCCGCTCTGGCTCGGCTCGATCAAGTCGAACATCGGCCACACCCAGGGCGCGGCCGGCGTCGCCGGTGTGATCAAGATGGTGCTGGCGATGCGCAACGGGCTGCTGCCCCGCACCCTGCACGCCGACCGGCCGTCGCCGCAGGTGGACTGGTCGGCCGGGGCGGTGCGGCTGCTCACCGAGGCACAGCAGTGGCCGGCCCTGGACCGGCCCCGCCGCGCCGGGGTGTCGTCGTTCGGCATCAGCGGCACCAACGCCCACGTCATCATCGAGCAGGCGCCGGCGGTCGAGGCGACGCCGGCCGACGGGGACGCCCCGGCCACCCCGCCGGTGCTGCCCTGGCTGCTCTCCGCCCGCTCGGCGGAGGCGCTGCGCGCCCAGGCAGGGCTGGTCGCCGACACCGGGGCCACCCTGGACGTGGCGTACTCGCTGGCCACCACCCGGGCGGTGCTGGAGCGTCGGGCCGTGGTGGTCGCCCCCGTCGGGGGCGACGCGGTCCGCGCCCTGCGTGCCGCCGCCGAAGGCACCGACCCCGCCGAGTGGGTGCAGGGGACCCCGTCGGCCGGGAAGCTCGCCATGCTCTTCACCGGCCAGGGGGCGCAGCGCCTCGGCATGGGCCGTGAGCTGGCGACGGCGTACCCCGCCTTCGCGGCGGCGTTCGCCGAGGTGTGCGCCCACCTGGACGCGCAGCTCGACCGGCCGCTGCGGGAGGTGCTCTACACCGAACCCGACGTCGCCGACGCCGCGCTGCTCGACCAGACCGTCTACAGCCAGAGCGCGCTGTTCGCCATCGAGGTGGCGCTCTACCGGCTGCTCGAATCCTGGGGCATCCGACCCGACCTGGTCGCCGGGCACTCCATCGGCGAGATCAGCGCCGCGCACGTCGCCGGGGTGCTGTCGCTGCCCGACGCGGCGGCCCTGGTCACCGCGCGTGGCCGGCTGATGCAGGCGATGCGGGAGGACGGCGCGATGGTCGCCGTCGAGGCGTCCGAGGAGGAGGTACGCCGGGAACTGGCCGGCCGGGAGACCGAAGTGGGCATCGCCGCGGTCAACGGGCCACGCGCGGTGGTGCTCTCCGGTGACCACGACGCCGTCGGTGCGCTCGCCGACGACTGGCGGGCCCGGGGACGCCGGATCAAGCGGCTGCGGGTCAGCCACGCGTTCCACTCCCCGCACATGGAGCCGATGCTGGCCGAGTTCCACCAGGTCGCCGCCGGGTTGACCTTCGCCCCGCCGAGGGTGCCGGTGGTGTCCAACCTGACCGGTCGGCTCGCCGACCCCGACGAGATCACCACCCCCGGCTACTGGGTGCGCCACGTCCGGGAGGCGGTCCGGTTCCACGACGGGATCGCCACCCTGGAAGCGGCCGGGGTCACCACGTTCCTGGAGGTCGGCCCGGACGCGGTGCTCACCGCGATGGGCCGGGACTGTGTCTCCGACACCGGCGGCCTCGCCCTGGTGCCGGTGCTGCGCGGCGGCCGGGACGAGGCGGCGAGCCTGCTGACCGCCGTCGCCACCCTGCACACCCGGGGTGTCCCGGTGGACTGGCGGGCCTGGTTCGCGCCCACCGGCGCCCGGGTCACCGACCTGCCGACCTACCCGTTCCAGCGGCGTCGGCTCTGGCTGGACGCCCCGGCGGGCGGCGGTGACGTGCCGGGTCTGGGTCAGCGCCCGGCCTCCCACCCGCTGCTCGGCGCGGTCGTCGGATTGGCCGGTGCCGACGGCACCGTGCTGACCGGCCGGCTGTCGCTGCGGACCCACCCGTGGCTGGCCGAACACGACCTCGCCGGCACGGTGCTGCTACCCGGGACGGCCTTCGTCGAGCTGGCCGTCCGCGCCGGTGACCAGGTCGGCTGCGCCCTGGTCGAGGAGTTGACGTTGGAGGCTCCGCTGGTCGTACCGCCCCGGGGCGGCGTCGACCTCCAGGTGGTGGTCGGGGCACCGGACGGGACGGGACGCTGCCCGGTCACCGTGCACTCCCGGCCGGAGGACGGTGTCGACGGTTGGACCCGGCACGCCACCGGCGTACTGGCCCCGGCGGCGTCCACCGCACCGGCCTGGTCGGCGGGCGACGCCTGGCCACCGGTCGGGTCCACCCCGGTCGACCTGACCGGCCGGTACGACCGGCTGGCCGACGCCGGCTACCACTACGGCCCGCTGTTCCAGGGGCTGCGGGCCGCCTGGCGACACGGCGCCGAGGTGTACGCCGAGGTGGCGCTCCCCGCGGAGGCGGCCGCCCCGGCGGACCGGTTCGGCCTGCACCCGGCGTTGTTCGACGCGGTGCTGCACACCCTCGACCTGACCGGTGCCGACGAGGACGACGACCGGCTGCGGTTGCCGTTCGCCTGGCGGGGGGTGGCCCTGCACGCCACCGGCGCGACCGCGCTGCGGGTGCGGCTGCGCCCGACCGGCCCGCAGGAGGTCTCCTTCGACCTGGCCGACACCTCCGGGGCGCCGGTCGCCTCGGTGGCCTCGCTGGCGGTCCGGCCGCTCGCCGCCGACCAGCTGGGTGGGGGCCGGGCGGCTCACCGCACGTCGCTCTTCCAGGTCACCTGGGCTGCGGTGCCGACCCCGGCCACCGGCGGCGGCACGACCGTGGTCCTCGGCGACGACGACCTCGGCCTCGGGGTGCCCCGGTACGCCGACCTCGGCACGCTCGCGGCGGAGGTCGCCCGCACCGGTGACGCCCCGGGCACCGTCGCGGTGGCCTGGCGTACCACGTCGGACTCGCCCTCGGCGGCGACCACCGCGGCGCTGGCCCTGGTGCAGGGATGGCTCGCCGACGAGCGGTTCACCGACACCCGGCTGGCGCTGGTGACGACCCGGGCGGTCGCCACCACCGACGGCGAGGACGTGCCCCGGCCGGTGGACGCCACCGTCTGGGGCCTGGTCCGGGCCGCTCAGGAGGAGAACCCGGGCCGGCTGGTCCTGATCGACGTCGACGACCCGGACCCGACCGGGCTGCGGTCGGCGCTGGCCGTCGACGCCGAACCGCAACTGGCGGTCCGGCGGGGTGGGCTGCTCGCGCCCCGGCTCGCGGCGCTGCCGGTGCCGGACGGTGAGCTGCCGGCCGGCCCGGACCCGACGGGCACGGTGCTGGTCACCGGCGGCACCGGCGGGTTGGGCCGGTTGGTCGCCGAGCACCTGGTTACCCGGCACGGCGTACGGCGGCTGCTGCTGGCCAGTCGACGCGGCCCGGCGGCCCCGGGGGTGGACGACCTGGTCGCGCGCCTGACGGCGGCCGGCGCGGAGGTGACCGTGGCGTCCTGCGACCTGGCCGACCGGGCGGCGGTGGCGGCCCTGCTCGACGGGGTGCCCGCCGGGCATCCGCTGACCGGGGTGGTGCACGCCGCCGGGGTGCTCGACGACGGGTTGCTGCCCACGCTGACGCCCGACCGGGTGGCGGCGGTGCTGGGTGCCAAGGCAGAGTCCGCGCGTCACCTGCACGAACTCACCCTGCACCGGCCGTTGCACTGGTTCGTGCTGTTCTCCTCGGCGGCGGCCACCCTCGGCGGCGCCGGGCAGGCCAGCTACACCGCGGCGAACGCCTACCTGGACGCCCTGGCCCAGCACCGGCGGGCGCACGGCCTGGCCGGCTCCGCCCTGGCCTGGGGCCTGTGGGCGGAGTCGGGCAGCGGGATGACCGGCCACCTCGGCGAGGCCGACCTGCGCCGGATGGCCCGTTCCGGGGTCGCCGCGCTGTCCACCGGGGACGCGTTGGCGTTGTTCGACGCGACCCTGCACCCGGTGCCGGCGTTGGCCCTGCCGGTCCGGCTGGATCTGGCCGCGATCCGGTCTCGGGCCGACGGGGTGCCGCCGCTGCTGCGGGGCCTGGTCCGTACGCCGACCCGCCGGTCGGCCGCCGGCACGCCGGGCCCGGTGGCGGGGGAGCGGCCGCTGGCCGAACGGTTGGCCGGGTTGCCGTCGGACGAGGCCGACCGGGCCGTGACCGAGCTGGTCCGGGCCCGGACGGCCGAGGTGCTGGGCCACGACCGGCCACAGTCGCTGGACGTGGAGCGGGGCTTCCTGGAGCTCGGCTTCGACTCCCTGGCGGCGGTGGAGTTCCGCAACAGCCTCGGTGCGGCGACCGGGCTCCGACTCCCGGCGACGCTCATCTACGACCACCCCAGCCCGGCGGCGGTGGCCCGGTTCGTCCGGTCGGAGTTGGCCGGTGACGTGCCGGCCGCTCCGTCGCTGGAGGCCGAGCTGGCCCGGTGGGAGACGCTGCTGGACGGCACCGTGCCGGACGAGGCGGAGCGGGGCCGGATCACCGTCCGGCTCCAGGCGCTGATGTCCCGGTGGAACGCGGCGTACGGGGGTGCCGCGGTGGAGCCGGCCGCCCGGGACCTGGCGTCGGTCACCGCGGACGAGCTGTTCGACATCCTCGACGACGAGTTGGAGGCGTCGGACTGACCATCCGTCAGGGGACCCGAGGTCCGTCGATGCCCACGGGCGGTCGGCGGACCTCGGGCTTCCTCCCTGCGGACGGGTGGGCTTTTGTCCACCTTCGGCGTGGGTCCATGACCGTATCGCGTCACCACCTGACCGCATAACGTAGTGGCCGGGTCTGGTGGACGTTCACGGTTCGCCGGTAGGTGCCACCAGGGGTGGACACGGGAGAGGCAGGGAGAGTGCGGGTGCGACTCGAACAGGGAATCGTCGCCAAGGTCACCCGGAACGGGCAGCTTGAGCTGACCGCCGAGCGGAGCGGACTGCGATACCGGTTCGGAGCGACCGCCGCCGCGATGTGGATCGCGTTGCAGCAGCAGGGCGGTTCGCTGGAACGGGCGGCCGCTGTCCTGGCCCGGCAGTGGTCGGCTGATCCGGCGGCCACCCGACGGGACTTCGACGTCTGGCTGGAGGACATGCTCCGCGCCGGTCTGGTGCGGGTGGAGTGACCGGCAGGGAGGGTCTGTCCGCCGCGTCCGACGGCTGTGCCGGACCGACCCCTATCCGGCACCCCTGCACGCGGGCGGCGTTCCGGTCGACGGTGCGTCGAACCCCTGTCCGGTGGGCCGGTGGGCGGGGGTCAGGCGTCGGCGGGCGGGTGGGTGGTGTCGGTGGAGTCGTTGACCGCGCCGACGATCACCCGCAGCGCCTCGGCCAGTTCCTTACCGGACGGGGCGGCCTCGGGGTCGAGCAACCGCTGCACCGTCAGTCCCGTCATCAACGCCAGCAGGAACGAGCCGACGGCCCTGCGGGTCTCCTCGGTGACGTGCTCACCGCCGTTGCGGATCACGAAGGTGGCCAGCGCCGGGCGGGCCCGGGTGTAGGTCTCGGCGAGTTGCTCCCGCAGCACCGGCAGGTGCTCGGCCAGCGCGAACGCCTCGATCCCGGCGACCCAGAGCGGCCGGTGGGTGCCGAACGACTCGACCAGGCCGGTCCACATCGACTCCAGTCGGTCCATGAGGTCGGGCTGGGTGCCGTCGCGCAGCACCCGGTCGATCTCGACGCCCCACTCCTCGAACGCCTGCACCAGGGCGGCGGTCAGCAGCGCCTCCTTGGAGCCGAAGTGGTACCCGATCGACGCCAGATTCGTGTCCGACGCGGCGACGATGTCGCGGGCGGTGGTGCGTGTGTAGCCGCGCTCGTAGAGGCAGACCCTGGCCCCTGCCAGCAGGCGTTCCCGATGACCCACGGCGTCACCCTACTCGGAACCACCCCCTAATTCATCCACCGGATGTATACGTGCGTATAAATTCGGTGGTAGCTTTCGGCCATGGCTACAGCGCAGGCAAAGGCCGGCCGCCGCGAGTGGATCGGTCTCGCGGTACTCGTCATGGTGACACTGATCATCAGCATGGACATGACCGTGCTGTCGTACGCTCTGCCGTTCATCACGGCGGACCTTGAGCCGACCAGCAGTCAGCTCCTCTGGATCACGGACGTCTACGCCTTCGTGCTGGCCGGCCTGCTGATTCCGATGGGGACCCTGGGGGACCGGATCGGGCGCCGCCGGTTGCTGATGATCGGTGCGGCGGTGTTCGGTGTGGCATCCGTGGCCACGGCCCTCTCCAACAGTCCCGGCATGCTGATCGGGACCCGGGCGGTGATGGGTGCCGCCGGCGCGACGCTCATGCCGTCGACCATGTCGTTGATCCGCAACATGTTCCACGACGAGAACGAACGCCGGGCCGCGATCGGGCTCTGGGCGGCCGGCTTCTCCGCCGGTGGCGTCATCGGCCTGGTGGCCGGCGGCGCGCTGCTCCAGTACTTCTCCTGGGGCACCGTCTTCGAGATCAACGTGCCGATCATGCTGCTGCTGCTGATCCTGGCCCCGTTGCTGCTGCCCGAGTTCCGCAACGCCGCAGCCGGCCGGCTCGACCTGATCAGTACGGTGCTGGCCTTCGTCGCCGTGCTGCCGATGATCTGGGGCATCAAGCAGTTCGCCGAGGACGGCGTGGACTGGCCGCCGGTGGCCGGTGTGGTCGGCGGGCTGGTCTTCCTGGCGGTGTTCGTGCTGCGTCAGCGGCGACTCGCCGACCCGGTGATCGACGTGCGGCTGTTCCGTGCTCCCGCGTTCAGCGCGGCGGTGGTGATGAACGTGCTCGCCAACTTCGCGCTGGTCGGGTTCATGTTCTTCATCAGCCAGTACCTCCAGCTGGTGCTCGGGCTGCGCCCGTTCAGCGCCGGGCTGTGGTCGCTGCCCGCGGCCGGTGCGGCGGGTGTCGGCGCGGCGGTGCTGGCCCCGATGCTGGCGCAGCGCTTCCGGCGGGCCTACGTCGCCGCCGGTGGCCTGTTGGTGGGTGCCGCCGGTTGTCTGGTGCTCGCCCAGGTCGGCGACGAGTCGGGGCTGGCCCTGGTGGTGGTCGGCCAGGCGTTGATGACCGGCGGCATCGCGATGGTGCTGACGCTCAGCGCCGAGCTGATCGTCTCCACCGCGCCGCCCGAGCGGGCCGGTGCCGCGGCCGGGCTCTCCGAGACCGGCAGCCAGTTCGGCGCGGCGCTCGGTGTCGCGATCCTCGGCAGCATCGGCACGTTCGTCTACCGGCGGCAGTTGTCCGGCGACGCGCCCGACGGCGTGCCGGCGGACTCCTGGGCGACCGCCCGGGAGACCCTGGGCGGCGCCGTGCAGGAGAGCCGGACGCTCTCCGCCACCGCGGCGGACACGCTGGTGACGCTGGCCCGGGCCGCCTTCGCCACCGAGCTGCGGGCCGCCGCGCTCGCCTCGGCCGGCATCCTGGTGGTGACGGCGGTGCTGGCCGCGGTGCTGCTGCGCAACGTGGGCGCCTCGGTGCCCGGCCAGGGCCCGGCGGACGGTCCGACCGACTCCACCGCCATCCCCGCTGACGCCCCCGGTGCCCCGGCGGGTCACGTCGACCCGGAGCGGACGGTCGACCCCATGTCGTCCGGCGCGGGTGTCGAGGACGCCGACCGTGGCGACACCGACCCGGGGCCGGTGGTCCGGATCGGACCCGAGTCCACCGGGCAACCCGTCCGGCCGGCGCACCCGGTGGCCTGACCACGTTCGACCACCCGGAGGTGGCGCTCCCGCTCGTCGGGAGCGCCACCTCCGGGCATTCGGCCTCCTGGCCCCCACCCGTCCCGGCGGGCTAGGGGGCCACCGCTGTGCTTAGGGGTTGTCCCGGCGTTTCGGGCGTTCCTACGCTCGCTTCGACAGCGGGCACCGGCGTCGCAGGGAGGGCGTCAGCACCACGCGTGACGGCGGATCCGGGCACCGGCCGAGACGGCGGTCCGGGCCGGCCGGGTGCGCCCGTTGGAGACGTCCCACTGCGGGGCGCACCCGCAGTGTCGACCCGTAGAGGACCAGTGATGACGGCAACGCTCGAGAACGACCTCTGGGTGCGGCGGTTCCATCCGGCACCGTCCAGCGCGATCCGGTTGGTGGCGATGCCGCACGCCGGGGGCTCGGCCAGCTACCTGTTTCCGGTGTCCCGGGCCCTCTCGCCCGCGGTGGACGTGCTGGCGATCCAGTACCCGGGTCGACAGGACCGCCGGCACGAGCCGGTCCTGGACTCCATCGCCGACCTGGCCGACGGGGTGTTCGAGGCGCTCACCCCGTGGCTGGACCGCCCGGTGGCGCTCTTCGGCCACAGCATGGGTGCGGTGCTCGGCTACGAGGTCGGGTTGCGCCTGCAACGGCATACGGGTCGGCCGCCGGTGCGGCTGTTCGCCTCGGGCCGTCGGGCCCCGTCCCGGGTCCGGGACGAGCGGTACGTGCACACCCGCGACGACGCCGGGGTGCTGCGGGAGCTGGCCCGGCTCAGCGGCTCGGACCCACGGGTGCTGGGCGATCCCGAGCTGCTGCCGATGATCCTGCCCGCCGTGCGGGGGGACTACAAGGCGGTGGAGACCTACCGGGCCGACCCGGATCAGCTGCTGGACGCCCCGATCACGGTGCTGACCGGTGACGCGGACCCGATGACCACCCTGGACGAGGCGCGGGACTGGGCCCGGCACACCACCGGCGAGTGCGACGTGCGGGTGTATCCGGGTGGGCACTTCTATCTCAACGACCACGCCGCCGACGTGATCCGGCTGATCGGTGCCGAGCTGGCGCAGGCGCAGCAGGGCGGACCGACCGGCTGACCCGACCGGGACCCGGTCGGGTCCGACCGCGCCGGCGCGGTGGTGACGTCCGACCACCAGGACACCGGACCTGCGGGGGTGGTGACGTCCGACCGGGGCACCGTGCCGGCGGGGCGGTCACGGGCACCGGTACGACGACGGGCGGGTCACCGGCGCACCGGTGACCCGCCCGTCGTGCCCGTCATTCGGCGATCTTGGTCCGCATGGTCCACTGGAAGACCACCACCCGCGAGGCGTCGTCATTGAGGCCGTCGTGGTCGCCCGAGCGTTCGAAGTGTTCGTAGCCGCCCAGATAGGGCACCTTGATCCGGCCGGTGCCGACCGGTGCGCTGTGGGCGCGATCGGTGGCCGGCAGGCCGACCGGTCCGCCCTCGAGCACGACGTCGAAGTGGTCACCGCCGCGAACGTCGCTGAACCGCCGCGCGCTGCTCACCCGGGTGAGATCGTCCACGCTTTCCTCCTCGGCTGGGGGCAGGGGCGCGGCGGACACCGTGTTCCGCGTCACTGCCCTCGGATGTCTCCAGCGTGGCGGCACCACTGGCCCGCGCATACCCGGAAGCGACCCCTAACCCGCCGGCCGACGACCAGATTTCAGCGGCCGGCCAACCTGCGGTTACTTTGCGGCCCGGTGGGTCGCATTTGTGATAGCCCCGGCGATGTCGCAAGGGCGACAGCATTGACCAGAGCTTATGAATTGCATCTGTAATAGTGTCGTCTTCTCGCTGAAACTCAATTTTTGCTCAAGAGTAGATTGCCCGATTCGCTGCTTCTCGTCCGGTCGGTGCTGGTGTGCCGACGTGGGCGGGATCGGTGCGGGCCGGGAGAGTTGGCCCGAAAAATTCCGGTACGAACCCTCTGCCGGAGTCATTTCGCAGGTCAACGCGCTGTCCGATGAGCCGAATCTGCGGCTATCCGTGCAGGTCGGAGGGGGCGGGACGGTTGTTCGATCATGTAATTGCTACCGAGTAGTAATTTTTCGGCCGACGCCAACAATCCGACATAACGCCATGGCCGTGCGTAATATCGATGACGAAGTATCACCACCCCACTACCGTCTTGTACGGGTGTCTATGTATGCTGTGCTCGCCGTCGGGACGCGGTGAAAGCCATCAATCAATTGGCAGTCATCATTGCATGACCTGGTTTGCCGGCTGACGTGGTCAGTGGCCGGGTGGGTCCCGGCGGCCCGCGTGGCATCGAGCCGAAGGGTCTCGCCGGGGGGCCCGTCCGTAGTCGGCGGCACCCTCGTTCGATGCGTCATCGCTGACCTGGGGGGAGACGGGTGGAATTTGTGGAGAGAAGCCGCGAGCTTGACATCTTGCGGGACCTTTACTCCGGAAGCGTCACGGGCAGGGGGCGGGTCGCGCTGATCAGCGGCCCCGGTGCCACGGGCAAGACCGAGTTGTTGCGGGCCTTCGCCGACCACGTCGGCGCAGCGGGCGGGCTGGTGCTGCGGGCCGCCTGCTCCCGGGCGGAACGCCTGCTGCCCGCCGCCGTGATGGGGCAACTGTTCCACAGCGTGCCGCTGCCGGACGAGGTGATGCGGCGCATCGGCGCGTTCGTCGACATCGAGGGCGTCACGACCAGAGGGGACGCCGAGATCAGGGCCGTGCACGCGATGTGTGTCGAGCTGATCGACATCGCCCGCGCCCGCCCCCTCGTCCTGCTCGTCGACGATGTCGAGTTCGCCGACGAGACGACCCTGCACACCCTGCTCTACCTGCAACGGCGCCTCACCGCCGCGCAGATCCTGGTGGTGCTCACCGAGTCGCCCCAGCCGCAGCCGTTCCACCCGGAGTTCCGGGCCGAGATCAGCCGGCAGGCGAGCTTCTGCAACATCCAGCTGTCGCCGTTGTCCGAGGCGGGCGTCGCCGAGCTGCTGCGCGGTTGGGTCGACGACGAGACGGCGGCGGCGCTCGCCCCGGCGTACCACGGGGTCAGCGGCGGCAATCCGCTGCTGCTGCACGCGCTCGGCCAGGACCGGCGGGTCGCCGGCTCGACGGAGGTCGCCGAGGTGGTCGTCGGCGACCAGTTCCGCCAGGCGGTCCTGGCCTGCCTGCGACGCTGGGACCCGACGATCCTGGAGACGGCCCACGGGCTCGCCCTGCTCGGTGACCTCGCCACCCCGGCGCTGCTGGCCCGGCTGCTGGACACCAAGCCGGCCCGGGTCCAGTGGGTGCTCAACGCGCTGACGATGTCCGGCCTGCTGCACGCCGGGCGGTTCCGGCACCCGGCGGCACGAGCGGCGGTCCTGCACGATCTGACCCCGGAGGCGCTGGCCGAGATGCACGCCCGGGCGGCGGAACTGCTGCACGCCGAAGGTGCCCCGGCCCCGGCGATCGGTGGGCACCTGCTCGCCGCGGGCGGCCTGGCCGAGCCGTGGGCGATCACGGTGCTCCAGGACTCGGCGACCCACGCGCTGGCCGAGGACCGGGTCGACGACGCGGTGGAGTCACTGAAGCTGGCCCACGACATGTGCGACGACGTCCCCCGCCGGGCGGCGCTCACCGCGACGTTGGCCGCCTGCCAGTGGCGGATCAACCCGGCGGCGGTGAGCCAGCACCTCCAGTCCCAGCGTGACGCCCTGCGGGCCGGGCACCTCTCCGAGCGCCACGCCGCCGCGCTGCTGCGCTACCAGCTCTGGCACGGTCACCGGGCGGACGCCCAGGAGACCCTGCGGCACCTGCGGGACACCCGCCAACAGCTCGACGCCACCACCGCCGCCGAGCTGGAGGGGTGCGCCGAGTGGCTGCGGCTGCACTTCCCGGTGGCGTTCGCCGAGCTCGACGCCGACGCCGGCCCGGCGGTCACGCCGGCCGGGACCCCGGCGCGTTCCGACGGCTCACTCGGGTCGGCCACCCCCTCCCTGACCGCCGTGCTCACCGACGGGGTGACCGACGAGGTGATCGCCCGCGCCGAACAGGTGCTCGGCAGCCATCTGCTCGTCGACGTCGGGCTGGAGTCGGCGCTGTGCGCGTTGCAGACGCTGGTCTACGCCGACCGGATGGACCGTGCCGTGCACTGGTGCGACGTGCTGGGCGCCGAGGCGGGCGCCCGGGGGGCCACCACCTGGCACGCCATCCTGTCCGACGTCCGGTCGCACATCGCGCTGCGCCAGGGTGACCTGCCGCTCAGCGAGCGGTTCGCCCGCGAGGCGCTGGACGCGATGTCGCCGCACAACTGGGGGGTGGCGATCGGCTCGCCGTTGTCCAACATGCTGCTCGCCATGATCGGCATGGACAAGCTCGACGAGGCCGAGGCGCAGCTCAAACACGTCATCCCGGACGCCATGCGGGACACCTGGTTCTGGCCGTTGTATCTGCGGGCCCGTGGCCACCTGCACCTGGCCGGGGGGCGGGTGCACGCGGCGTTGGCCGACTTCGAGACCTGCGGGCAGTTGGCCACCCAGTGGGGGATGGACCTGCCGGCCCTGCTGCCCTGGCGGGGCGACCTGGCCCAGGTCTACCTGCGTTCGGGCCGGCCCGAGCGGGCCCGCGCCATGGTGACCGAGCAACTGTCCCGGCCCGGTGCCGAGAACGCCCGGACCAGGGGGGTCTCCCTGCGGCTGCTCGGTTCCGCGCTCGACGTCAAGCAACGGGTCAACACCCTGCGCCAGGCGGCCAACCTGCTCCAGGAATCCGGCGACCGCTACCAGCTCTTCCTCGCCCTGGCCGCGCTGAGCAGCGCCCACTACGGGCGGGGCGAGTTCAACACCTCCCGGGTGGTGGCCCGCAGCGCGTTGCAGCTCGCCAAGGACATCCAGGCGCAGGCACTGTGCCGGCGGCTGCTGCCCGGCGGCGACGCGGCCGGCGGCGACGACCCGGACGCCCCACCGGAGCACGAGGAGATGTCCCGGCTCAGCGACGCCGAGCAGCGGGTCGCCACCCTGGCCGCGCTCGGCCACACCAACCGGGAGATCGGCAAGAAGCTCTACATCACGGTGAGCACGGTCGAACAGCACCTCACCCGGGTCTACCGGAAGCTGAACGTCCGGCGTCGCACCGAGCTGTCACTGGGACTGCCGATGGACGCGGCCGGGGCCGGGCTGCTGGCCGTCGGATCGGGCGGCAGCGAGCGGTCCTGGCCGCAGTGGGAGTCGGCGGTCCAGGCGAGCTGAGCCGCCGCAGGTGCCGATTCCGGGGTGGGCCTAGGCCCACCCCTTCGGGTCATTAGCTCCATTGAGCCGTATCGGCCCGATCCATACCGTGAACATGTACCCACCGCCGTTCGGCGACGTTCTTTTGCGGGGAGCATGAGGTGGACAGAAACAAGGACCGGCGCACGCCGACCAGCGGTGCCGATGCGGTGCGGCTGGACGATGTACGCAAGACGTACGGCCGCGGTGAGAACCGGGTCGACGCGCTGCGGGGCGTGACGATGAGCTTCCCCCGGGGCAGCTTCACCGCCGTGATGGGGCCCTCGGGCTCCGGCAAGAGCACGTTCCTGCACTGCGCGGCGGGGCTCGACGTGCCCTCGTCCGGCTCGGTGGTGCTGGACGGCAAGGAACTCAGTGGCATGAACGAGAACCAGCTGACCCGGCTGCGCCGGGAGCGGGTCGGCTTCATCTTCCAGGCGTTCAACCTGATGCCGGCGTTGAACGTGGAGCAGAACGTGGGCCTGCCGTTCCGGCTGGCCGGCCGCCGGCCCGACCGCCACTCCGTGGTGGAGGTGCTGGGTCGGGTGGGGCTGGCCGAGCGGCGCAAGCACCTGCCGAGCGAGCTGTCCGGCGGTCAGCAGCAGCGGGTCGCGATCGCGCGGGCGCTGATCATGCGACCGGCCGTGATCTTCGCCGACGAGCCGACCGGCGCGCTGGACACCCAGACCACCATCGAGGTGCTGCAACTGCTCCGTGAGACGGTGTCCAGCGGGGGACAGACCATCATCATGGTGACCCACGACCCGGTCGCCGCAGCCGCCGCGCACCGGGTGCTGTTCCTCGCCGACGGCCAGTTCATCGGGGAGCTGGAGGCGCCGACCGCCGACGTGGTGGCCGAGCGGATGACCCACCTGACCGCGTGGCAGCAGAACCGGGCGGCGCAGTCCACCGGCAGGGGTGGCTTCTGATGACGTACCTCGCGTGGCGCACCCTGCGCTACCGCAAGCTCGCGTTCATCGCGACGTTCATCGCGGTCTTCTTCGGTGTGGCGCTGATCGTCGCCTGCGGTGGTCTGATGGAGACCGGCATCCGGATGGCGGTCCCGCCGCAGCGGCTGGCGGCGGCCGACGTGGTGGTCAGCGGCAAGCAGACCTACGGTGTGCCCAAGAAGGACCCGCAGGACACCAAGAACATCAAGTCGGTGCCGCTGGCCGAGCGGTACTGGATCGATCCGGGCCTGGTCAGCAAGATCCAGGGGGTGCCCGGGGTCGAGCGGGCGGTGGCCGAGTCGTCCTTCGCCGCCACCGTCGTGCGCAACGGCGCACCCGTGATCGTCGGCACCCAGTCGCTGGGGCACGGGTGGGAGTCGGCGCAGCTCGGGCCGTACCGGCTCGACGGGCAGCCCCCCGCGCAGGCCGGGCAGGTCGTGTTGGACCGGGCGGTGGCCAAGCTCGCCCGGGTCAAGGTCGGTGACCGGGTCGACGTCGTGGTCGGTGGGGTGACCTCCGCCTTCCAGGTCAGCGGCATCGCCACCCCACCGGGCGAGGTGAGCCAGTCGGCGCTGTTCTTCTCCGGCGACGACGAGCGGCGGCTCAACCCGCACACCGGCACCTCCGACGCGATCGGGGTGCTGGCCAAGCCCGGCACCGACGTGGAGGCGCTGCGCGAGCGGATCGAGCGGACCCTCGCCGACCGTAAGCTCGTCGTGCTCACCGGCGACGACCGGGGCGCGGCCGAGTTCCCCGAGGCGGTCGGCGGCCAGGCGCAGCTCATCCCGCTCTCCGGTGTCTTCGCCGGCATGACGGTCTTCGTGGCGATCTTCGTGGTCGCCAGCACCCTGGGCCTGTCGGTGCAGCAGCGGCAGAAGGAGATCGCGCTGCTGCGCTCGATCGGTGCGACGCCCCGGCAGATCCGGACGATGGTGCGCCGTGAGGCGCTGGTGGTCGCCGTCGGCGCGGCGATCCTCGGCTGCGCCCCCGGGGTGTTCCTCGGGCCGCTGCTCTATCACATCGTCTCCGACGCGGGGGTCATCTCGCCGGTGGTCGAGTTCCACCAGGGCTTCGTCCCCTACCTGGCGGCCCCCGCCATCGGGATCTTCGCCGCGATGGTGGCCGCCTACGTGGCCGGGCGACGCCCCTCCAAGATCCGGCCCACCGCCGGTATCGCCGAGGCCGCCGTCCAGCGCAAGTGGGTGAGCTGGCCCCGGGTGGTGTTCTCCATCCTGTTCTTCGCCGCCGGGTTCGCGCTGATCCTGGTGACGGCGATCGTCATGCAGGGCGCGGTGGCCTCCGCGACCGCCGGGCCGGCGGTGATGTGCTGGGCGATCTCGATCGCGTTGATCAGTCCGGGGCTGACCCGGCTGTTCGCCGCCGTGCTCAGCGTGCCGGTGCGGGCGTTCTTCGGGCTGGCCGGCTACCTCGGCACGGTCAACGTCCGGACCCGCGCCGTCCGGGTGGCCTCCGCGGTCACCCCGATCATGCTGGCGGTGGCGCTGGCGGTGGCCAACTTCTACCTCCAGACCACCCAGAACGAGGCCGCCGAGCGGTACTACTCCGACAACCTGCGGGCCGACCTGGTGCTCAGCTCCACCACCGGCGGTTTCCCCGCCGAGACGGTGGAGGCGCTGCGGTCCGCGCCGGGCGTCGAGGACGCGTCCGCGTACGTGACCAGCGCCGGGTGGATCAACAAGCCGTACGACGGGTCGCATGTGGAGTCGCCCTGGCCGTTGCAGGGGGTGAGCGGGGCCAGCGCCGCCAGCATCACCGGTGTGCGCACGAGCGCCGGCAACCTGGGTGACCTCAGGGGTGACACCGTCGCGCTGCCCGAGGTCGCCGGCAAGAACGTCGGCGTCGGCGTCGGCGACCAGATCACCCTGCGACTCGGTGACCGGTCGGCAGTCGATCTGCGGGTGGTGGCGCTCTACCCGGCCAAGAAGGGGTTCGAGACGATCCTGCTCCCGGCCGACCTGCTCGCCGCGCACAGCACCACCGGGCTGTCCCGGCAGATCCTGGTCACCGCCGAGCCCGGCACCAGCCGGGACGCGTTGACGGCCAGCCTGCGGGAGAAGGTCGCCGGTCACCCGGGCACCATGATCGAGGGCCGCGACGCGATCACCACGTTCGCCGAGCGCACCAAGACCCAGGCGTGGGTCAACTACCTGCTCGTGGCGCTGGTCGCCGGCTACACCATGATCTCGGTGGCGAACACCCTGATCGTGGCGACCGCCGGCCGACGCCGGGAGCTGGGCATGCAACGGCTCATCGGCGCCACCCGCAAGCAGGCACTCCAGATGCTCAGCGTGGAGGCGGGCATGGTCGCCGTCATCGGTGTGGTGCTCGGCACCATCGCCTCCGTCGCCACACTGCTGCCGTTCAGCATCGTGGTGCTCGGGCGACCGGTGCCCTCCGGGCCGATCTGGATCTACCTGGCCGTGGTGGCGGGTGCGGCGGTGCTGGCCTTCGCCGCCACCGTGCTGCCCGGTCGCCGGGTGATGCTCACCCGACCGGCGGAAGCAGCGGTCGCCGTCGAGTAGGAACGCGCCCCACAGCGCCGTTGGTGCCCCCGGTCACCCGACCGGGGGCACCACCGTGTGTCCGGGTCCCCGGGGCGACCTACCGCTGGGACGATCAGCCGGTGGCGGCCCGGGGCAGACGCGACCGGCTGTCCGGAACGGACGGCCGGTGACGGTCCGGAACGGACGGCGGGGCGTCAGGAGACGTCGGCGCGGGTGCCGTTGAGGTACGCCAGCACGGCCAGCACCCGACGGTTGCTGTCATCGGCCGGGGTCAGGTCGAGTTTGGTGAAGATGCTGGTGGTGTACTTGGCGACCGCGCCCTGGCTGACGATGAGGCGCTGCGCGATGGCCGTATTTGAACATCCTTCGGCCATCAGCTTCAACACCTCCCGCTCGCGTGGGGTGAGGGTCGACAGCGGCTCCCGGCGGGACCGGCCGGCCAGCAACTGCGAGATGACCTGCGGGTCCATCGCGGTGCCCCCGTCGGCGACCCGGCGGATGGCGTCCACGAACTGGTCGCTGTTGAGCACCCGGTCCTTGAGCAGGTAGCCGATGCCGCCGCTGGCGTCGGCGAGCAGCTCCTTGGCGTACAGCTGCTCGACGTGCTGGGAGAGCACCAGGATGGGCAGGCCGGGGCAGCGCCGCCGGGCTTCCAGGGCAGCCTGGAGGCCCTCGTCGGTGAACGTGGGCGGCAGTCGCACGTCGACCACCGCGACCTCCGGGCGGAGGGTCACCAGGGCGTCGAGCAGTGCCGGTCCGTTGTCGACCGCCGCGACGATCTCGAAGTCGTACGATTCGAGGAGCTGGACCATTCCCTGTCTCAGAAGGAAGAGGTCCTCGGCGAGTACAACGCGCACGGCAGCTCCAGGATCGCGACGGTCGGCCCACCTTCGGGACTGCTGAGGACGAGCGTCCCGTCGAACGTAGCACAGCGCCGTTCGATGCCCCGGAGTCCGGTGCCGAGCGAGGCGTCGGCCCCGCCCTGACCGTTGTCGATCACCACGGCCCGCAGCGCGCCGTCCTCGTGGCGCAGGTCGATGCTGGCCCGGTCGGCGTTGGCGTGCTTGACGATGTTGGTCAGCAGCTCGGACAGGGCGAAGTAGACGGCGGACTCCGCCGGGGCGGCCAACCGGCCGGGCACGTCGGCGGTGACGTCGACGTCGATCGGGCTCTCCAGCGCGATGGCCCGGATGGCGTCCTCCAATCCCCGCTCGGCGAGCACCGGGGGGTGGATGCCCCGGATCAGGCAACGCAGCTCCTCCAGCGCGGAGGCGGTGGCGTTGCGCGCGTCGACCAGCAGGGTCTCCGCGACGTCCGGATTGGTCCGCAGCTGCCGGGTGGCCGCGCCGAGTTTCATGCCGATCGCGACCAGCCGTGCCTGTGCCCCGTCGTGCAGGTCCCGTTCGATCCGGCGCAGCTCGGTGGCCTGGATGTTGATCACATCCGAGCGGGTCTCGGAGAGGTGCCGCATCCGGGAGGCGATCTCCGCCCGTTCGCTCGGGCCGAGCAGCGTACGGGCGAAGTAGGCGTGCCCGGCCACCACCCCCGGGGAGGCGGCCACCCAGATCGCGAACACCACGAGGCTGACCAGCGCCCCGAGCACCGCGTGCGGCCAGGTGTCCATCGGGGTGAAGCCGTACCAGAAGTCCACCCCGGACTCGCGCATCAGCATCCAGAACCCGGCGGAGAGCACCAACCCCTCCACCGAGTAGACCAGCAGGGTCACCGGCAGCAGGCCGAGCACGAAGCCGACGAACACGTTGAGCAGGAGGAACAGCAGGTCACGCCAGGTCGCCGGGTCGGTGAGGATGGACCGGCAGCGCTGCACCCAGCCGACCACGCCCCGCTCGGTGGGCGGCGCGGGGAGGTAGGGCGTGGGGATCGGCACCCCGGCCCGGCCGGCGAGATCCCGGCACAGCCCGGTGACCCGGCGGACCAGCGGGGTGACCAGGGGCAACAGCAGCACCCCGACGCCGAGCGAGATGAACGCCGTGGCGAGCACGGTGGCGACGAGCAGGGCCAGGCTGAGCGCGGCGCTGGCGACGAGCAGCACACCGCGCCCGGTGGCGTACAGCGCCCGCGACAGGGCCCGCCCGGTGAGTCCCGTGGCGGTGGCGACGTCCATGTCCTGCGGCTCCCCGGTCACGGCAGATCGATGGTGGTGCCCGCACTCAGTGGTGTGTCGTGGACGACCAGTTGGCGCAACTCGGTGCCGACCGGCGTGTCGTAGACCAGTGATCCGCTGACCGTCGCGCCGGGCTTGATGTTCTTCGTCAACCGCTGCGTGTCCGGATAGTAGAGCAGTGACCGGGTGTCCGGTGTGTAACCACGCCCGTCGACGTCGACCAGCCGTTGGCTGAGCGGCCAGACAATGGTGCCCTTGGATCCTTTGTTGACCACGTCGACGTCGACCATGCAGAACACGCCGTCCGCCTTCTGGGTCAGCGGCCAGAACCCGATCTCCCGCGACCCGCAGTGCACCCCCCGTACGGTGAATTCCAGCGACCCGTCCTGGCCGCTCGCGGTGGCGGGGGTGGGGCTCGGGGTGGGCGACGGGCTCGGGGTGGGGCTCGGCGTGACGCTGACCGGCGCGGACGGGTCCGGCCCGGCGGCCGGTGCGCCCCGCTGGTCGGCCTGGCGCAGCGCGACCACGCCCAGCACGACGGCGGCGACCACCGCCACCACCCCGGTCAACACCGCCGGCCAGGACGGCGGCGACCGGTGCGGCTGCGGCGGAGCGACCAGGGTGGCCGGCTGACCCACGACCGGATACCACCGGGTGCCGTCGAGCTGCTCGGTGGTCGCGGCGACCGGCTCCACCGCCGACCGGATGCTCGCCGTGTCGGCGCTGCCGACCAGGATCAGCATCGCCTCCCGGGCGGTGGGCCGCTGCCGGGGGTCGGTACGCAGCGCCCGGGCGACCACCGCGGCCAGGCCGGCGGGCAGTCCACTCAGGTCGGGCCCGCTGGCCTGGTGGACCCGGGGGTCGACCGGCAGCCGACCGGTGGCGGCCCAACCGACGAGGATGCCCCAGGCGTAGACGTCGGCGGGCTGGGCCGGGGGGAAGCCGGCGAGCCGTTCCGGGGCCAACCAGCCCGGGGTGCCGTACGAGGGACCGGTGGTCGGGTCGAGGACCTCGATCAGGCTCGCCAACCCGAAGTCGATGACCTTCGGCCCGAACGGGGACAGCAGCACGTTGCGGGGGGTCAGGTCGCCGTGGGCCAGCCCGGCGGCGTGGATCGCGGTGAGCCCGGCGGCCACGCCGACGGCCAGCGCCTCGGCCTGGGGCCCGGAGAGCGAGCCGTGCCGGGTCACGTGCTCGTGCAGGGACGACCCGGTCACGTACTCCGTGACGAGGTAGGGGACCGGCCCCTGCGGGTCGGCGTCGAGCACCCGGGCGGTGCAGAAGTCGGCCACCCGGCCGGCGGCGGCGACCTCCCGGGTGAACCGTCGCCGGAACTCCGGCCGGGACCGCAGCTCGTCGTGGACGACCTTGACCGCCACCCGACTCCCGCCCGGCGCCTCGGCCAGGAAGACCACCCCCATGCCGCCGGACCCGAGCAGGCGGCGTAGCCGGTAGGGTCCGACATGGTCCGGATCACCCGGCCGAAGCGGCGACCCCGGCTCGGCCACTGCGCCGCTGGTCAGCTCGCCCATGTAGACAAGTGTCCCATGGCGGGTCGAGGCCCGCGCCCCCTCAGCCGTCCCCGCTGGACGCCCCGCGGGGACGCCGTGCGGGCCTGCGCTGGGGACGCCTGGTAGGGGATCGCTAAGGGTTGGCAGGGCCGGGGGCGGACCCTAGCGTGTGGTCGCACGCGCTCGCCGGCGCTTGATGCGGTCGGCGACCCCGCCGGCTGACGACGGGGTCGCCGATCCCGGTGGTACGGGCTGCCGCCGATGCGGCACCGACAACCGATGGTCGCGTCGGCGTCGCCGGGGACCACCGCGCCGGCCACCGCGCCGTCGTCGTGGTGCGCGCCGCCCGGACTAGAGAGGGACGTGAGCACCCATGACCCCGACGACACGGTACGACGATGCGCAGCCGCCGGGCGGCGGGACCCCCGGCCCCAAGCAGATCCGTCAGTTGGACCGGGTGGTGATCCGGTTTGCGGGTGACTCGGGTGATGGGATGCAGTTGACGGGGGACAGGTTCACCTCGGAG
>NZ_JBEZEK010000044.1:0-24712 GCF_040648835.1 Micromonospora sp. NPDC049081 | reverse complement strand
CCGGCTGGCCGCGACCGACCCGGCGCTGCGCCGCGGTGTGCTGGTCACCACGGGTGGCGGACCGGGTGCGGCCCTGCGGCTCAGTCCGGCGCGGCTCAGTCCAGCGCGTAGCGCTGCCAGACCTGGTGGACCTGCTCCTCGGCGGCGGCGGGCACACCGGTGCCCGAGCTGAACACGTAGCCCCAGGCGACCCCGGACGCCTCCGTCGTCAGCACCTCCGGAACGATCCGCCGCGCCACCGGCAGCAGCCCGTCCCACGCGACGTCCACGTAGTTCGTCGTCACCGTCGGGTCCCGGTCGTGCGGGCCGGGATAGGGGGCGCGGGTCACCACGGCGTGCCCGACCAGACCCCGGTGGCGACCCTGCATCAACAGCCAGGCGTCCGCCCCCACCGGGATGTTCACCCGCCGTCCCACCGTCCACGAACCGGCCAACGTGCGCTGCGGGGAGACCGTCGGCGACAGCTCCTCATAGCTCGGCGTCCACCCGTTCCACCGCTGGGGATTCCAACCCAGGATGATCGCGGCCACCGCCGTCACCGCCCCGAAGTCCGGGCGGACGTGCCGTCGTACTGCGCCACCAGCCGTTTCGGTGCCGCCCGCCGCCACCCCTCCACCACCAGCTCCCGGAGCTCGTCCGGGTCCGCCGTGGCGAGCTGCGCCCGGACCCAGCCGTACCGGCCGAAGTAGTCCGCCGGGTCGTAGGTTTCCGGGTCCGCCGCCATCAGCTCGGCCTGGTCCTCCTTCGACGCCCGGACGATCGCCACCACCCCGTCGGCGGAGGTGCTGGCGAAGATGCGTTCGCGCACCCGGAACGTGGGATGCCCCCACGTCTCCTGCTCGACCGCCTCCGGCATCGCGAGGGCGAAGTCCCTTACCTGGTCGGGTGTCAGCATTGTCGGTTCCCTCCGGTCGGCGGGCGGTCACGCCCGCGGCGGGGCGCACCGCCCATTAGACGGTCGACGCCGGTTGCCGTCCGAGCGGACGCGCCGACCCCACCCGGGAACGGACAGCACGACACCGCAGGCGCGACGCCCGCGGTGTCAGGTGCGACCACCCCAGGGGTACGAGTGCCCCGGGGGCGTGGACCGTCGGCGGAACCGTCCCGCCGGCCGTACGCGCGCACGGGAACTCCTCACCTGGTCGGACCGGACGGCGACCAGCAGCGTGCCACGGGTCGCCGGGGCGGGAAACGGCCACTTGCCGCCGGTCGACGGGGCCAATCACCGCCGCCCGGGACCGGATGGCGCACCCCGTCCACCCCTCGACGACACCGGCACCGCCCGCCACCGGAGTGGACCCGGACCGCTCGACGATGTGGCACTGGCCGCCCCCGACAGCCGGCCATACCTTCAGGCCACTAATCCTGCTCGATACGTTCGGGAGTTGGGTCATGACCGGAATCAACCGCAGGACATTCCTCGGCCTCACCGCCGGCCTCGGCGTCGCCGGCCTCACCGGCTGCGGCAGCAGCCTCGGCGCCACCGCGGTCAGCAGCGGCACCGACACCGTCAAGGTGGGCCTCGTCATCCCCCAGGCCGGGGTCTACACCCCGCTGGGCGTCGACATCCAGCGCGGCTGGGACCTCTGGCTGCGCCAGCACGACGGGCGGCTGGGCGGTCGCCGGGTCACCACCGTCGTCGCCGACGAGGGCGAGGGACCGCAGACCGGGGTGCCGGCCGTACAGAAGCTGCTCCAGAACGACCGGGTCGACGTGCTGGTCGGCGTCGTCAGCTCCGCCACCGCCCTCGGCGTACGGGACCTGGTCACCAGCGCCCGCCGGCTACTCGTGATCGCCAACGCGGGCGCCGGTGCCATCACCAGCACCAACCGCAGCCCCTACATCTGGCGTACCTCGTTCACCAACGCCCAGGTCGCCGCCGCGATGGGACGTCACCTGGCCACCAGCGGCGTCCGCCGGATCTACGCCATCGCCCCCGACTACGTCGCCGGCACCGAGGCGATCAAGGGGTTCAGCAACGCCTACCGGGCCGGTGGGGGCACCATCGTCGGCCAGAGCCAGCCGCCGTTCGGCAAGACCCAGGACTACCAGCCCTTCCTCAGCCGCATCCAGTCCTCCGGCGCGCAGGGCACCTTCTGCTTCTTCGGCGGCGCCGAGTCGGTGGCCTTCGTCAAGCAGTACGCCCAGTTCGGCCTCTCCCGCACCATCCCGCTGTACGCGTCGGGCTTCCTCGTCGAGGGCGGCGTGCTCGGCGCACAGGGGCAGGCGGCCGACGGGGTGCTGTCGACCCTGCACTACACCTCCGAACTGGACAACCCCGCCAACGTCGCGTTCGGCCAGGCGTACCGCGCCGCCTACGACGCCGCCCCCACCGCCTACGCCGTGCAGGCGTGGGACGCCGCCGAGGTGCTCTCCCGCGCCATCGCGCAGGCCGACGCCGTCGACGGGGACAGCCTCGCCGGAGCCCTCGACTCGATCGGCGTCATCACCGACAGCCCCCGTGGCCCGTGGTCCTTCACGCAGCAGTCGCCCCGACAGAACTTCTACCTGCGCCGGGTGCAGACCCGGGCCGGCGCACCCGTCAACGGCGTCGTCGCGGACCTCGGCCCGCTCGACCCCCAGTCGTAGCCGTACCACCGGACGGAGCCTCCGCGATGCCCACCACGCAGATCGCCGTGACGGCGATGGTGAACGGCCTGGCCATCGGGCTGCTGCTGTTCATCACCGCCGCCGGCCTGTCCCTGATATTCGGCATGATGGACGTGCTGAACCTCGCCCACGGCGCACTGTTCCTCACCGGGGCGTACCTCGCCTGGTGGATCGGCGGTGAGCAGCAGACCTGGCCGTCGCTCGCCCGGGCGGTCGTCGCCGTCGTCGTGCTCGGTGCCGCCGCCGGTGGCCTGCTGTCACTGCTGACCGCGCCGCTGTCGCGGCGTTCCCACCTGGAACAGGCGCTACTCACCCTCGGCATCGCCCTGGTCGCCGCCGACGTCCTGTCCGCGCTGTTCGGCGACGACGTCCGGGCCACCGAGCCACCCGCCGGGCTGGACGGCACCGTGACCATCGCCGGCTGGAGCTACCCGAGCTACCGGCTCGCCCTCGTCGGGGTAGCCGCCCTGCTCGCCGCCGCCGTGTACTGGACCGTCGAACGGACCTCGCTGGGTGCGCTGTTCCGCGCGACGGTCAGCGACCGGGACATGGTCGCCGCCGTCGGGGTGGACCCGCGCCTGGTCCGTGGCGGCGTGTTCGTCCTGGGCTCGGTGCTGGCCACCCTCGCCGGGCTGCTCGGCGCACCCATCTACCACGCCCGCCCCGGGCTGGACACCACGATCCTGGTGCTCGCCCTGGTCGTCGTGGTGGTCGGTGGGCTCGGCTCGATCCGCGGGCCGCTCATCGCCGCCCTGCTGTTCGGCCAGGTCGAGTCCGTCGGCCGGGCGGTGCTGCCCGGCCTGGCCTCCTTCCTGCTCTTCGGCACGCTCGCGGCGGTGCTGGTCGTCCGCCCGCGCGGCCTGTTCACCCTCGCCCCCGGAGGACGACGATGACATCCCTGGTCCAGACCCGGGCCCCCGCCCGCCCCCGGCTGGGCACCGGGTTCCGCACGGTGGCCGCGACCACCGCCGGCACCCTGGTGCTGGCCGCCGCCCCGCTCTACCTCGCTCCCTACGCGACGACGACGCTGACCCGCATCCTCGTCTTCGGACTGCTCGCCGCGAGCCTCAACCTGCTGGTGGGCGTCGTCGGACTGCCGTCGCTGGGGCACGCCGCGTTCTTCGGCGTCGGCGCGTACGCCGCCGCCTGGACCGCCACCCACCAGACGACCGGTGCGGGGACGCTCCTGGTCGGGGTGGTCGTCGCGGCCCTGGTCGCGCTGGTCGCCGGGGCGGTCGCCGTCCGCACCCACGGGGTGTTCTTCCTCATGCTGACCCTGGCGATCGGGGAGCTGACCCAGCAGGCCGCCGACAGCTGGGAGGCGGTGACCGGCGGCTCCAACGGCTTGTACGGGGTGCCGGCGCCGTCGATGTTCGGCACGGTCCTCGACCAACCCGCCACGACCTACTGGTACGTGCTGGGCTTCTTCGTGGTGGGCATGCTCGCCCTGCGCCTGGTGTCCACGTCGACCCCCGGTGTGGTGCTGCGGGGCATCCGCGACAGCGAGGACCGGATGCGCGCGTTGGGCTACCGGACCACCGCGATCAAGCTCGGCGCGCTGGTCTTCGCCGGTGCGGTCGCCGGACTGGCCGGCGGGTTGCTCGCCGCCCAGCAGCGACTGGTGACCCCGGCCGACGCCGGCTTCGAGACCTCCGCGCTCGCCCTGCTCGCCGTGGTGATCGGGGGCACCGGTTCCTGGTGGGGGCCCTGCCTCGGCGCGGCCCTGGTCATCGTCGTACGGGACTCGCTGGGCGCGACCCTCGACGGGCACGGCCCGCTCGCTCTGGGGCTGCTGTTCGTCCTCGTCGTCTATCTGCTGCCCACGGGGATCGCCCGCATCCGGCTGAGGAGGACCACGTCATGATCGACCTGCTCCGCTGCCAGGACGTGCACCACCGCTACGGCGCGCTGAACGTCCTGCGTGGCGTACGGCTGACGGTGGCCGCCGGGGAGCGGCACGCACTCATCGGACCCAACGGCGCCGGCAAGAGCACCCTGCTCAAGCTGATCGCCGGGCAGGAACGCCCGTCCGCCGGGACCCTCCACTACCGGGGCCGGGACGTCACCCGCGAGCCGGTCCACCGACGGGCCCGCGCCGGCATCGGCCGCAGCTTCCAGCACTCGACCCTGCTGGGTTCGCTCACCGCCGCACAGAACGTGGCCCTGGCGCTGACCGGTGGTCGGCTGCTGGCCCGGCACACCGACCGGCAGCGCCGCGCCGAGGTCGACGCCGCGCTCGCCTCGGTGGACCTGGGCGACCTGGCGGACCGGCCGGTGACGGCGCTGTCCTACAGCCAGTGCCGACGCCTGGAGATCGCGGTGGCGCTCGCCGCGAAACCGCAGCTGCTGCTCCTGGACGAGCCGGCGGCCGGCATGTCCGGGGAGGAACGGGGTGGGCTGGTGGAGCTGCTGCGCGGCGTACCGCCCACCGTGACGATCGTGTTCGTCGAGCACGACCTGGACGTCGTCTTCGACGTCGCGACCAGGGTCAGCGTCCTGCACCTCGGCACCGTGCTGCACAGCGGCACCCCCGAGCAGGTACGGCGCAGCCCCGAGGTGCAGCAGGCGTACCTCGGCGGCCGGATGGAGGAGGTGCACGGTGTTCCTGGAGGTGCGTGAGCTGACCGCCGGCTACGGGCAGGGGCAGGTGCTGCACGGGCTGGACCTCGACCTGCCGGCGGGGCAGGCACTGGCCCTGCTCGGCCGCAACGGGGTCGGCAAGTCCACTTTCGTCTCCACCCTCGCGGGGCTGCTGCGGCCCGCCGGCGGGCAGGTGCTGCTGGACGGTCGGGACGTCACCGGCTGGCGGGCCGACCGGCTCGCCCGCGCCGGGGTGGCGCTGGTGCCGCAGGGGCGGCGGGTGTGGCCGACGCTGACGGTGCACGAGCACCTCGCCCTGGCCACCCGGCACGGCGGCCGGACCTGGCCGACCGAGCGGGTGTACGAGTTGTTCCCCCGGCTGGCGCAGCGGCGGCGGCACCTCGCCGGGCAGTTGTCCGGCGGCGAACAGCAGATGCTCGTCATCGGCCGGGCCCTGGCCACCGACCCACGGCTGGTCCTCATGGACGAGCCGTCCGAGGGGCTGGCGCCCATCGTCGTCGACCAGGTGGCCGAGGCGCTGCGGGTGGTGGTCCGGGAGGGGCTGACGCTGCTGCTGGTGGAACACGACCTGCACCTGGCCCTCGGGGTGACCCAGGAGGCGGCGGTGCTGGTCCGGGGGCGCATCGCACACCGGTGCCCCACCAGCGAACTGCGCGGGGACCTGCCGACGGTGCAGCGTCTGCTGGGCGTCGCGGGCTGAGCACGAGACCGGGTGCGGCCCCGTCAGGCGACGGGGCCGCACCCGGACCGGGTTCAACCGTCGACGGCGCGGTGGCAGCCCACCAGGTGGTCGTCGACCATCCCGGTCGACTGCATCAGGGCGTACGCGCCGACCGGGCCGATGAACCGGAACCCGCGCCGCTTCAGCTCCCGGGCCATCGCGGTCGACTCGGGTGTCCGGGCCGGCACCTGCGACGTCGAGCGGGGACGGGGCCGCGCACCGGTCGGCGCGTACGACCACAGCAGGGCGTCGAGGTCCCCGGCCAACGCGACGACGAGCCGGGCGTTGCCGATGGTCGCCTCGATCTTCGCCCGGTTGCGCACGATGCCCTCGGTGCCGAGCAGCCGGGCCACGTCGGTGTCGTCGTAGCCGGCGACGGTCTCCGGGTCGAAGCCGTCGAAGGCCGACCGGAAGGCGTCCCGCTTGTGCAGGATCGTCGACCACGACAACCCCGCCTGGAAGGTCTCCAACGCCAGGTGCTCGAAGAGCGGGGCCTCGCCGTGCACGGGCCGGCCCCACTCGTCGTCGTGGTACGCGACGTACACGGGGGTGGCGGTGCACCAGCCACAACGCGGCACACCGTCAGCGCCGGTGCTGATCTGCATGTCGTCTCCTGTCGGGGCAGCGGGTCAGCCGGCGGCGCTGCCGGGGTGCCGTGGCAACCGCTGCCACAGCCCCCGCAGCCCGGCGGCGTGCCGGTCGTCGAGCCGCAGGAGGAACGTGTCCTCCAGCTCCCGACGCCACTCGTCGAAGGTGGTCAGCGCCCGCCGGTGCACCCCGTCGCCATCGATGCGGGTCAGCAGACGGTCGACCAGCGACCACACCACCTCACCCGGGCCCCGGTTGGTCACGATGAACCGGCGGACGAAGGTGGAACCCGGTGCGGTCGAGAGCAGCCGGTGGGCCGCGGCGAACTCCTGCGGCTGCGCCGGCCGGTCCTCCCAGTCCATCACCGTGAACGACCCCCGGGGATCGTGGGTGAACCGCCAACCCCACGCGGCCCGTGCGAAGCCGAAGGTCAGCGGCGGCTGCCGGACCACGCCGGGACGTAACGGCACCGGACCCAGCAGCCCGTCGCCGAGCCCGACGTCGACGAACCAGCGCCGACCCTCCACGGTGACGGTCATGGTCAGGTGGTTGGCGAACTCCACCCCGTCGGGCAACGCCGGCGCCTTCTTCACCTGTCCCCGGTGCAGGGTGACGTCGAAGCCCAACGCGGCCAGCAGCGCGGCGAACGCCCCGTTGAGGTGGAAGCAGTAGCCGGCATCGCCGTCGGCCAGCCGCGCGGCGTTGCCGGCCGGGTCGACGTCGGTGGGTAACCCCAACCGGATGTCGAGGTTGTGGTAGGGAACCCGCCGGACGTGACGCTCGTGCAGTCGGACCAGCGTGGCCAGGTTCACCCCCGGCCGGCCGGGCTCGTCCAGACGGGCGAGGTAGCGCCGCACCACCTCGTCGCCGATCCTGGGCACAGACGGCTCCTGCATGTCGGGACGGTCACCTTCCTGGGAAAAACGCCGGGGCGGCGCCATCGGTGAGATGGCGTCGCCCCGGCCGGTCGTCAGCGGGTCTGCGGGCCACTCGTGCGGCTGCGCTTGAGCTCGTAGAAACCGGGGGTCTGGGCGACCAGGAGGAAGCCGTCCCACAGCCGGGCGGCGTCCTCACCGCGCGGGGCGGGCGTGACCACCGGGCCGAACAGCGCCACCGGATCGCTGCCGGGCACGTGCACATGGATGGTCGGCGTGCCGACGTCCAGCCCGACCGGCTGCATCCCCGCCAGGTGGCTCTTGCGCACCGCGTCGTCGAGCCCCGCGTCGTCCGCCGCGTCGGCCAACTCACCGGGCAGCCCGCACTCGGTGAGCGCCGCCTTGTACAGGGCCGGCCCGTACGACTGGCCCTTGACGTGCCGGCGGGTGCCCATGGCGTCGTAGAGCGACCGGACGGCGTCCGGCCCGTGCTGCTGTTCGGCCGCCATCAGCACCCGCACCGGCCGCCGCCACGGCCCGATGTTGCGCTGGTAGAACGCGTCGATATCGGCACGTCCCTCGTTGAGGGCGGACAGGCTCATGATCCGGAACCGCACGTCGATCGGGCGTTGCCGTTCGGCGTCGAGCAGCCAACGCGACGTCAGCCACGCCCACGGGCACACCGGGTCGACGAACATGTCCACCAGGATTCGGTTCACTTCGGGCACCGTCGTACATCCTTCGGTTGAATCATCGGAACGCCGGACCGACCAGTCCGGCACTGAGGGTCGCCCCGTCGCGCGGGTCGATGAGCAGCAGCGACCCCGTGCCCCGGATGAGGCGGTAGGGGTCCGCGGCGATCGGCTCGTCGAGGTCCAGCACCACACCCGCGATGTCGTTGACGGCCAGCGGATCGGAGTTGGGGGTGTGCTCCAGCGTGGCGAGGTCGAGCCGGTCGACGATCGACGTGACCGTCCCTCCCACGACCCGGGTCTGGTGCTGCACCAGCACCCGGGCGCCCTCGCCGAGCCGGCGCTCCGCGACGTGGCAGAGCGTCGCGGTGACCTGCCGGGTCGTCGTCGGGATCCGGTCCGCCGCGACGATCATGTCGCCGCGTCCCACCTCGCCCTCCCCGTCGAGCTGCACGCTGACCGACATGCCGGCGCGGGCGTTCTCGATGGGCGTGCCGAGCCGGTGGATGGCGGTGACCACCGCCGGCCGGCCGGCGGGCACGACCAGCACCTGCTGCCCGAGACGGAGCTGACCGGCGACGAGCTGACCGGCGAGCGATCCGTCGGGCAGGACGTACTGCACCGGCAGCCGGGCCGGCAGGGCGGTCAGGTCCTCGTCGAGGTCCACCCGCTCCAGGTGCTGCAGGAACGTCGGCCCGGTGTACCACGGCATCTCGGTCGAGGCGTCGACGACGTTGTCGCCGCGCAGCGCCGACAACGGGATGGACCGCACGTCGGGAACCCCGAGGGAACCCGCCAGCCGGCGGAACTCGTCGTCGATCTCGGCGAACCGGTCCTCGGCGAAACCCACCAGGTCCATCTTGTTGACCGCCAGCACCACGTGCGGGGTGCGCAGCAGCGCGGCCACCGCGGTGTGCCGCCGGGTCTGGGTCACCACGCCGTGCCGGGCGTCGACCAGGATCACGGCCAGGTGGGCGGTCGACGCGCCGGTGACCATGTTGCGGGTGTACTGCACGTGCCCGGGGGTGTCGGCCAGGATGAACCGGCGGTTGCCGGTGGCGAAGTAACGGTAGGCGACGTCGATGGTGATGCCCTGTTCACGTTCGGCCCGCAGACCGTCGGTCAGCAGGGCGAGGTCGGCCTGGCCGTAGCCGCGGGCGCGGCTGGCGGACTCGACCGCCTCCAACTGGTCGGCCAGCACCGACTTGGAGTCATAGAGCAGGCGTCCCACCAGGGTGGACTTTCCGTCGTCGACGCTGCCGGCGGTGGCGAGCCGCAGCAGCTCACCGTCGCGGGCAGTCTCGAGGCTGAGCGTGGTCACTAGAAGTACCCCTCCCGCTTGCGGTCCTCCATGGCGGTGTCGGACAACTTGTCGTCGGCCCGGCTCGACCCGCGTTCGGTGATCCGGGACAGGCTGATCTCGGCGATCACCTGGTCGATGGTGGCGGCGTCGGACACCAGCGCGCCCGTGCAGGACATGTCCCCGACGGTGCGGTACCGCACGGTGCGTTCCTGCAGCTGCTCGTCGCGGCGCGGGCCGCCCCACTCCCCCGGCGTCAGCCACATCCCGTCGCGCAGGAAGACCTGACGCTGGTGGGCGAAGTAGATGGCCGGCAGCGGGATCTCCTCCCGGGCGATGTAGTTCCACACGTCGAGTTCGGTCCAGTTGGACAGCGGGAACACCCGCACGTGCCCACCCGGGTCGTGTCGGCCGTTGTAGAGGTTCCACAGCTCCGGGCGCTGCTGGCGGGGGTCCCACTGCCCGAACTCGTCGCGCAGCGAGAACACCCGCTCCTTGGCCCGCGCCTTCTCCTCGTCGCGCCGCCCGCCGCCGAACACGGCGTCGAAGCGGTGCTGGGTGATGGCGTCGAGCAGCGGTACGGTCTGCAACGGGTTGCGGCTGCCGTCGGGCCGCTCGGTGAGCCGGCCGTCGTCGAGGTAGTCCTGCACGTGCGCCACCCGCAGCGTGAGCTGGTGCTCCGCCACCACCTTGTCGCGGTACTCGATCACCTCGGGAAAGTTGTGCCCGGTGTCGACGTGCAGCACGGGGAAGGGCAGCTGGCCCGGCAGGAACGCCTTGCGGGCCAGGTGGAGCATGACGGCGGAGTCCTTGCCGCCGCTGAACAGCAGGACGGGTCGCTCCAGCGTGCCCGCCACCTCACGGATGATGTGCACCGCCTCGGCCTCGAGCACGTCGAGGTAGGACATCCGCAGGTCGGATGCGGTTTCGGATGCGGTCGAAGTGAACGCCATGGCGTTGTCTCCCCACAGGTGTCGGCCGGTCGGGCCGGTCAGTTCGAGGTGCCCGGCCGCACGTACCCGGCGGTACGCAGCTCGGGCGGGTAGACGATCGGCACGGTGGAGATGTCCTGGTCGATCTCCTGGTACTGCTGCAGCACCACCGGGGGTGGGCTGTGGTGCCAGTGGGTCTCGCCCCGGGCGAAGCTGACCGGGCCACGCCAGGTGTCGAAGGTGCCCTTCTCCAAGGCGTCGATCAGTTCCGCCCGGCCGACCCCGTCCGCCTGGCGCAGGGCCTGGGCGATGATGGTGATGTCGGTGAAGGCGTTGAGGGCGGTGTCCGGCGGCGGCGTGCCGTACGTGTCGCGGTAGCGGTCCACGAACCACCGGCCGATCGGGGTCAACCCCGACCAGTTCGGGCTGAACTGGGTGGCCGGCCAGACCATGTGCAGGCCGTGCACGCCGAGCGCCTTCCAGTAGTCCGGTGCCCGCAGCGGCCACTGGAAGGGTGCCAGCATGGGCACCTGCGGCAGCAGCCCGATCTCGGCGGCCTGCTGCACGATCAGGTGGTTGGTGCGGACCACCCCCACGTTGATCACCACGTCCGGCTGCCACTGCTGGATCTCGCGCAGTTGGGGGCGCAGGTCCGTGGTCGACTCCTGGGGGAACTCCACGGAGTACAGCTCCATCGGCTCCTCGGCCGCCTGCAACTCGGCGGTGAGCAGCGCGGCGGCGCTGCGGCCGAACACCGTGTCGGCGTGGATCAGGCCGACCCGCCGGAAACCCTGGTCGGCGGCGAACCGGATCAGCACCGGGGCGCGCTCGGCCATCGAGGTGAACGTGCGGAAGACCGCCCGCCGCTGCCGCGCGGTGACCCCGGGGTGGGCGTTCTCGATGAACAGCGGCACCCCGATCCGGTCGGCGAGTTCCGCGACCTCCTCGGTGTAGCGCAGGTGCCAGGGGCCCAGGACGGCCAGCGCCCCGTCGACGATCGCGACCTTCGCCAGCGCGCCCACCGCCGAGCGGGGCATCGTGCCACCGTCGAGGGTGACGGTCTCCTGGTCGTCGCGGACGACGAAGTCGAACTGGAGTCCGTCGCGGATGCCACCGTGGTCCCGCACGTACTCGGCACCGATCAGGGCGCCGCGGGCGGTCAGCGTGCCGGCCGTGGGGTCACCGGGCAGGGACAGCGGGGTCACGATGCCCACGGTGACCGTGGGGGCACCCGCCACCGTACGGGCGAAGGCGCGGAACTGTTCGTTGACCGTCTCCAGCACCGTGGGCTCCGACGTCGTGCTCACACCCGTCCTCCGATCTGGTACTTCGTCAGGTATGCGGAGAAGCGCTCGTCCAGCTCGTCGGCGTCCAGGCCGTAGTCCTCGGCCCGGTAGACGTGCTTGCCGAGCTTGTCCTTGCGGTTCGCCGCGAGGTAACCGCGGAACGCCTGCTCGACCTCGCCGTCCCAGCGGGCGCCGAGGAAGTCGCAGATCTCGGCCATCACCGCGATCGGGTCGGCCATCAGACGCTGGTAGTCGACGTCGAGCACCGGCGTGTCGGCGAGCTTGTCCCGCTCGGCGCGCGCGAACAGGTCGAGCATCTCCGCGAAGCGTTCGGTCCAGAGCCTACCGAGCGCGAGGCGGTCCACCTGGTCGGCGCGCGCGAGTCGGATGATCTCGGTGAGGCTGCACGTCGAGGGGATGGTGACGCTCGGGGCGCGGTGCATGTAGATCAGCCGCGCGTCCGGGTAGGTGCGCGCCAGCGCGTCGGCCCGCCACAGGTGGAACGGGTCCTTGAGCACCAGCGTGTCGGTGGGCACCCGCCAGACGATGTGCTGCATCAGGTAGCGGTGGTAGTCGTAGGCGTCGTACTGGTCCTGGGTGCGCAGCCACTCGCCGTAGCTGGGCACGGTGTAACGCAGCTCGTACGCCATCGTCTTGAACGTCGGCGCGGTCAGCCGGTGGTCCTCGTCGGGGCGGTGCGGCTCCCACAGGTGCACCGGCTTGAGCGCCGGCGCGACGGTGTAGTAGTCGGTGCAGAAGTTCTCCGCCGCCTGGACGAGCGCCTGCCGGGTCGCCTCGTCGCGGCCGTCGGTCGCCGGCGCCATCAGCTCCCACAGGTCGGGGGAGCGCAGGTCCGGGTGCTGGCCGAGCAGGTTGTGCATCAGCGTGGTGCCACTGCGGGTCATGCCCGTGATGAACACCGGCTGGTTGATCTCGACCGAGGCGATCTCGGGGTTCTTCACCCGGGCGCGGTACGCGGCGGCCTGGGTGGCGAGCGCGGCGACCAGGGCGCCCCGGACAGACCGCCGACCGGCCTCGTTCAGGCCGCCCTCGGCGTCCAACGACCGCAGCAGCCGGTCGAGGGCGTCGAGGTGCGCGAACTCGTAGTCCGGGACTCCCACCCTCTCCCGGGCTGCCTCGACGAACTCCTCCACCCGGTAGGTGTCCTGACTGGGTTCGATGACGGCGGTCACGGCGTACTCCCCTCTATCTGGCGGCAAACGCGGCGGATCGGGCTGTCGGTCGGTGCGCCCGCCCCGAGGGGCCGGATCGACCGGGGACCGCGACGAATGTGAACAACGGTCACGGTAGGTAGCGACGATAGGCACCCGGCCACGGTCGGTACAGGGCCACATCAGTGGTTTCCACGGGACCAAAGCCGGTGCCGACAAGTGGCCCGGAAGCCGGTGCCAACGTGGCTCTGGAGCGGCGGCGGACGGCCGCCCTATGGTCGGCCCAGCCAATCGGCGATGCACCGCGGATCGGAGGAACAGATGCCGCCGGCGACTCGGGCCGCCCCCCTGCTGCTGTGGGAGACGGGGGTCCGCGAAGGAATCGAGGACAGTCGGTACCGACCCGTCGTCGCCGACTCCTGGCTCCTCACCGAGGGCCGGGCACGGGCCTATCCACTGCACTGGCAGCGTTTCGACGCCGCCGTACGGAGGTTCGGGGTCTCCGCGCACCGGGTGGCGTCCTTCGGGACGTCGGTCACCACGGCACTGCCCCGCTCCGGGGTGTGGTTCCCCCGCATCGAACTGCACCTGGTCCCCACGCAGCGGCTGGCCCTGCGGCTGCGTCCCGCCCCACCGCTGGTCAGCCAGGCACGCGGCTGGCTGTGGCCCCATCCGGACCCCCGACGGCTGCCCCACCTCAAGGGGCCCGACTTCGAGGAACTGGAGAAGATCCGGGCCGCCGCCCAGGACGCGCAGGCCGACGAGGCCCTGCTCTGCGACGAGCAGGGGCTGGTCCGTGAGGGGGCGTTCAGCACGATCTACTGGTGGTCCTCCGGCGTCCTGCACACCCCGCCGGACGACGGGCGCATCCTGCCCGGCGTCACCCGTCGGCTGCTGCTGGCCCGCTGTGCCGAGCTGGGGCTGCCGGTGCGGCACCGGCTGCCCAGCGTGGCGGAGCTGCTCGACAGCGAGGTGTGGATCACCAGCGCCCTGCACGGCATCCGAGTCCTGACCCAGATCAACGGACAACCGACCGCTCCCGTCCACGAGCGGCGGTTGCACGAATGGCGCGCCCATCTCGACGCGCTGACCGAACCCCTGCCCGACCCCGAGGCCATCTGGCCGCACCGAAGCACCGAGGAGGCACCATGAAGCTCAGGTCACTACAGCGTTATCTGGCATCGGTCCCGCGCATGCACTTCGGGCGGTCGCACCGGGGCCTGCGGGCCCGGCTGGAGCTGCTGGCCACCCGACAGCTCGGCGCCGGCGACTTCCTGTGGCACGCCCTGGAACGGGGGCAGGACCACGACGCCCCGCTGTTCCACCACCTGCCGCCCGGCGGCGGCCCGGACGACCTGGTCGTCTACAGCCTGGCGACGCTGCGCGACCAGACCGAGCGGTACGCCCGGTGGTACCACAACGCCGGGGTCACCCACGGCGACCGGGTCGGGGTCTTCACCCGCAACGGCATGGCGAGCTTCGTGCACTTCCTGGCGCTCAACAGCCTCGGCGCGATCCCCGCGGTAATCAACCCGAACATGGTGCCCGACACCGCCGCCAAGTACCTGTCCCGGCTCGACGCGGTCGGTGTGGTGGTCGACGCGGACAAGCTCGGCCCGCTGCTCAACGGGATGGCCGACGCCCGGCCGTTCCAGTTCACCGCCTCGCAGGAGGCGATGCACGCCGCGCCGCCGGCCGGCCCGCTGCCCGGGGTCTACCCGTACCGGCACGGCGACCGCGACCCGGTGCTCATCTCGCACTCCTCGGGCACCACCGGCATGCCGAAGGCCGCCACGTTCGGCCACCGTCAGTTCTTCGCCGGCAAACGCCCCCGGATCATGACGCTGCCGTCGGGCCCGGACGACAAGATGCTGCTGGCCTTCCCCGCGTCGCACTCGTCGGGCTACAGCTACATGATGATGGCCACCCTCATCGGCCTGCCCACCCTGGTCATGGAGTCCCAGGACGGGGCGACGGTGGCCCAGGCGATGCGGTGGTGGAAGCCCAGCGTGGTGACCGGCTTCCCGATCACCTTCACCGAGATGCTCGCGCTCGGCCTGGAACCGTCCGCCGCGGCGAACGTGACGACCTGGATCAGCACGGCGGACGCCTCGCACGAGGCCCACGTCCGGGAGCTGGTCCGGCTCGGCCGGCACCGGGAGAACGGCAGCTGGCGGCCGGGGTCGCACTACCTCGACGGGCTGGGCGCCTCGGAGATGGGCATGGCCCTGTTCCTCAACATCCACGGCCCCAAGACCAACGCCTACAACCGTTGTGTCGGCTACCCGGAGCCGATCGTCGAGGACGCGGTCGTCTTCGACGAGGACGGTCGGGAGTTGGGCCCCAACCAGGTCGGCTACCTGGCGGTGCACACCCCGACGGTGACCCTGGGCTACTGGGGCAACCACGAGCTGACGCACAAGTCGATCCGCAACGGCTACTGGCTCACCGGTGACATCGGCTACAAGGACGACAAGGGCCGGTTCTACCACTACGACCGGACCACGGACGTGATCACGACGCGACGCGGCCCGGTCTACAGCCTCACCCTCGAGGAGGAGATCTTCAAGGCGTGCCGGGCGGTGGTGGACTGCGCCGTCGTCGGGGTGGTCGACCCGGTCGAGCCGACCTCGTTCGCCCCGATCGCCGCGCTGCGCCTGATCGACGGGTCGGACCTCAGCGCCGAGGAGCTGCTGACCCGGGTCAACCGGGCGCTGCGGGCGGCGGGCCGGCACGAGCTGGCGGCGGCGGTCATCTCCAAGGGCGACACCAAGATCCCGCTGGGGGTCACCGGCAAGGTGCTCAAGCGTGAGGTGCGCGCGCAGTTCGCCCAGCTGCTGCTGACCGACGACGACGGTGGGCTGGACGTGGCGCGGACCCGCACCGAGCAGTCGGTCCTGCGGGAGCTGAGCGCCTCGTCGACGCCGGCCGGGACGCCGCAGGAGCAGCGGGCCACCTCGGCCGCCTGACCGGTCTCCGTGGGGGCGGGCGGTTCCACCGCCCGCCCCTCGGCTGTCCTCAGAGGGTGGTGACGAAGTCCCGCAGGGCGGCCCCGATCTCGTCCGGTGAGTCCTCCTGCACGTAGTGGCTGCCGGTGACGGTGACCTCGCGCTGGTTGGGGAAGGTCCGGGCGAACGCCAGGGCCCGGCCGGTGAGCAACGCCCCCGGCTCGGCGACCACCAGCAGCTTCGGCACCGGGGAGGCGGCCAGCCAGCGGCCGTACTCCTCGACGATGGCGGTCACGTCGGCCGGTTCGCCCTCGATGGGCAGCTCCCGGGGGAACATCAGGGTCGGTCGGCGCGAGTCGGGGTCGCCGAAGGGCCGACGGTAGTGGTCCAGTTCCGCCTCCGACAGGGGGCGCACCACGCTACGCGGCAGCACCACCTCGACGAAGAAGTTCTCCTGGAGCACCAGGCGTTCCCCGTCGGGCGAGCGCATGGCGCGGAAGAGCTGGTCCCGGCCGGCCTCGAAGTCGCTCCACCGGCGGGGCTGGACGATCGCCTCCAGGTAGGCGACGGCCCGGACCCGTTCGGGGTGGCGGGCCGCCCAGTGGAAGCCCAGCGCCGAACCCCAGTCGTGCAGCACCAGGGTGACCGGTCGGTCGCCCACCACGGCGTCGAACCAGGCGTCGAGATAGCGCGCCTGGTCGGTGAAGCGGTAGCCGCCGTCGGGCGCCGGCCCGGAGTCGCCCATCCCGACCAGGTCGGGGGCGAGGCAGCGGCCCAGGTCGCGGACCGCCGGGATGACGTTGCGCCACAGGTACGAGGACGTGGGGTTGCCGTGCAGGAACACGATCGGTTCCCCGTCGCCCACGTCGACGTACGAGAGGTGGGTCCCGCACAGGTCGATCCGACGGCGGGGGTGTGGGTCGGCCACGGTCACGGGCACCGCGGCGGGCATGGAACTCTGTGTCACTTGTAGACCTCCTCGGCCCCAGTGATAGCAAGCCGGCCCGGCAATTCCCGGGAATCCCCGTGACGGCGTGTCCGTCGACGGGCGACAGTTCGCGCTCAATGCGGCGGTGCCATTCACGAACTGTTCGCGAGAAATCAACGAATGACTTGGTGAATCCGATTCGGCTCCGCCGCGATCAGGCGGTACGGGGTGCCGTGGTGCCATGGCCGGGCCACTCGCCGGCAAAGTGGCACCGACGCTTTCCCGCACATGGGCCTGTCCACCGGCACCGCGGTTTCGTACGTTTCTCCTGTCGATACGAGGGCCCGGACGAGTCCTTCTCGGATCTCCGGACGCCACCGACGTGTCAATGCGCCACGCGGGATTTCCGCCGGCTTTCCAGAAAGGGAGAACCAGATGCAGGGACTGATCCAGGTCGCCGGGGTCATCGACCAGGAGGAGGCCGACCTGATCTGTGCGGAGGGCGCCGACTGGCTGGGGTTCGCCCTACGGTTGCCGGCGAAGAACGAGGACCTGTCCGAGGCCGACGCGGCCGCCATCGTCGCGGCGATCCAGCCCCGGCACCGAGGCGTCCTGATCACCTACCTCACCGAGGCCGAGGAGATCAGGCAGTTCTGCGCCGAACTCGGCGTCACCGCCGTGCAGCTGCACGGCGACGTGGACCCCGCCCAGTTGGAGAAGCTGCGCCGGATCGACCCCGACCTCTACGTGCTCAAGAGCCTCGTGGTCAAGTCCGACAACCTCGACGAGCTGGTCAAGATCGTCGATGAGAGCGCCGAGTGGGTCGACATGTACATCACCGACAGCTTCAACCCCGCCACCGGGGCCAAGGGCGCGACCGGTCTGGTCCACGACTGGTCGGTCAGCGCCGAGCTGGTCCGCGTCGCGCCCCGACCGTTGATGCTCGCCGGTGGCCTGAACCCCGACAACGTGGCGGCGGCCATCGCGGCGGTACGCCCCGCCGCCGTCGACGCGCACACCGGGCTGGAGGGCCCCGACCGCCGCAAGGACCGCGCCAAGGTGCGCCAGTTCGTCACCGCCGCCCGCCAGGCGTTCGCCGACCTCGCCGGACAGGACTGAGAGCCATGACCGACACCGCCATCCACCCCACCGTGACCGACCCCGCCGTGGCCGGACCGGCCGTGGCCAGCCGGCTGCACCTGTTGCCGCAGACCAACCGGCTGCGCTCGCTGCACACCGTCATCCGGGACCGCGACGCCTCCCGGGCCGACTTCGTGCAGACCTCCGCCCAGATCTTCCGGCAGCTCCTCGACACCGCCCTCGACCTGCTCCCGGTCGTCCCCCAGCAGGTGCGCACCCCGGTCGGGCAGACCTACCACGGGCTGCGCCCGGCCGCACCGGTCTGCGGGGTCTCCATCGCCCGCGCCGGCGAGAGCATGGAGGGCGAGCTGCGGGCCATGCTGCCGCAGACCCGGATCGGCAAGATCCTCATCCAGCGGGACAAGACGACGAAACTGCCGCACTTCCACTACGCGGCCCTGCCCCCGGACATCGCCATGTCCCAGGTGCTGCTGCTGGACCCGATGCTCGCCACCGGCGGCACCGCGCTGGCCGCCCTCGCGCTGCTGCGTGAGTACGGGGTCTTCGAGGAGGACGTCGTCTTCGTCACCCTGCTCTCCTCGCCGGAGGGCATCAGCGCCGTGCACGCCCAGCACCCCCGGGTCCGGATCGTCACCTCCGCCATCGAGGAGCGCCTCAACGCCGACGCCTACATGGTGCCCGGCATCGGCGACTTCGGTGACCGCTACTTCGGCACGGACCAGCCCCGATGAGGCGCGGCGGAATCGGCGACGTCGGGATCACCGCGCTGGCCCCCGCGATCTGGGGCAGCACCTACCTCGTCACCACCGAGTTGCTGCCCCCGGGCCGGCCCTACCTGGCCGCCCTGGCCCGTGCCCTGCCCGCCGGGCTCGCCCTGATGGCGCTCGGGCGGGTGGTGCCGCGCGGCGCGTGGATCTGGCGGGCGCTGGTGCTCGGCACCCTCAACATCGGTCTGTTCTTCGTGCTGCTCTTCATCGCGGCCTACCGGCTGCCCGGTGGCGTCGCGGCCCTGATCATGTCGTTCCAGCCGATGCTGGTGCTGATCCTCGCGGCGCTGCTGCTGCGCGACCGCATCCGGCCGCTGCACGTCGCGGCGTGCCTGCTCGGGGCGACCGGGGTCGCGCTGCTCGTGCTGCGCCCGACCGCCGCGCTCGACCCGCTCGGCGTGATCGCGGCCCTGGCCGGCGCGGCCAGCATGGCCAGCGGGATCGTGCTGACCAAACGCTGGGCGCGACCGCCGGGGGTGGGGGTGTTGCAGTTCACCGGTTGGCAGCTGACCGCCGGCGGGCTGGTCCTGCTCCCCACCACCCTGCTGATGGAGGGGCTGCCGGACCGCCTCACCGGTCCCAACCTGGCCGGCCTCGCCTACCTGGGGATCGTCGGATCGCTGTTCGGCTACGCGGTCTGGTTCCGCGGGCTGGAACGGCTGCCCGCCCTGGCCGCCTCCTTCCTCAGCCTGGTCAGCCCGATCGTCGCCAGCCTGCTGGGCTTCGCCTTCCTCGACCAACGACTCAGCGTCACCCAGCTCGTCGGAGCCCTGGTCATCGTCGCCGCAGTCGCCCTCGCCCAGCGCAGGTCGTCCCCGCCGGCTCCGCCACCCGACCCGGTGCCGGTGACGTCACGGGCGCTGACCAGCCGGTGAGGCGTCACCCACCACAGGGGGAAGCATGCTTACCACGCCCGCCACCACCGAAGCCCACCAGTCGACCACCGACACCCTTGAACCGGCCACCGGCACCCACGACCCGGCCGACGTGACCCTGCCGGACCTGCTCGACGAGCAGGTCCGGGCGGACCCCGACGCGATCGCCGTCCGGCACGGACCGGAGGGGATCACCCGACGGGAACTGGCCCGCCGGGCCCGCACCCTCGCGGCCCAGCTCCGCGAGCGGGGCACCGGCCCCGACGACCGGATCGGACTCTTCGCCGAGCCGTCCGCCGCACTCGTCGTCGGGGCCTGGGGAATCCTGTACGCGTCGGCCGCCTACCTGCCCCTGGCCCCCGACTATCCCGACGAACGCCTGCGCTACATGGCCACCGACGCCGGGTTGCGCGTCGTCGTCGCCCAGGACGACCTCGTCGAACGGCTGTCGGACCTGGTCCCGCCCGGCACCGCCATCGTGCCGCTGAGCGTGTGGCACGACACGGCCCCACCCGACGTGCCCCGCCGGGGGCCACGGCCCGGCCATCTCGCCTACGTCATCTACACCTCCGGCAGCACCGGTCGTCCCAAGGGCGTGATGATCGAGCACCGCAGCATCGTCAGCCAACTGCGGTGGCTGCGGGCCACCTACCGCCTCGACGAGGCCGTCATCCTCCAGAAGACCCCGATGAGCTTCGACGCGGCACAGTGGGAGATCCTCGCCCCGGCCTGCGGCGGCACCGTCGTCGCCGGCACCCCGGGCCTGCACCGCGACCCCGAGGCCATCATCGAGACCATCCGACGGCACGGCGTCACCGCCCTGCAGTGCGTACCGACCCTGCTGCGGGCGCTGGTCGACACCGAACGCCTCGGCACCTGCACCAGCCTGCGGCAGATCTTCACCGGTGGTGAGGCGCTGTCCACCACACTCGCCGCCGACGTGCTCGCGGCGCACCCCGCCACCCTGGTCAACCTCTACGGCCCCACCGAGTGCACGATCAACTCTTCGGCGTTCACCGTCGACCCGGCGACCCTCGACCCCACGCAGCAGTCCGTGTCGATCGGGCGGCCCGTCACCGGCCTGCGCTACGTCATCGTCGACACCGACGACGCCCCGGTCACCGGGGAGGCCGTCGGGGAACTGCTCATCGGCGGCGTCCAGCTCGCCCGGGGCTACCTGCACCGGCCGGCGTTGACCGCGCAACGGTTCGTGCCCGACCCGGTCACCGGCGAACGGCTCTACCGCACCGGTGACCTGGCCGCCTGGCAGGCCGACGGCACCGTACGGTTCGTCGGTCGGGTCGACAACCAGGTCAAGCTGCGCGGGTTCCGGGTCGAACTCGACGAGGTGCGCCTCGCCGTGGAGGCCCACCAGTGGGTCCGGCACGCGGGGGTACTGGTCCGCGACGACCCGCGTACCGGCCACCCGCACCTGCTCGCCGTCGTCGAACTCAACCCGCGTGAGGCGGCGTTGATGGACCAGGGCCGGCAGGGGGCCCACCACCGCTCGAAGGAGAGCCGGCTCCAGGTCCGGGCCCAGTTGTCGCACGGCGGGGTGCGTACCCCGCAGGAGCTGGCCGGGCGGCCGGTGCTCGCACTGCCCGGGGCCGAACCCACCGAGGAGCAGGTACGGCGGGTGTTCGCCCGCAAGACGTACCGGTTCTACGAGGGCCCGCCGGTCACCCGCGCCGACCTGCTGGCACTGCTGCGCCCGGCCGAGCCCGGCCCGGTGCCGCCGCGCCCGCTCGCACAGCTCGACCTGGCCACCTTCGGGGAGATCATCCGCTACCTCGGGCAGTTCGTCAGCGACGAGCGGCTGCTGCCCAAGTACGGCTACGCCTCACCGGGGGCGCTCAACGCCACCCAGGTCTACCTGGAGATCCACCAGCTGTGGGGGCTACCGTCCGGCTACTACTACCACCATCCGCTCACCCACGAACTGGTCCGGATCGGCCCGGCCGCGTCCCGGCCCGAACCGACCGTCCGGCTGCACCTCGTCGGCCGGCGACGGGCCATCGAACCGGTCTACCAGAACAACATCCGCGAGGTGTTGGAGATCGAGACCGGCCACCTGGTCGGCCTGCTGGAACAGGTCCTGCCCGGGTACGGGCTGACCGTCACGGCCGCCGACCACACCCCGCAGACCATCCGGCACCTCGACTGCGCCGACGAGGACCTCTACCTCGGCAGCTTCGCGCTGACGCCGTACGCCCCGCCACCGCCCGACGAGATCGACGTGTACGTCCAGGTCCACCCGGACCGGGGCGGGGACCTGGCCCCGGGGCAGTACCTGCACCGAGACGGCGACCTGGTTCGCATCGACGACGCCCTGGTGCTGCGCCAGCACGTCATCGCGATCAACCAGCAGGTGTACGACCGGGCCGCGATCGGCATCAGCATGATCAGCACCACGTCGACCCGGTGGCGGCGCTACGTCGACCTGGGCCGCGCCCTGCAACGGCTGTCCATGAACGACCTCGGCTTCGGCTTCATGTCCTCCGGCTACAGCTCCGACACCGGTCACGACCTGCCCTCGGCGCACCGCATCCGGGGCATCCTGCGCCGGCACGGGCTACCCGACGGTCCGTCGTACTTCGCCGTGGGTGGGCGGGTCAGTGCCGCCCAGGTGGCCGGCCGGGGCATGAAGGAGGACGTCGTACACATGAAGGGTCCGGCGGAGCTGATCCGCGACGACCTGGCCGGTCGGCTGCCGGACTACATGCTGCCCAACAAGGTGGTGATCGTCGACCGGATGCCGCTGACCGCCAACGGCAAGACCGACCTCACGGCACTCGCCGCCCGGGTCGCCGACGACCCCGGCCCGCAACGGCCGTTCGTGGCGCCCCGCACCGACCTGGAACGCCGCATCGCCCGCCTGTGGGCCGAGGCGGTCCGCCAGGACGACGTCTCCGTCCACGACGACTTCTTCGCCTGCGGTGGCAACTCGCTGATCGCCGTCGCCCTGATCAACCGACTCAACCGGGTGTTCGGCGCGACGCTGCCCATGCAGGTCATCTTCGACAGCCCGACGGTGGCCCAGCTGGCCCGGCGCGTCGCCCAACGCGACCAGGTCAGCAGGTCCCGGCTGGTGCCGTTGGCGCCGGCCCGGGAAGGTCGCTCCGTCTACTGCTGGCCGGGCCTCGGCGGCTACCCGATGAACCTGCGGCTGCTCGCCGGCACGGTCGGCCGGCCCTTCCACGGCGTGCAGGCCCACGGCGTGAACCCGGGCGAGGAGCCCTACCGGACGATCGCCCGGATGGCGGCCGAGGACGTGCGGGCGATCCGGGAACGGCAACCCCGTGGCCCCTACACGCTGTGGGGTTACTCGTTCGGCACCCGGGTCGCGGTGGAGGCGGCGTACCAGTTGGAGCAGGCCGGCGAGCAGGTCGACCAACTCGTCCTGATCGCCCCCGGATCACCCCGGGTGGGGGTGCCGCAGGACCCGGCCACGGTCGGCACGGCGAGCTTCGCCAACCCGACGTACCTGGCCGTGCTGTGTTCCGTGTTCGCGGGGACGGTCAGCGGGCCGGTGATCGAGGAGTGCCTGGCCACCGTCGTGGACGAGGAGAGCTTCACCGGGTTCGTCCAACGGCACTTCCCCGCCCTGGACCTGCCGCTGGTCCGCCGGATCACCGGGGTCGTCGCCCGCACGTACGGGCTGCGCCACACCGAGGCCGAACTCGCCAGGCGGCCGGTGCGGGCCCCGGTGACGGTGCTACGCACCCGGGGTGACCAGGAGTCCTTCCTCGACACCCCCGTCGCCCGCCGGAACCTCTCCCCCGTCGTCGTCGACCTGGCCGCCGACCACTACGGGGTGCTGCGCGAACCGGGGGTCCACCAGGTGGTGGCGGCGCTGCCCGCCCGGTCCCGGCGTCGCCCGGTCCGACCGCACGTGAGCATCAGCCACCTACCGATCGCCCTGACCGACGAGCAGCACAACCGGCTGGTGACCGCCGTCACCCGCGCCATGACCAGAGCCTTCGGCTGCGACGAGGACGCGGTCTCCGTCGCACTGGAAGCGGTCCTGGAGGAGTGAGCCGGTCCCCGGCCCACACCGCCCCCGACCCACCGACGGGCCGGCCCCGCCGACGACCCACAACCGACCTGCCCGAAACCGGTCCCGAGCTGCCCGACACCGAACCCGACCGGCCCGGACCGGACCGACCGAGGAGCCCGCATGACACGCAACGTCCACTCCACCGTCGAGGTGCGGCTGAGTGAGGAGGTCGCCGACGCCCTGGCCGAGGGGCGGGCGGTGGTGACGCTGGAATCCAACGTGATCACCCACGGCCTGCGTTACCCGGACAACGCCGCCACCGCGCACCGGGTCGAAGATGCCGTCCGGGAGGGCGGCGCGGTGCCGGCGACGGTCGCGGTCGACGACGGGGTGATCCGGGTCGGCATGACCGCAGCGGACATCGAACGGTTCGCCTCCACACCGGGCATCCCCAAGGTGAGCGCCCGGGACCTGCCGGTGGCGCTCGCCCGGGGCGGCATGGGCGCGCTGACCGTGGCGAGTTCACTGATCGCGGCGGACCTCGCCGGCATCGCGTTCTTCGCGTCCGCCGGCATCGGCGGGGTCCACCGCGGCGCGGAGACCAGCATGGACATCTCCTCGGACCTCGTCCAGTTCACCCGTTCCCGGGTCGCCGTGGTGTGCGCCGGGGCCAAGAAGATCCTCGACCTCGGACTGACCATGGAATACCTGGAGACCCACTCGGTGCCGGTGGTCTCCTACCGCTCCGACGACTTTCCGGCCTTCTACTGCGTCTCCAGCGGCATCCCCAGCCCCTGCCGCCTCGACGACGACACGGTCGTCGCCCGCGCGGTGGAGAACCACTGGGCGCTGGGCAACCACAGCTCCTTCCTGATCACCACCCCGGTCGACGCCGAGGAGGCGGTGGACGACGCCGAGGTCGACCGGGCCATCGTCGAGGCGATGTCGGCCGCCCGACGCGACGGGGTACGCGGCAACGCCATCACGAAGTACCTCATGCGTGCTGTCGACGCGGCCACCCAGGGCCGCTCGTCCCGGGCCAACATGGCGGTGCTGATCAGCACCGCCCGGACCGGCGGCCACCTCGCCGCCGCCCACGCCCGCTACCTGGCCGAGGTGGGGAACCCGGCTGCCGCCGGTGCCGCCCCGCCGGCCCGGGTGCCGGCCGGCGCCGGGACGGCGCACGCCCTGCCCGGTGCGCGGACCTGACGGGGGGTGGTGACGGTGTTGCGTTGGCTGACTGCAGGTGAATCGCATGGTCCGGCTCTGGTGGCGTTGTTGGAGGGGGTTCCCGCTGGGGTGGCGGTGACTTCTGGTGA
>NZ_JBEZEK010000043.1:24885-28595 GCF_040648835.1 Micromonospora sp. NPDC049081 | reverse complement strand
GCGGGGTGCGGGGTGCGGGGTGCGGGGTGCGGGGTGCGGGGTGCGGGGTGCGGGGTGCGGGGTGCGGGGTGCGGGAACGGGAACGGGAACGGGAACGGGGTGCGGGGACAGGAAGGGGGTGGGGTGGGGTGGGCGGGTAGGCTCGCCGGTCGACACCGCCCCCACCCCGGGCGGGATCAGCAGGTCACCGGCGGACCCCGGGTGGCCACGGACCCGGCCCGGACCCGGCACCACCGGGCGACGGCGAGGAAGCGCAGCGATGATCAGTGTCTTCGACCTTTTCAGTGTCGGTATCGGGCCGTCCAGTTCCCACACGGTGGGCCCGATGCGGGCCGCGCGTACCTTCGTTGCCGGGCTGAAGGCCGACGGGTTGCTGCACACCGTCACCCGGGTCCGGGCGGAGCTGTTCGGTTCGCTGGGTGCGACCGGTCACGGTCACGGCAGCGACCGGGCGGTGCTGCTCGGGCTGGCCGGTGAGAGCCCGGAGACGGTGGACACCGACAGTGTCGGCCCCCGGGTCGCCGAGGTCCGGACCCGGCGTCGGCTCGCCCTGCCCGGCGGCCAGGAGATCGACTTCGAGCCGGACCGGGACCTGGTGCTGCACCGCCGCCGGTCGCTGCCGTACCACCCGAACGGGATGACCTTCGTGGCCTGGGACGGGGCCGGGGTCGAGGTGCGGACCCGGACGTACTACTCGGTCGGTGGCGGGTTCGTGGTGGACGAGGCGGCGGCCGGGGCGGACCGGATCACGTCGGACACCACGGCCGTACGGCACCCGTTCTCGACCGGTGCCGAGCTGCTGGACGTCACCGCCGGCACCGGCCTGTCGATCAGTGCGGTGATGCTCGCCAACGAGTTGTCCTGGCGCAGCGAGGCGGACGTCCGGGCCGGGTTGCTGGACATCTGGCGGGTGATGCGGGAGTGCGTGGCCCGGGGTGGCGAGCGGGACGGGGTGCTGCCGGGTGGGTTGCGGGTCCGTCGTCGGGCCGCCGAGCTGCGCCGCAGCCTGGAGGCCGACGCCGGCTCGACGGACCCGTTGCGCGCGATGGACTGGGTGACCCTGTTCGCGCTCGCGGTCAACGAGGAGAACGCGGCCGGTGGGCGGGTGGTGACCGCTCCGACGAACGGTGCGGCCGGGATCATCCCGGCGGTGTTGCACTACTACACCCGGTTCGTGCCGGGGGCCTCCGACGAGGGGGTGGTGCGGTTCCTGCTGGCCGCCGGGGCGATCGGGGTGCTGTTCAAGGAGAACGCCTCGATCTCCGGGGCGGAGGTGGGCTGTCAGGGTGAGGTCGGGTCGGCGTGCTCGATGGCCGCCGCCGGGCTGGCCGAGGCGCTCGGCGGCACCCCCGAGCAGGTGGAGAACGCCGCCGAGATCGGCATGGAGCACAACCTCGGGCTGACCTGCGACCCGGTCGGGGGGCTGGTGCAGATCCCCTGCATCGAGCGCAACGCGGTGGCTAGCATCAAGGCGATCACGGCGGCCCGGTTGGCGTTGCGCGGCGACGGGGTGCACCACGTCTCGCTCGACAAGGTCATCAAGACCATGCGCGAGACCGGGGCGGACATGAAGGTCAAATACAAGGAGACGGCACGCGGCGGCCTGGCCGTCAACGTGATCGAGTGCTGAGGGGGCGTTCGTTCACCGGCTGCTAACCTGTCGTCCGTTGTTGTCAGGCGGGAGGCGACGGTGACCGCAGGCGTCACGGCGTTGTGGTCGCACCGCAACTCGCTGCGCATCCTGGTCAGACGCGATCTCGCGGTGAAGTACCAGCAGTCCGTGCTCGGTTACTTCTGGTCGCTGATCGAGCCGCTGGGGATGGGCGCGATCTACTTCTTCGTCTTCGGGGTGCTCTACTCCGGGCCGACCAACCGGCACCTCGGCGAGGCCGCCGGGTCGTACCCGCTGTTCCTGATCACCGGCATTTTCGCCTGGATGTGGACCAGTTCGGCGTTGAGCGAGGCGACCAACGCGCTGACCGGGCAGTCCCGCCTGATCACCACGATGAACCTGCCCCGGCAGGTCTTCCCGATCGGCCGGGTCACCGGCCGGTTCGCCGAGTACGTCGCGGGCCTGCCGATCCTGCTGGCCGTCGCCGCCGTCTACGCCGTACACGGCCGGATCGAGCTGGGCTGGTCGCTGCTGAGCCTGCCGCTGGCCGTCGCCGTGCAGGGCACCCTGCTGGTCGGGCTGGCCCTGCTGCTGTCGGCGGTCAACGTGTTGATGCGCGACGTGGAGCGGTTCATGCGGCTGGTCATCCGGGTGTTGTTCTACGCCACCCCGATCATCTATCCGTTGAGCCTGGTCCGGGAGTCCGGCATGCCGGCCTGGGTGAAGGTGGCGTACGAGCTGAACCCGCTGGTCGGCATCTTCCAGCTCCAGCACGCCATCTGGTACCCGGACGAGTTCCCGGACGCCCGGCTGCTGACCACCACGATCGCCGGCAGCCTGCTGGTGCTGGTGGCCGGCTGGTGGGCGTTCCGCAAGCTCGAACCGGCCGTGCTGAAGGAACTCTAGGTGCCGCCGATCATCGAGGCGCAGGGTCTCGGCATCCGTTTCGTCCGCAACCGGCGTCGGCAGTTGCGGCTGCGGGAGTTGTTCATCCACCGGGGCGGCCGGGCCGCCACCGCCGGTCAGTTCTGGCCGCTGCGGGACGTCTCGTTCACCGTCGCGCCGGGCGACACGCTCGGTGTGATCGGGCGTAACGGCACCGGTAAGAGCACCCTGCTGCGGCTGATCGCGGGGGTGCTGATCCCCGACGAGGGGCGGATCACCGTCTCCGGTGACGTCGCGCCGCTGCTGGAACTCTCCGCCGGGTTCTCCAACGACCTGACCGGTCGGGAGAACCTCTACCTGGTCGGCGGGCTGCACGGACTGTCTACGGGCTACCTGCGGCGACACTTCGACGACATCGTGTCGTTCGCCGGTGAGCAGGTGGAACGGGCCATCGACACGTCGGTGCGGCACTACTCGTCGGGGATGAAGGTGCGGCTCGGGTTCGCGATCATCTCGCACCTGCCGCACCCGATCCTGCTGATGGACGAGGTGACCGCGGTGGGCGACGCGGAGTTCCGCCGGAAGTGTTATTCGACGATCGACCGACTGCTCGCGGAGGGGCGCACCTTGGTGCTGGTGTCACACAACGAGAAGGACCTGACCCGGTTCTGCCGTCGGGGGCTCTACCTCGACGGCGGGCGGTTGACCGTGGACGGGACGGTCGCGGAGGCGCTCGACGCGTACCACGCCGCGGTGCCGAGGTGACCCTGGCGATCGTGCTCGCCGCCGGTGCGCCGGCCGCGGGCCCACCCACCGGCACGGGCGTAGCCCTGGCCGACCGGCTCGTCGACCAGTTGCGCCGGGCCGGGGCGGACCGGGTGCACACCGTCGCCGGTCTCGCCGAGCTGGCCGCCCTGGTCGACACCGTCACCGGTCCGGTGCTGGTCACCGGCGTTGACCTGGTCGCGCACACGGCCGTACTGCGGCATCTGGTGACCAGCCCGGTCGGCCCGACGGTGGCCCTGGTGCTCACCGATGCGCCGGCCGCCGGTCAGACGGTGGTCCGCGAGGAACGCGGCCAGGTGGTCGACGCGGGCCCGGAGCTGGCCGACGCCACCGGGGTCTTCGGCGGCGCGGTGCGGGTCGGCGCGGACGACCTGCCGACCTTGGCCGCCGCGGCCCGCGCCGCCGCCGGCCCGGCATCGGCGCAGGC
>NZ_JBEZEK010000043.1:0-24787 GCF_040648835.1 Micromonospora sp. NPDC049081 | reverse complement strand
GCCGCCCACGGCCCGCAGGCCGCCCACGGCCCGCAGGCCGCCCACGGCCCGCAGGCCGCCCACGGCCCGCAGGCCGCCCACGGCCCGCAGGCCGCCCACGGCCCGCAGGCCGCCGGTGGCCGGGCGGCGGGGCAGGCCGCCCACGGCCCGGTAGCGGGGGGCGTGGCCGGTGCCGCCGTGGACCGGCTGTTCGCGGCGCTCACCGACCTCGGCACCCTGACCTTCGCCCACCGGGTACGCCTGCTCGTGGCGCACCGGGTCACCGATCCGGCCGGGTTCGCGGCGGCCGAGGCGGCCCTGGCCGGGGTGGACGAGGACCGGGCGGAGCTGCGGCTGTCGGTGAAGGAACGCGACGACTTCTTCACCACCTACTTCGTCAGCACCTGGTCGCCGTACGTGACGAAGGCGTGTGCCCGGCTGGGTCTGACGCCGACCGGGGTCACCATGGTCTCGGTGTTGTTCGCGGTGGTCGCGGCGGTGCTCTTCGGCGCGGGTGGCCGGGTCGCACTGGTGGCCGGCGCGGTGCTGCTCTACCTGGGTTTCGTGCTCGACTGCGTGGACGGGCAGTTGGCCCGGTACACCAGGCACTTCAGCGCCTGGGGCGGCTGGCTGGACACGATGGCCGACCGGGCGAAGGAGTACCTGGTCTACGCGGGGTTGGGCTACGGCGCGACGCACGCCGGGTTCCGTTACGGCTGGGCGTTGGCGATCGCCGCGATGACGTTGCAGACCGTCCGGCACATGACCGACGCCTGGTACGGGGTGCTGCACGACGAGGCGGCCCGGCGTCCCCGCCCGGTCACCCCGGCCGCCGGGGGGATCGGCGGGAAGCTGAACGCCGCGTCGACCCGGGTGCAGGCGGACACCGGCTCGGTGTCGTACTGGTTGAAGCGGACGGTGGTCTTCCCGATCGGTGAGCGGTGGGCGTTGATCGCGGTCACCGCCGCGCTGTTCGGGCCGCTGGTCAGCCTGGTCTCGGTGCTGGTGTGGGGGGTGCTGGCGTTCGGTTACACGGGCGCGTTGCGGACTTTGCGGGCGCGCTGGATGTGGGTGCCGGTGCTGGACACGGTCGACGCGACGTTGCACCGTGACGACGGGCCGGTGGCGGCCCGGTTGCCGGTGGTCCGCCCGATGGGCCCGTTGACCCTGGCGGTGCTCGGGGTGCTCGGGCCGGCGGTGCTGCTGGTGGTGGGGTTGTTCCGGGCGGCCGGTGACGGTGATCCGGGCGGTCTGCGCTGGTGGCTGCCGGTGGCGCTGCTGGTGCTGCTGGTGGCCGGGCTGGGTGCGGGTGCGGCGCACAACGGGCCGTTGGACTGGCTGGTGCCGGCGGCGTTGCGGGCCGGCGAGTACCTGTTCGCCGCCGTGGTCGGGGTGGTCGGCGGGGTGCCGGCGTGGCTGCTCTTCGGGTACGTCTTCGTGCTGACCGTGCACCACTACGACCTGACCGCCCGGTTGGAGAAGCGGCAGGTGGCCCCGCCCCTGCACCGGTGGACGCTGGGCTGGGAGGGGCGTTCGGTGCTGTTGGCGGTGGCGGCGATCGCCGGATTTGCCAGCCCTGTAATGGCTACACTCGGTGCGTACCTTCTGCTGGTGTTCGTGGCAAGTGTCGTGCTGGCCTGGGTCGTCCTGCCGGCCCGCGCGAGCCGGGCGGCGGCCGTACCCGTGCGGGGTGGTTCGCCGGGCTGACGACAGGGGCGGCCGGATGACGCTGATCAGCTTCGTCGTACCGGCCTTCCGGGTGCAGGGTTACCTGCGCGAATGCCTGGACTCGCTGCTCGGCCAGCCGGTGCGGGACATCGAGGTGATCGGGGTCGACGACGGCTCCCCGGACGCCTGCGGCGACATCCTCGACGAGTACGCCGCCCGTGACCCCCGGGTCCGGGCGCTCCGCCTGCCACGCAACGTGGGGCTCGGTCCGGCCCGCAACGCCGGGCTGGACCGGGCCACCGGCGAGTACGTCTGGTTCCTCGACGGCGACGACTGGCTCGCCCCCGACTGCCTGCCCGAGGTCGCCGACCGGCTCACCGCCACCCGTCCGGACGTGCTGCTGGTCGACCACGTGCGGGTGCACTGGGACGAGCGGGTCACCCGCAGCGCCCTGTCGGAGGTGTTTCCCGAACCACCAGGCGCGGCGACGTTCCGCCTGGCGGAGCGGCCGGAGGTGTTGCGCCTGCTGCACACCGCCTGGAACCGGCTGGTCCGCCGGGAGTTCCTCACCGGCCTCGGGCTGCGTTTCGCCCCCGGCTGGTACGAGGACGTCGCGTTCAGCTACCCGGTGCTGCTGGCCGCCGGGCGGATCGGGGTGCTCGACCGGGTCTGCGTCAACTACCGGCAGCGCCGGGCCGGTGCGATCACCCGGACCCTCGACGACCGGCACTTCGAGGTCTTCGACCAGTGGCACCGGGTGTTCGGGTTCCTCGACGAGCGGCCCGACCTGGCCGAGCTGCGACCGGTGGTCTTCGAACGGATGATCTGGCACTACCTGACCGTGCTCGGCAACGGCGACCGGATCGCCCCGCAGCTGCGGCCGGCGTTCTTCCAGCGGATCACCGCCGACCACCGGCGGTTCCGACCCACCGGAGGCTATCCGGTGCCGGACGGGTGGGACGGGCTCAAGCACCGGCTGGTCGCCGCCGGCAGGTGGCGGACGTTCAGCGCGCTGCGTACCGCCAACCAGGCCCGGGAGGGCGCCCGCAGCGCCGGTCGGCGGGCCCGGCCGGTGGCCCGGCGCACCGCCCGGCTGGCCCGGGACGCGCTGCTGCACGAGTGCTACCGGGCCGAGCTGCGCCGGCCGATCGACCCGACACTGGCCGTCTACGCCGCCTACTGGTACCGGGGTTACGCCTGCAACCCGGCGGCGGTGCACGCCGCCGCCCGCCGGCTCGCCCCGCAGGTACGCGGGGTGTGGATCGTCCGCCGGGACCGGATCGACACCCTCCCGCCCGGCACCGAGTACGTGGTGGCCGGCACCCTCGACTGTCAGCGGGTGCTGGCGCGGGCCCGCTGGCTGGTCAACAACGTCAACTTCCCGGACTTCGTGCGTAAGCGCCCCGGCCAGGTCCATGTTCAGACCCACCACGGCACCCCGGTCAAGGTGATGGGGCTGGACCAGCAGCGGTACCCGCTCGGTGCGGTCGGGATGGACTTCGCGGGGCTGCTGCGCCGGGTGGAGCGCTGGGACTACAGCGTCAGCTCCAACGCGTTCTCCACCCAGATGTGGGACCGCGCCTATCCGGCGGACTACGTCCGGCTGGAGGTGGGCTACCCGCGCAACGACCGGCTGGTCACCGCCACCACCGAGGAGGTTGCTGCGGTGCGGGCCCGGCTCGGCGTCACCCCGGACGAGCGGGTGGTGCTGTACGCGCCGACCCACCGGGAGCACCTGCCCGGGTACCGGCCGCCGTTCGACCCGTACCGGCTGCTGGAGGTGCTCGGGCCGGCCGGGCGGTTGCTGGTGCGCAGCCACTACTTCCACGACCGGCAGGGCCGGGCCCGGCGGCGGGCCGGGGGTCGGGTGGTCGACGTCAGTGACGTCGCCAGCGTGGAGGACCTCTATCTGGCGGCCGACGTGCTGGTCACCGACTACTCGTCGGCGATGTTCGACTACGCGGTGCTGGACCGGCCGATCGTGATCTACGCTCCGGACCACGACGCCTACCGGCTGGCCCGGGGGGTCTACTTCGACGTCACCGCCGAACCGCCGGGGGCGGTCGCGCTGACCTTCGACGAGCTGTGTGCGGTCTTCCGTCGCGGCGCGGTGACCGGGGAGCCGGCCGAGCGGGCGCGGCAGGCGTTCCGGGAGCGGTTCTGCGGCTGGGACGACGGGCACGCGGCGGAGCGGGTGGTCCGCCGGGTCTTCCTGGGGGAACGTGGGTGATCCGGGCGGATCGCCGTACTGGCCCGTAATAGGGCTGTCATCAGTCGAACATGGCACGTTTACCCGATGTGCTAACCCGATGATGCTCGTCACAGTCAACCCGGGGTTCGGCCAAGCTGGGGGAGGAGACGGTGACCACCGTCGCGCTGAAGGACGTCACAAAGGTATTCCCGGATGGGACAGTTGCCGTCGACAACGTCAGTCTCGACGTCGTCGACGGTGAGTTCATGGTGTTGCTCGGCCCGTCCGGTTGCGGAAAGTCGACCGTGCTGCGGATGATCGCGGGACTGGCGGAGCCGACCACCGGCGCGGTGATGCTCGACGGTGAGGTCGCCAACGACCTGCCGCCGCGCGACCGGAAGATCGCCATGGTCTTCCAGGACTTCGCGCTCTACCCGCACATGACCGTCGGTGACAACATCGGCTTCCCGCTCAAGCTGTCCGGGGTGGAGCCGGTGCCCCGGGGCGAGCGGGTGCAGGACGTGGCCAGCGCGCTCGGCATCGGCGACGTGCTCGGCCGTAAACCGAGCCAGCTCTCCGGCGGCCAACGGCAGCGGGTCGCGATGGGTCGGGCGATCGTCCGCCGGCCGGGGTTGTTCCTGATGGACGAGCCGCTGTCGAACCTCGACAGCGGGCTGCGGGCCGAGCTGCGCGCCGAGATCTCCGCGCTGACCCGCGAGCTGGGCGTCACCACCATCTACGTCACCCACGACCAGGCCGAGGCGCTGACCATGGCCGACCGGGTGGCCATCATGCGCAAGGGTGTGCTCCAGGACGTCGGCACCCCCACCCAGGTGTACGGCCGGCCGGCGACCCTCTACGTCGCCGCGTTCCTCGGCAGCCCCCGGATGAACCTGCTGGAGGCGTCGGTCTACGTCCACCTCGACCGGTACGTCACGCTCACCCTCGGTGACCAGGCGCTCTACCTGCCGTGGGACGACATCCGCAGCCGGGCCGTGGCGCACTACCACGGCGAGCGGATCGTGGTCGGGATGCGGGCCGAGGCGCTCACCCCGGTCGCCCCGGACACCCCCGGTGACGTGCTCCAGGGCCGGGTCCGTTACCTGGAGCACCACGGGCACGAGTCGCTGGCCTTCCTCGACATCGGCGCCACCGCCATCATGGTCGACGAGATGAGCGCCCCCGCCGAGGACGCCGCCCCGGGCCAGCGGGGACTGCGCCGGTTCGGTCAGGTCATGTCCCGGCTCACCGGGCGGGCCGGCGACCCGGAGGAGGTCGAACGGACGGCCGGCGACAACCGCACCAGCGTGCTGAACGACCCCGGCCGCCACCACCGCCGCCCGGCCGAGCTGGCGGTCCGGCTGGCCCCGTACCCGGCGATCTCGGCGGGGCACCCGATGGCGGTGGCGGTCCGGATGGACGCCCTGCACTTCTTCGACGAACGCGGCGACCGCATCGACGTCGGCTGGCGCTGACCCCACATCCTGCCCCTGACCCCACCCTGCCCCGGGCGCTGCTCTGCCCCTGCTCTGGCCCTGCTCTGCCCCGGGCGCTGCGCGCAAGTTCGTGGATGTAGTGGTCTCCGCCCGCCCGGATGCCGCTGTTTCCAGGGAACTGTGTGGATCATGAGGTCGTGGCGGTCGACCGGGGCGGGGTGCGCGTGGGTCGACCGGTTCTGGCGGGGTGGTGGTCGGGGGTCGGCAGGTGCTGGTGGGGGTTTTTACCGGCGGGTAACCTCGGGTCATGACCATCGACTCCCGTGAGGTGGCGGCCGGGGTGCTCCGGGCCGTCCCGTTCGCCCGCACGCTCGGCTTCGAGATCGTCGAGGTCGCGCCCGAGGCCGAGGGTGGGGTCCGGGCGGTCGTCCGGCTGCCCGACACGCCGGCCACCCACAACCACGTCGGCGGCCCGCACGCCGGGGCCATGTTCACCCTCGGCGAGACCGCCTCCGGCGCGGTGGTGATGGCCGCGTTCGGGCAGGTGCTCGACCGGGCCGTGCCGCTGGCCGTGCGGGCCGACATCGCGTACCGGCGGGTGGCGATGGGGGAGGTGCAAGCCACCGCGCGGCTCGGTCGCACCCCGGCCGAGGTGCTCGCCGAACTGGACGCCGGGCAACGCCCCGAGTTCCCGGTCGCGGTGGAGATCGGCACCGCCGACGGCACCGTCACCGCCACGATGACCGTCCTGTGGACCCTGCGCCCGCACCGCTGACCCGCGTGGCGGGGGTTTGCCCGGTGGGGGCGGTGGATAGATTCGTAGCGTGCTGGGCCTACCTGCTCATGTGACCGCCTGCCTCTTCGACCTCGACGGCGTGCTGACCCAGACCGCCAAGGTGCACAACGCCGCCTGGAAACAGACCTTCGACGACCTGCTGCGCCGGCACGCCGAGGCCGGCGGCGAACCGTTCCGGCCGTTCGACCCCGGCCCGGACTACAACCGCTACGTCGACGGGAAACCGCGCGCCGACGGGGTGCGCTCGTTCCTCGCCTCCCGGGGCATCACCCTGCCCGAGGGGAGCCCCGACGACCCGCCCGACGCGGACACCGTCAACGGCGTCGGCAACCGCAAGAACGTCGTCCTGCTGGACCGGATCCACCACGACGGCGTCGAGGCGTACCCGGGCTCGGTGGCCTACCTGAAGGCGGCCGAGCAGGCCGGGTTGCGCCGCGCGGTGGTCTCGGCCAGCGCCAACTGCCGCGACGTGGTCGCCGCCGCCGGCCTGGAACCCCTGCTTGAGGTACGCGTCGACGGGCTGGTCGCCCGCGCCGAGGGGCTGCGCGGCAAACCGCACCCGGACACCTTCCTCGCCGCCGCCAAGCTGCTCGGGGTGGCCCCCGCCGACGCGGCCGTGTTCGAGGACGCGCTGGCCGGGGTGGCCGCCGGGCGGGCCGGTGGCTTCGGGCACGTGATCGGGGTGGACCGGGCCGGCCAGGCCGACGAGCTGCGCGCCCACGGCGCCGACGTGGTCGTCACCGACCTCGCCGACCTGCTGACCGGGCCGGCCGCATGATCCGGGAACGCGCCTACCCGGTCGAGCCGTGGCACATCCGGGAGACCCGCCTCGACATGGACGTGCTGGCCCAGTCCGAGTCGGTGTTCGCGCTCTCCAACGGCCACATCGGGCTGCGTGGCAACCTCGACGAGGGCGAGCCGCACGGCCTGCCCGGCACCTACCTCAACTCGTTCTACGAGCTGCGTCCGCTGCCGTACGCGGAGGCCGGGTTCGGGTTCCCCGAGTCGGGGCAGACCATCGTCAACGTCACCAACGGCAAGCTGATCCGGCTGCTCGTCGACGACGAACCCCTCGACCTGCGCTACGGCGAGCTGCTCAGCCACGAACGGGTCCTCGACCTGCGGGCCGGCACCCTGCACCGGGAGATGCACTGGCGCTCGCCCGCCGGCCGGGAGGTGAAGGTCCGCAGCACCCGGCTGGTCTCCTTCACCCAACGGTCGGTCGCCGCGATCCACTACGAGGTGGAGGCGGTCAGCGGCCCGCTGCGGCTCATCCTCCAGTCCGAGCTGGTCGCCAACGAGAACCTGCCGGCGCAGAGCCGCGACCCCCGGGTCGCCGCCGTGCTGGAGTCGCCGTTGCAGGCCGAGGAGGAGCTGACCACCGACGACGGCGGGCTGCTCATCCACCGCACCAAGGTCAGCGGGCTGCGGGTGGCCGCCGGGATGGGCCACGACGTGGACGCCCCGGGCAAGACCACCATCGAGTCCGAGGGGTACGAGGACTGGGTCCGGACCACCATCGGCTGCGTGCTCCAGCCCGGCGAGACGATGCGGGTGGTCAAGTTCTTCGCGTACGGCTGGTCCAGTCGACGCTCGCTGCCCGCGCTGCGCGACCAGGTCGGCGCGGCGTTGGCCGCCGCCCGGCTGACCGGCTGGGACGGGCTGCACCGGGAACAGCGCGAATACCTCGACGGGTTCTGGGACGCCGCCGACGTCCGGGTCGAGGGGGACCCGGAGGTGCAGCAGGCGGTCCGGTTCGGACTGTTCCACGTGCTCCAGGCCGGTGCGCGGGCCGAACGCCGGCCGATCTCCGCCAAGGGGCTCACCGGCCCCGGCTACGACGGGCACGCGTTCTGGGACACCGAGATGTTCGTCCTGCCGGTGTTGACGTACACCCAGCCGGGCGCGGTCCGCGACGCCCTGTACTGGCGGCACGCCACCCTGGAGCAGGCCCGGGAACGGGCCCGCACGTTGAACCTGGCCGGCGCGGCGTTCCCGTGGCGGACCATCGAGGGCCCGGAGTCCTCGGCGTACTGGCCGGCCGGCACCGCCGCCTTCCACATCGCCGCCGACATCGCCGACGCGTTGCGCCGCTACGTCCTGGTCACCGGTGACGACCAGCTGGAACGCGACATCGGCCTGGAACTGCTGGTGGAGACCGCCCGGCTGTGGCGCTCGCTGGGCCACCACGACCGCAACGGCCGGTTCCACCTCGACGGGGTGACCGGCCCCGACGAGTACACCGCCGTCAAGAACGACAACATCTACACCAACCTGATGGCGCAGCGGAACCTCCTCACCGCCGCCGACTGCGCGATGCGCCTGCGCGACGAGGCGCTCGACCTGGGGGTGACCGAGGAGGAGGCGGCCGAGTGGCGCGACGCCGCCCAGGCCATGCACATCCCGTACGACGAGGACCTCGACGTGCACGAGCAGGTGGAGGGCTTCACCCGGCTCCAGGAGTGGGACTTCGCGCACACCCCGACCGAGAAGTACCCGCTGCTGCTGCACTACCCGTACTTCGACCTGTACCGCAAGCAGGTGGTCAAGCAGGCCGACCTGGTGCTGGCGATGCACTGGCGGGGGGACGCCTTCACCGACGCTCAGAAGCTGCGCAACTTCCTCTACTACGAGCGGCGTACCGTACGCGACTCGTCCCTGTCGGCCTGCACCCAGGCGGTGCTCGCCGCCGAGGTCGGGCACCCCGAGCTGGCGCACAGCTACCTGCGGGAAGCCGCGCTGATGGACCTGCACGACCTCAACGAGAACACCCGCGACGGCGTACACATGGCGTCGTTGGCGGGGGCCTGGATCGCGTTGGTGGCCGGGTTCGGTGGGCTGCGCGACCACGACGGCGAGCTGTCGTTCACCCCCCGGCTGTCCAGCGGGTTGAGCCGGTTGGAGTTCTCGTTGCAGTGGCGGTCGATGCGGCTGCGGGTGGACGTCCGGCCCCACCAGACGACCTACTCGCTGCGCAACGGTGGCCCCGACACGGCCCTGGAGCTGCGACACCACGGGGAGACCGTCCGGGTCACCTCCGCCGCGCCGGTCACCGTACCCGTGCCGCAGACCCACGAGCAGACCCCCGCGCCGGAACAACCACCCGGCCGGGCCCCGCTGCTGCGCCTTCCGGAGTCCCGCGCCTGATCCCGTCCGGCCCCGGCCCGGCCGGGCCGGGTCGTGCCCGTCGACCGGTCGTGCCCGGTCGTGCCCGGTCGTGCCCGGTCGTGCCGGTTCGGCCCTGGTCCGGTCCGGTCGTGTCGGTTCGGTCGTGTCGGTCCGGTGGTGCCGGTCCGGTCGTGTCGGTCCGGTTCGATCGTGGAGAGTTCTTGTCGCGGGAGCGACAAGAACTCTCCACGATCACGTGCCTGGTGCCCTCCCTCGACCCCGACGGCCGCCGGGGGTCAGAACTGGGGGCCGTCGGAGGGGCGGCCACCGGCATCGCGCGGTGCGACCGCCCGCGGGTCGTCCGGGGTACGCGCCTGTGCCGCCTCGTCCGCCCAGTCGAGGTTGCGCTCGGCGTCCTGTTCGGGGCGTTCCTGCTCAATGGTCCGGGTCTGCTGACGTGTCTTCCGCTTGGCCATGGCGAACCTCGTGATCCGTGCGGGGCGCTGCTGCGCCGGTGCCGACGTCACGCGCGTCTTCCCGCCCGCCGCCCCCGCAAACGCCACCGCCGCCCGCCACCCGGACACCGTCACCGCCAGCGCCAGCGCCCGCTGACGTCGCCGGCCACCGCCAGCGCCCGCTGACGTCGCCGGCCACCGCCAGCGCCCGCCGACGTTGCTGTGCCCCTACCACCGCCGCCCGCCGACGTCGCCGGACAGCGCCGTGGACGCCGCCGGTCCGGTGTTCAGGCGTCGAGGTGGCGGGTGAAGGCGAGCCGCAGGTGGTTCTTCGGACGGGCGCCGACGATCGAGCCGACCACCTCACCGCCGACGAACACCAGCATGGTGGGCAGCGACATCACCCCGTAAGCCCGGGCGGTGGCGGGGTTGGCGTCGGTGTCCACGGTGACCACCCGCAGCCGGTCGCCGAATTCGTCGGCCAGCTCGGCCAGGTGTCGTGAGGTCCCCACGCAGGGCGGGCACCAGTCCGCCCAGAAGTCGACCACCACCGGCCGGTCGGCGGCGAGCACCGTGTCGGCGAAGGTCGCGTCGGTGACGGCGGTCAACTGTCCCGCTGCCGTGTCCTGAGGCATGTTTCCTCCCGTTGGATGATCGCCTGGGCGAGTTGGTCGTGCAGCTGCCGCCGTACCGTGCCCAGCCGGTCGAGGTAGGCGTCCACCTCGGCCAGCTTGCGACGCAGCACGGCGACCGAGTCCGGGCAGACGTCCCCGGAGGCGTGGCCGGCCCGCAGGCAGGCCACGAACGGCCGGATGTCGTCGAGGCCGAAGCCGACCGCCAGCAGCGCCCGGATCTCGTGCACCACCCGCAGCTCCGCCTCGTCGTACACCCGGTAGCCGTTGGCCGAGCGGCGTGGCCGGACCAGCCCGTGCGTCTCGTAGTACCGCAGCGTGCGGGTGCTCGTTCCGGCCCGTTCCGCCAGCTCACCGATCAGCATCCGACCTCCTCGGCGGAGTTCCTGGCGTCACGCTAGACCTTGTCGCCGGTGTCAAGGCAACGGGCGGGCGCGGCGCGGGTGGGGGCGGCACGGGTGAGAGCGGCACGGGTGAGAGCGGTCGCCGGGCGGGTAACCGCCACCGACCGCACGGCGGAAAGGAGCAACACCATGGGGGTACGCGCCGAGGCGACGGTGCCGCTGCGGGACGCCCGGTTGCCGGCCGACGTCGACGGGCCGGACGACGCGGTGGGGGTGGTGCTCTTCGCCCACGGCAGCGGCAGCTCCCGGCACAGCCCGCGTAACGTGGCGGTGGCCCGGGTGCTGCAACGCCGGAGGCTGGTGACGGTGCTGGTGGACCTGCTCACCGCCGAGGAGGATGCGGTCGACGCCCGTACCGCCGAGCTGCGCTTCGACATCGAACTGCTGGCCGGTCGGCTCGCCGGGACCGTCGACTGGCTCGCTGCCGAACCGGCGCTGGGCCGGCTGCCGGTCGGCCTGTTCGGCGCGAGCACCGGTGCGGCCGCCGCCCTGGTGGCCGCCGCCGCACGTCCGCAGCGGGTCGCCGCAGTGGTGTCCCGGGGTGGTCGACCCGACCTGGCCGGGCCGGCCCTGGCCGGGGTACGTGCGCCGACGTTGCTGCTGGTGGGCGGCCTCGACGAGCAGGTGATCACGCTGAACGAACAGGCCGCCGGGATGCTGACCGGCCCGCACGAGTTCCGGGTGGTGCCCGGTGCCACCCACCTGTTCGAGGAACCGGGCACCCTGGACGAGGTCGCCGACGCCGCAGCCGACTGGTTCAGCCGCCACCTCCCCGTCCCGGCCTGACCGCTCCCACCGTGACGATCCTGGGTGGCTGCACCGCTGACGATCGTGCTCGATCCATGGTGCGGCGGACTCGGATCAGGCGGAAGCCGCTACGACACGGATCGGGCACGATCGTGACCCGACGGTGTGGGGTGCCGGATCGGTGGGTCAGGCGGGGGTGGCGGGTGACTCGTCGTCGTGGCGGTGCGGCCGGTCTTCCGGCGGGGCCGACGCGACCTGCTCCCGGTGCCGTTGGACGGTGTCGACCACCCGGTAGGCGACCGCCGCGATCGGCACCGAGACGAACGCCCCCGCGATGCCGGCGATCAGGGTGCCCGCCGTTACCACCACCAGGATCACCGCCGGGTGCAGCTGCACCTGCCGCTTCATGACCAACGGCTCCAGCAGGTTGCCCTCGATCTGCTGGACGGCGATCACCGCAGCCAGCACCAGCAGCGCCGTGGTCGGACCGTTGGCGGCCAGCGCCACCAGCACGGCGACCGCGCCGGCGACCGTCGCCCCGATGATCGGTACGAAGCCGCCGAGGAACGTGATCAGCGCCAGCGGCAGCGCCAACGGCACCCCGAGCAGCACCAGCGCCAGCCCGATGCCGAGCGCGTCGATGGCCGCGATGAGCATCGTGCCCCGGCTGTACGACCCGAGGGTGCGCCAACCGGCCCGACCGGCCTCGGCGGTCACCGCCCGGTTCGGGCCGGTCATCCGACGCAGCACCCAGTGCCACATCGACCGGCCGTCCTTCAACAGGAAGAACAGCAGTACCAGGGCGAGTAGGGCGGAGCCGACCGCCTCGGTCGCCGTACGGGCCCCGCCGACCGGGTCCGGGGCGCTGCCACCCAGGCCGTCGCGGACCTGCTGGACCAGCTTGTCGAGTTGGGCGTCACTGACCGGCAGGGTCCCGGTGACGAAGTCGCGGGAGCGTTGCAGACCCTCGTCGAGCTGCTGGCTCAGCTCCCCGAACTGGGCGGCGGTCAGGTTCCACACCAGCACCCCCACCCCGACCAGCACCCCGAGCAGCAGCAGGACGCTCAGCAGCGCGGCGAGCGCGGCCGGTACCCGCAGCCGGCGCAGGGCCAACAGCACCGGGTCGAGCAGCGCGGTGAGGAAGAAGGTGACCGCCACCGCGATCGCCAGCGGCGCGAGCAGCACCGCCACCTTCCCCAGCAGGTAGCACCCGAACACCACGACCACCAGGCAGGCGCTCCAGACCACCGCCGTGCGGACCAGCCAGGGCAGTGCCGCCCAGGCCTGCCGTGGGGTGGGGCGGGCACCCGCAGCCGTCACTTCGGGCGTACGCCCGGTACCGTCCTCGACCACGTCGGATCCTCCTCGGTCTCGGCGGGGTCGATACCCGACCCGGTCGGCCGCGACACCCGGTGGCTCAACGTCGTGCCGACCGGTCGGTTCCGCTCAGGACGGTCGTACCCGGACGGCCACGCCCAGCAAGGGTGACGCCGGCACGCTGTCGCAGCACGGTGCCGTCCGGACTGTCCTGTCGCGCCGTTCAGCGGTGGTGTCGTGCCGGGTCCCTCGTGGTGCGGTCGACCCGCCGGGCGCTGTGGTGCGCCCGCTGCCGCCGCGCTGCGGTGTTTGTGCCCGGGCGGACGGGGAACGCAACAGGCCGACGACGAGGAGGACACCGTGAGCGACTTCATGAACAAGGTCAAGGATTTCGCCGACAAGCACGACAAGCAGGTCGACCAGGGCCTGGACAAGGCCGGCGACTTCGCCGACGAGCGGACCGGCGGCAAGTACGACGAGCAGATCGACAAGGGTGTCGACGCGATCCAGGCGCGCACCGGTGAGGGCGACCAGGGTCGCTGAGCCGTTCCCGATGCCGGGTCACCCGTTCGGGTGGTCCGGCATTGTCGTGTCAATAGCTGCTCACCTCTGGTAACCATCGACGAGTCTCGCTACTATCCGCAGTCGGGGCATGACTCACCGTTGAGTCGTGTGGAGTGGGCCGGCACGCGGCACTGCGCGCCGTCGACGAGAGGGAGCATCCCCGGTGACCGACACAACGCACGCCACGATCGCCCGGCCCTACCCGTTCAGCGATCCGCACCGGCTCGACGTCGACCCCCGTTACGCCGGGCTGCGCCGCGACGAACCGCTGATCCGGGTCCAACTCCCGTTCGGTGAGCCGGCCTGGCTGGCCACCCGGCACGCGGACGTACGAGCCGTGCTGGGTGACCTCCGGTTCAGCCGGGCCGCCGCCGTCGGGCGGGACGAGCCGCGCAGCACCCCCTACCAGCGGGAGGCCGGCATCCTCGGGATGGACCCGCCCGAGCACAGCCGGCTGCGCCGGTTGGCGGCGAAGGCGTTCACCGCCCGACGGGTCGAGGAACTCCGCCCGCGGACCCGGGAACTGGCCGAGGACCTGGTGGCCGGGATGATCGCCGCAGGGTCGCCGGCCGATCTGGTCAGCCATGTCGCGACCCCGCTGCCGATCCGGGTCATCTGCGATCTGCTGGGCGTGCCGGTCAGTGACCAGGACCGTTTCCACACCTGGTCGGAGGCGATCGTGTCGACCACGTCCCTGCGACCGGAGGTGGCGCAGAGCTACATCGACAACCTGCTGTCGTACATGGCGGGGCTGATCGCCCAGCGGCGGGTGACCCCCACCGACGACCTGATCGGGGCGATGGTCCGGGCCCGCGACGACAACGCCGACCGACTCACCGAGGACGAGATGGTACGCCTGGCGGCGGGCCTGCTGGCCGCCGGTCACGAGACCACCGTGACCCAGATCCCCAACCTGGTCTACGTCCTGCTCACCGAGCCGGACGTCTGGCAGCGGCTGTGCGCCGAACCGGCCCTGGTGCCGTCCGCCGTGGAGGAACTGCTGCGCTTCATCCCACTCGGTGCCACCGCCGCGTTCGCCCGGTACGCCCTGGAGGACGTCGAACTCGGTGGGGTGCTGGTCCGGGCCGGTGAACCGGTGCTGGTCTCCATCCCCTCGGCCAACCGGGACGAGAGCGTCTTCCCCGACGCCGACCGGCTGGACCTCGACCGGAAGGTGAACCCGCACCTCGCATTCGGGCACGGCCCGCACCACTGCATCGGGGCCCAACTGGCCCGGATGGAACTCCAGGTGGTCCTGGAGACCCTGCTGGCCCGTACCCCGGGCCTGCGGTTGGCGGTGCCCGAGTCGGCACTGACCTGGAAGAGCGGCCTGCTGGTCCGGGGCCTGACGGCGTTGCCCGTCACCTGGTGACGGAAGGACGGAGGACAGATGGGGGAGCACGGCTGGCGGGTGCACGTGGACCCGACCCGGTGCATCGGGGCAGGAATCTGCGCGGGCTACGCCCCGGCCCACTTCGTGCTGGTGGACGGATTGTCCCGGCCGCTGGCCGAACGGATCGATCCGGCGGACGCGGTGCTGGACGCCGCCGAGTCCTGCCCGATGGAGGCGATCGTGGTGTCCGACGCGGCCGACGACAGCCGGATCGCCCCGGGCGCCTGAGCGGGTGGTGGCCGGCCCCGGCGGGGTACCCGGAGACGGCCACCACCCCCGCTCAACCCTGCTGGTCGTGCAGCTCCGCCCTGGTGGTGGGCCGCCCGCTCAGCGCGTCCCTGATCCGGTCGACCAGGCCCGCACCGGGATTGAGCAGCCGGTTCGCCGGCGGATGGTCCGGGGCGCCGGGGTGCGGGCGGGTCGGCAGGTGTCCCTTCGCCGCCTGGACCCGGTCGGCCAGTTCGACCAGCTCCTCGTGGGCGACGGCGGCCCGCAGCCGGGGAAAGAGCTCAGCCTCCTCCTCTTTCACGTGGTGCCGGATGCTCTTCGTCAGGTGGCTGATCAGCGGCTCGAAGCGGGCGTCGGACGGGTCCAGCGGCTCCAGCTCCTTCAGCGTCCGCTCGGCCACGGCGTGCTCGGCGATCTCGTGTTCGGCGAGCTGGTCGCCGTCGGGCAACGCCCGGCGGGCGGTCGGGTAGACGTACATCTCCTCGGCGACCGCGTGCCGGACCAACTCGGCGATCATCACGTCGGCCAGCCGGCGACGGTGCTCGGCGCTGCCCTGTCGGCTCTCCAGCTCCGCGAAGATCGTCTCGATCTCGTGGTGGTCGGCGGTCAGGACGTCCACGACGTCCTGACCCGTGGTGGCCTGTGCGTTGCTCATCTCGGTGCCCCTTACCGGTTGCGGGCGGATCGGCTCCTGGCGGGCCTGTACCCACCACCGGGCACCCGAACCATCACCGTCGATGAGCTGCCGGTCCCGGCTTCCCGGGCCGACCCGTCCGGGGACGCACCCCGGGGCCGACCTCCGGCCGGGCTACGGACGCCCGCTGCCGGTGTGCCGCGCGGGGCCGTCCCGACACACGGTCGGTGGATCGGTCCTAGTCGGACGGGAGGGGCGGAAGGGAACCCAGCAGCCGGGTCACGGTGATCTCGATGACGACCCGCTCCGGGTTCGGGCGCGGCTGGCGGTAGCGCTCCGCGTACCGGCGCTCCGCCTCGGCCACCGCGTCGGGGTCCGTGCGCAGCACCGCCCGACCCTCGACGGTCAGCCACCAACGGCCGTCGAGGTGGCAGGCGGCCACCGGGACGCCGGCCGATCCGGCGGCGGCGACGTACCGGGCCTTGGCCGAACCACCGGAGGTGATCACCCGGGCCAGCCCGGCCGTCGCGTCGTAGGTCAACCCGACCGGTACGACGTGCGGCGTGCCGTCGGGACGTGGGGTGGTCAGCGTGGCCAGGTGCCGCTCCCGGCAGAAGGTGAGGACCCGCTCGTCGTACGGGTCCAACTGGTGTCTGCCGGCCATGTCCGTTTCCCGTCCCGTGCGGGGCGTCGCCCCGGTTCAGCCCCGATCATGACATCATCCGCCCGGTCCGGCCCTGGCCGGGCGGGGAGGATGAGGCGTCGGACAGGGCACCGGGTCGGCCGGGCAGCGGCGGCCCGGCGGCCCGACGGCGTTGGGCCAGGCGACCCAGGTAGATCAGCGCACCGGCCAGCACACCCATGTCGTCCAGGTAGATCGGGTCGGGCAACACGTCGACCGGCAGGATCGTGTAGATGAGCGCGCCGTAGAAGGCCACCTTGCCGCCCACGCCCAGCGTGCCGAGCAGCCGTCGGGTGCGGATGACCCGTACCGCCAGCAGGACCGCGCCGACCAGCGTCGCCAGCGCCAGGATGCCGCCGACGACCACGAGCGCCCACATCTCCCGGGACATGCCCGCAACGCTAGCCCAGCCCGGCCCGTCGCGCCGGATTCCGTCGCCGACCCGACGGGCCGGCCGGTGGCGGTGGGGTCAGTAGGCGGCGACAGCGGCCCGGCCGCGTGCCACGGTGGGGTTCTCCCGGGTGGCTTCGGCCGACGGGCGCGGGCTGTCCGTCATCGGCAGCACCGACTCGGCCCGCTCCGGCCGGCGCTCCCGCGCGGCGAACGCCTCGTCCCGCAGGCTGCGCGCCGCCGCCCCGGCCAGGTCGGCAGCCCGCCAGGCGGCCTGTTCCCGGGCGACCGCCGCCCGGTGCCGGGCGGCCAGGTGGTCCCGCGTGGCGCGGCGCAGCACCAGTTCCTGCTCCACGGGGTGCCGGCGCGGGTCCCAGCCGGCGCGGTGGGCGAGGGCGTCGTCGAGTTGCGCGTCCGACAGCTCGCCCCGGCGGTGTGCCTCCTCGGCGGCCCGGTGCAGCCAGCGCTCCCGGTCGGCGTACTCGGCCGGGGTCTGCCCGGTGTGCGGCAGCGGCATGGCCGCGGCGGCGGCGAGCCGACGCAGGTGCGCCTCGGCCGACTCCAGGGCCGTCCAGGCGGACTCGACCTCGTCCTGGGTGGCCAGCCACTCGGCCCGCAGCCGGCTCGCGGTGGTGCCCGCCCGGTCGGCCGCCACGGCGACCTCCTCGGCGTACCGGGTGTGCTCCCGGTGCTGTTCGGTGCGCTCCCGGTCGTCGGGCAGGGCGGCGTCGCGGAACCGGCGGGCCACCGCCAGCCGGAACCGGTCGGGACGGACGACCAGGGCTGCGACGGCGACGGCCGCGACGGCGAGCAGGATCAGCCAGATTCCGGCGGCGGCGGGGACGTCGGGTAGGACGGCGGAGAAGACGGTCTGCATCACCAGCACCTCACGGTGGAACAACGATGTGGACGGACGGGGGCCCGGTCGGGGCGGGAGCTACGGGCGGCGTGTCCTCAACGGACCGGATCCGGCCGGCCCACCTCGGACCTGGGCGCGGTCGGGGACGGGCACCGGGAGTGCCGCGCCGCTCAGTGCCGGGGCGGGCCGCGCCGGCCGGTGGCGTCCCGGGCCGGGTCCGGCGTCGCCACGTCCACCCGGGCGGCGGGCCGGACCGTGGGCTCGTCGGCGGATCCGGCCGGCAGCGGCCGGGTGGGCCCGTGGGCGGTTCGCCCGGCACCGGGACGGGTCTCGGTGGACGCGTCGTCCCCGGCGTAGGCGTCGGCGGGTAGCTCGGCCACCCGCGAGGTCACCACGAGCGGCTGGGCGGCAGCGGCGGCCGGGCCACCGGTGGCGGCGAACAGCCCGCCGAGGCCGACGGTGAGCACCAGGGCGGTGACCGCCAACCGGGCCAGGTCGCGCAGCCTCGACACCCAGACGGGCCGGGTGGAAGCTGGGCGGATCACCCGTCCAACCTATCCCCACCCGGCCGTGCGCGCAGCGTCGGTGACCCGATCGGACCAGTGACCCGGGCCACGGTGTGCCCTGTGGACGGACCGTTCCCAGCAGGGATACGCGCGCTGACCTGCCCCTGGATGCATCGACGGCGATGAGAATGCCGACAGTTTCCGCCCGGTCGGTCCGGGCAATTGGCCGGCGGCGCGACACCCTGCCGCGCCGGGACCGAACAGACCGGAGGAGACACCATGGGAGTACGTCGTCAGGTCGCCGCGGCCGTCGCCGTCGCCACCGCGACGGTGCTGGCCACCGCCGTACCCGCGCAGGCCGCGCCGACCGCCGTCGACACCGGGCCACTCACCCCGGTCGCCGACGTCGACGTCGAGCGGTACGCGGGCGACTGGTACCAGGTCGCCGCCATCCCGGCGATCTTCGAGATCCAGTGCTTCAAGAACGTCAAGGCCCGGTACGACGTCCAGCCCGACGGCACCGTCGGGGTCCGCAACACCTGCCAGACCATCGTCGGCACCACCAGCGCGGTCACCGGTCGGGCCCGCAGCGAGAACCCGCCGGCCGACTCGGCGTTGACCGTGTCGTTCCTCAAGCTCGGCAACCGGTGGCTCTACCTGGGCGGGCCGAACTACGTGGTGATCGGGCTCGACCCCGACTACCGCTGGGCGGTCGTCGGTGACCCGGACCGCAGCACCGGCTTCGTCCTGTCCCGGGAGCCGGCGCTGACCGGGGCACAGACGACGGCGGCGAAGGCGGCGCTCACCGCCAACGGCTACGACCTCTGCGACCTCCGTACCACCCGGCAGGACGGCGGCGCGCGGGCCGGCAGCTTCTGCTGAACCGTCCCCGGGCCGGTTCTGTCGAGGCGTCCCCGGGCCGGTTCTGCTGAGCCGTCCCGGCCTGGGGAGCGGTCCGGGCGCTGCCAGCGCGCCGTGGCCCCGATGAAGCACCGGACTCCCGACGGCCCCCGCCCACGTCCGCCCCGGGGGTGGGCGGGCCGTCGACTCGGCACCGGTCGCCCGGGCTGCCGCCCAGGGCGTCGGTCACCTGGCTGCAGCCCGGGGCGTCGGTCGCCCGGGCTGTCGCCGCCGGGTTCGGTCGGGCAGGTGGGCTGATGCCTCAGGCGTCGGTCGGGTGGGCCGTGGGCCCCGACGTCGAGGTCGGCGTGGTGGGGGTGAAGAGGGCGAGCAGGGCACCGACCTGGCGGTCGGCCTCGGCGGGGTGCCGGAAGTGACCGCTCGGGTCGATCGTGTACTCGTTGCGTCGGCCGACCCGGGTACGCCGCAGGTAGCCACCGGTCTCCAGGTCCGCCACGATGGCCTGGGCGGCCCGCTCGGTCACCCCGACCTCGTCGGCGACGTCCCGCAGCCGGGCGGTGGGGTTGCGGGCGATGGCGAGCAGCACGTGACCGTGGTTGGTGAGGAACGTCCAGTTCCGGGTGCTCCCGGTGCCGCCCGTCGTCGTCGCCATGACGTCATCGTATGGCCCGTACCTGGGAGGCCCGCCGTCGGCCGCCGGGTCGGACCGTGGGCCTCGACCCCTGGTCGACATCGTGGCGACCAAAGCCTGAAACGTGGATCACGAAATCTTGACGTACCTTTCGCTGCGTGTGACCGTGGGAACACGGCCGTCGTCGCCGCCGGCCGGCGTGACCAGGTGCGATTCCGGACCGAGGTGAGGCAATGGCCCCGATCACTCCGACCCAGGCGCTGGCCGAACTACAGGCGGGCAACCGGCGTTTCGTCGCCGGGGAGCCCCACCACCCCAACCAGGGTGCCAGCCACCGGGCCGCCGTCGCCGACGGCCAGCATCCCTTCGCCGTCATCGTCGGCTGCTCCGACTCCCGGCTGGCCGCCGAGATCATTTTTGACCGGGGTCTGGGTGACCTCTTCGTGGTCCGGACCGCCGGGCACACCGCCGGGCCGGAGGTGCTCGGCAGCGTCGAGTACGCGGTGACGATCCTCGGCACCCCGCTGGTGGTGGTCCTCGGGCACGACTCCTGCGGGGCGGTGCAGGCGGCCCGGGAGGCGGCCCGTACCGGCACCCAGCCCCCGGGGCACCTCTACTCGGTGGTCGCCGCCGTCGGGCCGAGCCTGCGTCGCGCCGACCAGCAGGGGGTGCACGACATCGACGGGATCGTCGACATCCACATCGCGCAGACCGTCGAGGTGCTGCTCGGCAACTCCCCGGTGATCGCCGCCGAGGTGGCCGCCGGGCGGTGCGCGGTGGTCGGCATGTCCTACCGCCTCGCCGCCGGTGAGGTCCGCCAGGTCGCCCCGGCCCACGAGGCCGCCGCTCCCGCCACCCGGGCGGCTGCGCCCACCACCGCGGCGGCCGCTGCCGTCGTACCCGGGCCGGCCGTGCCGACGGGTGTCGACGCCGTGCCGACCGGCGAGCCCGCGGCCGTCCCCGGCTGAGGCGTACCACGCACGACGAAGGCCGCCCGGCTCAGCCGGGCGGCCTTCGTGCTGGCCGACTCGATCACCTCACCGGGGCGGTGCGGTGCCCGGGCCCCGGACACCGCACCGCCAGGGTCATGGCCGGCTACATCAATGACACGTGGACGTGGTCGGTGTGGTTGGAGGGCCCGGAGTACGAACTCCAGCCGTTGGCCGGGAACCAGATCTGCCGGTTCCAGATCACGTAGTAGATGCCCAACCGGTCCGAGTTGCGGATCAGGAACGCGGCGAGGTTGTTGCCGTACATCCGGGTGTCGTTGTTGTGCCACGGGCTGAAGCCGCTCTTCTGCAACGACCAGTCGCACGCCTTGCCCTTGGGGTGCTCCCACGGCCCGCCGGGGCGGTAGCAGCCGACGAACCGGTTGAAGCCGGCCCGCTTGACCTCCTTGTACATGTGCAGCGTGCGCGGGGTGATGCAGCCGGACGTGGTGGGGTCGTTCTCGCTGCACGACTCGCCGCGCCAGTCGCCGTCGGCCGTCTGACCGGGGGCGATCCGGGCGACCGGCGAGGTGGCGTCGACCAGGCCACCGGTGAAGCCCCGACCACCGACCAGAGCGAGCGCCTTGTCGGCCTCGGTCTTCTTCTTGGCCATCAGGTTGGTCTGCTTCTGCTGCTCACGGACCTCGGTGTCGACGGCGAGCTTGGCCTGCTCGGCACGCTTCTTGACCTTGTTGACCTCGGCCAGCTTGCCGGCGTTGACCATGTTCAGCTCGTCCAGGGCGGCGGCCCGCCGGACGAAGGTGTCCGGGGCGTTGCTCTCCAGCAGCGCCGCGACCGCGCCGACCCGACCCGTCCGGTACGACTGGGCGGCGATCTCGTTGACCTGCGGAGCCAACGCCGCCAGCTCCTGCTCCGCCTTCTCCACCTCGATGGCGTACTCGAGCTGGCGCTTCTTGGACTTCTCCAGCCGGTTCTTCGCCGCCGAATACTCCCGGTTCGTCGCCTCGATGACGTCGGTGAGCAGCTTCGGCTCCTCGTCCTCCTCGTGCCCCGAGGGGGTGGGCGCGTTGGGTGCTGCCGCCGCGGGGGCGGCGGCGGGCCCGGCGACCAGCGCCAGGGCGGCGAGCACGGCCACCACCGGAGTCCACCAGTGGCGTAGGGGTGCCGTCACAGTTGTCCCTTCCGTCGACCGCCGACCGGGTTAGCTGACGGGTTCGGGACGGAAGTGGCCCCTACCGCTGGCGCGGATTCACCCCAGGTGCTCGGTTCCCCGGCTCGCCGTACGGCGATTGGGCGGTGGCACCGCTGGCTCCGGTGGGCGCCTTCGGCGGTGACCGGCAGCGAGGTTACCCGAGAGTCGTACCGGGGATCTACGGTCACAACCCGGCAAAATGCGTATTTTCCCGATAGCGAGGGGTAATCAGTGACGCGACCGACAGCCGCGACCTCACCTCCGGTCACACAGCGCAGTGTCACCATGCGGTGTCCGTGCTCCTTTCCGGGTCTGGCCACCGTGCGGGGGCCGGGGTGGACGGTTCGCCGTGCCGGGGGCCGCTCAGCGCCGCCAGCGCCTCGGCACGGTCGGGGGCGGGGCGTGGGGTGGGCGTCGGTCCGGTCGCGTCGGCGTCGGCGGGACCACGCCCGGCGGTGACGACGAGCGCGGCCAATCCGGTGGTCAGCGGCACCGCCGCCACCAGCCCCAGGGTCGCCACCGCGCTGCGGACGATCTCCTGGGCCAGGAACTCGCTGGTCAGGATCTGGCTCACCGGCCGGCTGTCGGCGGTGAGCAGGAGCAGCAACGGCAACGAGGCCCCCGCGTACGCCAGCACGATCGTGTTGACCGTGGACGCGATGTGCGCCCGCCCGACCCGGGTCGCCGCCCGGTAGAGCTGCAACCGGGACAGCCCCGGATTGGCGTGCGCCAGCTCGGTGACGGTGGCCGACTGGGTGACCGTGACGTCGTCCAGGACACCCAGCGAACCGATGATGATCCCGGCCAGCAGCAGTCCGTGCAGGTCCACGTCGCGCTGGTACATCGACAGCGTGGTGGCCTCCTCGCTGCCGTACCCGGTCAGGTGGGTGGCGGCGGTGGCCAGCGTGCCCAGGACGCCGGTCAGCACCAGGCTGCCCAGCGTGCCGAGCACCGCCACCGAGGTCTGTGCGGTGACCCCGTGGGTGAGGTACAGCACCACGAACATGATCAGCGCGGCGCCGGTGACCGCGATCGGCAGCGGTGCGCCCCCGGCGGAGATGCCCGGCACCACGAAGGTCAACAGGATGGCGAAGCTCGCCCCGAGGCCGGCCAGGGCGGCCAGCCCGCGCAGCCGGCCGAACGCGACGATCGCCGCCGCGAACAGGGCGACCAGCCAGAGCAGCGGCATGCCCCGCTGGTGCTCGGCGATGTGGTAGCTGCTCACCGACGGGTCGGTGGGGTCGGCCAACGCGACCAGCACCACCTCGTCGCCGACCGTCACCGTCGGTGCCCCCGGCCCGGACGGGACCGGCGTCTCGACCTGCTCACCACTGTCCGGGCCCTGCCCGACGGTGACCGTCACCGTCCCGCACGGCCCGTCGGCCGCCCCCGACGGGCCGTCGGGGGTCTGCGGGACGGGCGGGCACGGCTCGGTCACCACCCGGGTCACCGTGCCGTGGTAGCGGGGCACCTGCTCGCCCTGGTCGATCTTCGGGGTCTCCCCCGGCCAGAGCAGCAGCGTGGCGATCACCGTGACGACGATGAGCGGCACCACCGTCATGACGAGGATCCGCCGCACCCGGGGTGGGGTGGACGGAGCGGGACGGGTGTGGTCGGCGCCCATGTGTGCGAGTACTCCCAACGATCCGGGACGGGATACGTGTCAGCCGGCCAGCCGGTTCATCCACGGGCGGCGGGTCGTCGGACGATGGTAGCCAGCACCAGGTCGGGCCGCGCGGTTCACGTGCTGGTGGCAGGCCCCGCCACCGCTGCGGCCGGTACGCCCGTGTCGGGTGGCCGACCCGTCCGGGCCCGCCGGCCGTCCGGGACGGCTAGCGTGGAACCGTGCGGCGGGCGGGAACGACGACGGCCGGGCGGTGGCTGCGGCTGCTGCTGCTCGTCGGCACCCTGCTGGGGCTGTCCGCGATGCACACCCTCGGCCACGACGCGCACCCGGCCGCCGGTCATCCCGCCGACGGTCGGCCGGTCGGCCACTCCACGGTCGGCCACTCCACCTCGGCGGACCGGACCTCCGTCGGGCACGACACCCCGGTCGAGCGCCCCCACCGGACGTCCGTCGTGTCGCCGGTCATGGACCGGGGGGACCTGACCGGTCCGGTACGGCTCACGATGGTGACGGCCCGTCCCCTCGGGTGCGGGGCCGGATGTGTGGTGGTGCTGCCCGACGAGCCGACCGGCTCACCGGCCACCGGGTGGAGCGTCTGCCTGGCGGTGCTCGGGGCGCTCACCGTGATGCTGCTGGTGCTGCTCTTCGCGGTGCGTACCAGGCCGGCCGGGGTGGCCCGTCCGCCGTCGCGGCCCCGGGAGCCGCGCGCCCCGCCACCGCGCCCGCTCGGGCTCCGGTTCGCCACGGTGTCGGTACTGCGCAGATAGGACACCCGGGCGCGGCTCCGCCGTGTCCGCCGTCCGTCTCCGTCGTACCGAAAGGTCTGCCCGTGTCCACTCGTACCCTTGCCCGTCGCGCCGCCCTGGCCGGCGTCGCTCTCACCACCGCGTCCGCCCTGACCGCCTGCGGCGGGGGCCACTCCACCGACGGCGGCCACGGCCGTCCGGCCGCGGGCACCGCCCCGGCCGCCTCCGTGTCCGCCGGGGTCGCCCCGGCGGACGTGATGTTCGCCCAGATGATGATTCCGCACCACCAGCAGGCGGTACGCATGTCGGAGCTGGCCGGGAACCGGGCCGCCGATCCGGAGGTCACCCGGCTGGCCGAACAGATCCGTGCCGCCCAGGCCCCGGAGATCGCCACCATGACCGGGTGGCTGACCGCCTGGGGCCGGCCCGTCCCGTCCGGCGGCCCGGCCGACGGTCACCTGCCGGGGATGGACCACGGCATGCCGGGGATGATGTCCGACGCCGACCTGGCCCGGTTGGAGGGGGCGACCGGTCGGGACTTCGACCGCCGGTTCCTCACCCTGATGATCGCCCACCACGAGGGTGCGATCACCATGGCCCGGCAGGAGTTGGCGGACGGCCGGCACGCCGGGGCCAGGGCCATGGCGCAGCAGATCGTCACCACCCAGCAGGGCGAGATCGACACCATGCGCAAGATCCCCGACGTACCGGCCAGCGCCCGCCCGGGTCGACCGCTGCACAGCGAACACGTGCTCGGCATCGGCGGGGCCACCCACACCCTGATCGGCGCG
>NZ_JBEZEK010000042.1:0-29377 GCF_040648835.1 Micromonospora sp. NPDC049081 | reverse complement strand
CCGGGGAGGTGGGCCGCTCGTGCCGGGGAAAGGTGTAACGACCGGGGTCCCTAGGCCATTCCCACACGGATGCGGGGGCGGGCCGGTCGGGGGTGGTGCTGCGGTCGTCCGTGGGAGGTGTAACGACCGTCGGTGCCCGCTCATTCCGCCGGGGGGCGTCGGGCCGGGCGGCCGGGGGTGGTGCTGCGGTCGTACGCAGGGTGTAACGCCTGCGGGCCGGCCCGGATTCCGGCCCGGGGGTGCCGCCGGTCACGGGACGTCGACCCCATGACACGCAGACCGCGCGGGCGGGCGCGCAGCGTACTCCCGGAACCGGACACGGCGCGCACGACGGCCGTTACGGTCCCCGACCGGTGCCCCGCCGACCGGGCTGCGGGAGGCGGTCGGGTGGGCCGGTGCCGGCGGGTGACCGGGAACGACCGCGGACTCGGATGGTCCGGGCGGTTGCGGACATATCCCCGAGGTACCGCTGTGACAGTCCTGTTTGTCGGGAGATCCGGCGGTGTCAGACCTTGCGCTTGGTGTCGGCTTGATAGCGATTGCCTAACGGGCGTTCCGCTTCGGTGTGACGTGTCATAGCCTCCCGCTCACGGACCGAGCCATGGACCGGCGTTGTTCAGGCGGATGACAGAGGTGAGAGATGCAGGCGAGAAGGCTAAGGACGGCCGTGAGCCTCGTGGCCGTTGCAGCCCTGGCGGTCGGCGCGGCCGGCTGTGCGGAGAGCGACCGCGGCGATGACAGCAGTGGCGAGGCCAAGACGGGCGGCACCTTCATCTTCGCCGGTGCCGGTGACCCGAAGAACTTCGACCCGATCTTCAACGACGACGGTGAGTCGTTCCGGCCGGTCCGGCAGATGTACGACACGCTGATCCAGCACAAGCCGGGCACGGCTGACCTGGTGGGTGGCCTGGCCGAGAGCTGGGAGCACGACCCCGACGGCAAGGTCTGGACCTTCAAGCTGCGCCAGGGCGTGAAGTTCCACGACGGCACCCCCTTCAACTCGGCCGCGGTCTGCTACAACTTCGACCGCTGGTACAACATGAAGGGCGCCGCCGCCCAGTCGCAGATGATCTACTACCAGGACGTCTTCGGCGGGTTCGCCAAGAACGAGGCCGAGGGTGCCGGCCAGGCGCTCTACAACAAGTGCGAGGCCAAGGACGAGGGCACCGCCGTCGTCACCCTCAACCAGTACAAGGGTGCGTTCCCCGGCGCGTTCGCGCTGACCGCGCTCTCGATCGCCAGCCCGGAGGCCCTCAAGAAGGGCGACGCCGACACGGTCAAGCAGAACGGCGACTCCTTCGAGTACAGCTCGTTCGCGACCACCACCCCGGTCGGCACCGGCCCGTTCACGTTCGGCGGCTGGGACAAGGCCAAGAACGAGATCACCCTGAACCGCAACCCCGACTACTGGGGCGAGAAGGCCAAGGTCGACAAGGTCATCATCAAGGTGATCAAGGACGAGAACACCCGTAAGCAGGAGCTGCGCGCGGGCACCGTCCAGGGCATCGACTTCCCGGCTCCGGCCGACCGCAAGGCGCTGTCCGGTGAGGGCTTCCAGGTCCTCGACCGCCCGGCGTTCAACATCCTCTACCTGGGCATCAACCAGAAGAACCCCAAGCTGAAGGACCTGCGGGTACGCCAGGCGATCGCCTACGCCCTCAACCGTCAGCAGCTCGTGCAGACCAAGGGCCCGGGTGGCACCAAGGTCGCCGACGAGTTCATGCCGGACACCGTGCTCGGCTACGCCCCGGACGTGCAGAAGTACGAGTACAGCCCGGACAAGGCCAAGCAGCTGCTCAAGGAGGCCGGTGCGGAGGGGCTGACCCTCAACTTCTACTACCCGCCGGACGTCTCCCGGCCGTACATGCCGAACCCGCAGGAGATCTTTACCGTCCTCGCCAACGACCTGCAGGCCGTCGGCATCAAGGTCAACGGCACGCCGCGTCCGTGGAACGGTGGTTTCAAGGACGACGTGCAGCAGTTCGGCAAGCAGGACCTGCACATCCTCGGCTGGACCGGCGACTACAACGACCCGGGCAACTTCGTCGGCACCTTCTTCGGTCGGGGCAAGGTCGAGTTCGGTGACCAGGCCATGACCGAGATGTTCGACGCGATCGCCAAGGCCGACGGCACCGTCGACGAGGCGGGCAAGAAGGCGGCCTGGGAGCAGGTCAACCGCGACATCGCCGCCAAGTGGCTGCCGGCCGTGCCGGTCTGGCACGCCCCGCCGGCCATCGTCGTCACCAAGGACGTGCAGGGGCTGGTCGCCAGCCCGCTGACCGACGAGCGCTTCAACACGGTCAGCGTCAGCAAGTGACGTCCGTCGGCTGACGCCGTAGGCGTGCATCGGCCCGGGTCGGGAGCAAGTGCCGGCCCGGGCCGATGCCGCGAACATCGAGAGTCTGGTGTGTGAGAGATGTTGCGAGTCATAGTCCGCCGCCTGCTGCAGCTGGTGGTGACGCTGATAGCGCTGTCCGCGCTGATTTTCGTCTGGTTGCGCAACCTGCCCGGCGGGCCGGTCGAGGCGCTGCTCGGCGAGCGGGCCACCCCGGAGCGGCGAGCGCTGCTGATCAAGGCCCTCGGCTACGACCAGCCGATCCTCGTGCAGTACGGCAAGTTCATGCAGCGGGTCATCACCGGGGACCTGGGCAACTCGATCCGCTCCGGTGACCCGGTCACCGACGTCATCGCCCGCGCCTTCCCGGCCACCATCGAACTGGCCGTCGCCGCCATGATCATCGCGGTCGGCCTGGGCGTGCCGCTGGGCTACCTCGCCGCCCGTTACCGGGGCCGACTCCTCGACAACCTGACCATCGCCGGCACCCTGCTCGGCATCTCGATCCCGATCTTCTTCCTGGGCTACCTGCTCAAGGACGTGCTCACCCAGGACATCCACTGGTTCCCGCCGTCCGGGCGGATCAGCACCGGGATGGACAACACCACCGTGACCGGGTTCTACGTCCTGGACGGCCTGCTCACCCGGGAGTTCGACGCCAGCGCCGACGCGCTCTGGCACCTGATCCTGCCGGCGGTCACGCTGGCCACGATCCCGCTGGCGGTGATCGTCCGGATCACCCGGGCCAGCGTGCTCGACGTGCTCAACGAGGACTACGTGCGGACCGCCGAGGCGAAGGGCCTGCGGCACCGCACCATCCGGGGCCGGCACATCCTGCGCAACGCCCTGCTGCCGGTGGTCACCACCATCGGTCTGCAGACGGGCGCGCTGCTCTCCGGCGCGGTGCTCACCGAGAAGGTCTACAACTGGGGCGGCCTCGGCACCCTGATCACCGACTCGATCAGCGGCGGCCGGGACTATCCGGTGCTCCAGGCGATCATCCTGCTCGCCGCGTTGGTCTTCGTACTGGTCAACCTGCTGGTCGACCTCTCCTACGCGTTCATCGACCCGAGGGTGCGTGTGCGATGAGTGACCCGACCACCCGCCCCGGCGTGGGCAAGCCCCGCACCGGCGACACCCCCACCGACCAGCCCGCCGAGGGCCCGGCCGCCGACGGGCAGCCCGGCGAGAACCCGACCGGCCAGCCCGGCGAGACCCCGGCACAGCGGCGGGAGCGCAGCATCGGTCGACTCGGCGACCGTAAGCGGGCCCGGCTCGACGAGTTGGCGCGGGCCACCGCGGACCCGGGCGGGGTCAGCCTCTACCGGGACGCGCTGCGCCGGCTGCGCCGCAACCCGGTGGCCATCGTCGGTGCCGTCATCGTCGGACTGTTCGTGCTGGTGGCGATCTTCGCGCCGCTGATCGCCCCGCACGACCCGGTGCAGCGGTTCGACGAGCTGACCCGGGACCTGACCGTGGACAGCATCCCGGGCGCCACCGCCGGGCACCCGTTCGGCTCGGACCCGCTCGGTCGGGACTTCTTCTCCCGCATGATCCACGGCAGCCGGCAGACCCTCTTCGTCGGCGTGCTCGCCACCCTGATCGGCCTCACCCTGGGCGTACTGCTCGGTGCGGTGGCCGGTGCCTTCGGCGGCTGGGTCGACGTCGTGCTGATGCGCCTCACCGACGTGATGCTGGCGCTGCCCAGCCTGCTGCTGGCGATCACCCTGGTCGCGATGGCCAGCCGGTCGAGCCAGTGGACGGTCATCTTCGCGGTGGCGATCGTCAGCGTGCCGATCTTCGCCCGGCTGCTGCGCGGCTCGATGCTCGCCCAGCGGGAGAGCGATCACGTGCTCGCCGCGCGGGCGTTGGGCGTCAAGGAGCGCAACATCGTCCTGCGGCACATGCTGCCCAACTCGCTGACCGCGGTGATCGTGCAGGCCACCCTGACCTTCGCGGTGGCGATCCTGGACGCGGCGGCGTTGTCCTTCCTCGGCCTCGGCGACCCGGACATCAACCGGGCCGAGTGGGGGCTGATGCTGGGTGTGGACGGCCAGCGCTACTTCGAGGTCCGCCCCGAGCTGGCCTACTATCCGGCGCTCGCGATCATCGTGGTCGCGCTCGGTTTCACCCTGCTCGGTGAGGCGATGCGTGAGGCGATCGACCCGAAGAACCGGCGGTGACGGCGGTGCGGCAGGTCGGTGTGCGACCCGCCCGACCGGGGGCCGGCGGTCCCGGGCCGGGCGGTCACCCGGTGGGCCGGCGACCGCAGCCGGGAGCGAACGACCAGCACAGTGAGGAAGTGACCCGATGAGCCTGCTCGACGTACGCGATCTGAGCGTGGTGTTCCAGCGCCGGGGCGAGCGGCCGTTCGCGGCGGTCGACCAGGTCAGCTTCACGGTGGAGCCGGGGCAGACGGTCGGCCTGGTCGGCGAGTCCGGCTGCGGCAAGAGCGTGACCAGCCTGGCCATCATGGGGCTGCTGCCGAAGCGGGGCAACCGGGTCACCGGCGAGGTGCTGTTCGAGGGCACCGACCTGCTCAAGCTGCGCCCGGACGACCTGCGGGACCGGCGGGGCCGGGACATCGGCATGATCTTCCAGGACCCGCTGTCCTCGCTGAACCCGGTCATCCCGATCGGGGTGCAGGTGGCCGAGGTGCTGGAGCGGCACCGGGGGATGGACCGGCGCAAGGCGCTGCGGGAGGCCCGGGAGCTGCTCGACGCGGTCGGCATCCCCGACCCGGACCGCCGGCTGACGGAGTTCCCGCACCAGATCTCCGGTGGGATGCGGCAGCGGGCCCTGATCGCCATCGCGTTGGCCTGCAAGCCCCGGTTGCTGATCGCGGACGAGCCGACGACCGCGCTGGACGTCACCATCCAGGCGCAGATCCTCACCCTGCTCAAGCAGCTGGTCGACGAGACCGGCACCGCGCTCATCATGATCACGCACGATCTCGGGGTGGTGGCCGGTCTCTGCGACACGGTCAACGTGCTCTACGGCGGCCGGGTGGTGGAGCGGGCCGCCCGGCACGAGCTGTTCGCCCGGCCCCGGCACCCGTACACGCACGGGTTGCTCAGCTCGGTGCCCCGGCTCGACTCGCCGCGGGGCGAGCGGCTGCACGCCATCCGGGGTTCGGTGGCCGACAACATCCCGTGGGTCGAGGGCTGCGCCTTCGCGCCGCGCTGCGACAACGTGGTGGACGCCTGCCTGGACGGCCCGCCCCCGTTGGAGCCCACCGCCACCGGCGGCGACCTGCGGTGCAACAACCCTGTTTCGGAGGAGGTGGCGGTGCCGTGACCGAACGGACCGGACCGGAGAACGAGGCCGCGACCCAGCGGTCGGCCACGGACGAGGCCGCGACCGGGCGGGTGGGGACGGACGACGCCGCGACCGGGCTGCCGGGAACGGAGGCCGGTACGACCACCGCGCCGGGCGACGCCGGGGCCGGGCAGCCCGGGCCGGGGGACGCCACCGGGCAGGGGCGACCGCTGATCGAGCTGCGCGACGTCAAGGTGCACTTCCCGATCAAGAGTGGCCTGCTCTTCGACCGTACCGTCGGCTACGTCTACGCGGTCGACGGCGTCTCACTGTCGATCAACGCGGGTGAGACGTACGGCCTGGTGGGCGAGTCGGGGTGCGGCAAGTCGACGCTCGGCCGGGGCCTGCTGCGGCTGGTCGAGCCGACCGACGGTGAGATCGTCTTCGACGGTGCCGACGTGCGCGCGCTCAAGGGCGAGTCGATGCGCAAGGCCCGCCGCCGGATGCAGATGATCTTCCAGGACCCGTTGTCCAGCCTGGACCCCCGGCAGTCGGTGGAGTCGCTGCTGGTGGAGGGGCTCAAGGCGCACGGGCTGGCCGACGACAAGGAGGCGACGAGCCGGCGGCTGCGGGACACCCTGAAGGCGGTCGGGCTGCCCGCCTCGGCGTTGAGCAAGTACCCGCACGAGTTCTCCGGCGGGCAGCGCCAGCGCATCGGTATCGCCCGCGCACTGGTCCTCGACCCGGATCTGATCGTCGCCGACGAACCCGTCTCCGCCCTGGACGTGTCGATCCAGGCCCAGGTGCTCAACCTGCTGGAGGACCTCCAGAACGAGCGCGGGCTGACGTACCTGATCATCGCGCACGACCTGGCGGTGGTCCGGCACATCGCCGACACGGTCGGGGTGATGTACCTGGGTGGGCTGGTGGAGGAGGCGTCCAGCGACGACCTCTACCGGGAGCCGATGCACCCGTACACCAGGGCGTTGATGTCGGCGGTGCCGGTGCCGGACCCGCTGGTGGAGGACCGGCGGGAGCGGATCCTGCTCGCCGGTGACCTGCCGTCGCCCACCAACCCGCCGGCCGGCTGCCGGTTCCACACCCGGTGCCCGTGGGCGCAGCCGACCCGCTGCGCCGACGAGCGGCCGGCGCTGCGGGACGTCGTGGGCGGGCACCGGGTGGCCTGCCACTTCGCCGAGGACATCGCCGCCGGGCGGCTCCGCCCGCACGACGTGGCGCCGGAGCTGGTCCGGCCGGACGACGGCGGGGCGCCGGGCGACACCGGTGAGCTGATCCCCACCCTGTGAGCACACGACGAGGGCCCCTTCCCGGGTACGGGAAGGGGCCCTCGTCACGCGCCACGCCGATCGGGCGGCCGGCGGGACGGGTGCGGGCCGCCGCAGGTGCGGTGATCCCCGGCGACGCCGACCGGACCGCTGCGGTGCCGGGTCAGCCCTCGGGACGGTGCAGCAGGGCCACCGCGATGGTGTGTACGGCGTCCAGGCCGGCCGGGTCGTCCAGCTTGGCGGTCCCGCCCGTCACCGCGTACCACTCGTCGGCGTCCTTGTACTGGACGGCGAGGGTGACCTGGCCGTCGGCGTACCGGGACTTCAGGGTCAGCTCACCGGTCACCACACCGACCTCGTCGGTCATCACCCCACCGGGGCCGGCGACCAGGTCGGCGGTCAGCTCGCGGGGCGTACCGTCGCCGCCCGCGTCGGCGGTCATCCCCGCGCCGGGCACCTCGGCCGAGCCGGCGGCCCGGCCGTCGGCGGTCATCCCGGCGGTGGCCGCCGCTGCGGCCCCGCCCCCGTCGACCCCGTCGCCGGCCGGTGCCGCCCCCTCGGGTGCCGCCCCGGCTCCGGTCGTTGCCGCCCCGGCCGGGTCGGCCCCGGCGTCGGCACCGCCCGGACCGGTCGGTGTCAGCGCTTGCCCGCCCATGTGCACCCTCCCAACATGTCGGTGATGGCGGCCTTCTCGGCGCTGGTCACCGTCAACTTCCAGTGGTGCTTGACCTCTACCCAGTGTTCCGCGTACGTGCACCAGTAGGCGCGGTTCGGCGGTTTCCACTGCGACGGGTCCTGGTCACCCTTGGACCGGTTGGAGCTGGCCGAGACCGCGAAGAGCTGCGGCCGGATCAGGTCGTTGGCGAAGTCACCCCGCTTGGCGTCGTCCCACTCGTCGGCGCCGGAACGCCACGCGTTGGCCAACGGCACCATGTGGTCGATGTCCACGTCGGAGGGGTCGGTGAAGGTCCGACCGTCGTAGACGCTCTCCCACCGCCCGCCGACCACGTTGCAGCCGGAGAGGCGGATGTCCTTCCCGTCCCGCTGGAGCACGCTGTCCCGGACGTCGCAGTTCTTGCCGGTGTCCCGCCAGTGCGGAAAGCGGTCGCGGCTGTAGCCCTTCATCGAACCGGCCTCGGCGACGGTCAGCTCCGCGAGCTGCTCACCGACGTTGCCGGAGTTGCCGGGTGGCGCCTCCGGCTCGGCCACCGAGACGTCACAACCACCCGCGCCGAGGGCGAGCAGCGCGGCAAGGGCCGCCGCCACCGCCGCGCGGCCTCCTGATCTGGTACGCACAGACGACACCTTTCCAGCTTGCGGGCTTCCGGCGATCCCGCACAGTACCCAAGCACGGTTTCCGCATTTCGTGGCGTCTCCGGATGTGGGCGTGCAGATTGGTACCCATGACGGCACCGGCTCACGCGCTCCGCATCCGTACCACAGCCGGGCGGGGGACGCTGCTCGCCGCGATCCTCGCCTCCGGCATGGTGTTCCTGGACAGCACCGTGGTCAACGTGGCACTACCCCGCCTGGGTGCGGACCTCGACGCCACCGTGGCCGGTCTCCAGTGGACGGTCAACGGCTACGCGCTGATGCTGGCGGCCTTCGTCCTGCTCGGCGGGTCGCTCGGGGACCGGTTCGGCCGGCGGCGGATCTTCCTGATCGGGGTGGTCTGGTTCGCGGTCGCCTCCGTACTGTGCGGGCTCGCCCAGGACACCAACCAGTTGATCGCCGCCCGGTTCCTCCAGGGGGCGGGCGGGGCGCTGCTCACCCCCGGGTCGCTGTCGGTGCTCCAGGCGAGCTTCCACCCGGACGACCGGGGCCGGGCGATCGGCACCTGGTCCGGGCTGTCCGGCGTGTCCACCGCGCTCGGCCCGTTCGTCGGGGGTTGGCTGATCGACGCGCTCTCCTGGCGGTGGATCTTCTTCATCAACCTGCCGCTCGCGGTCGGCGTGCTGCTGGCCGCGATGCGCTGGGTGCCGGAGAGCCGCGACGAGAACGTCTCCCGCAGTGCCGGCCGACGGTTCGACATCGCCGGGGCGTTGCTCGGCGCGCTGGCGCTGGGCGGGCTCACCTACGCCCTGATCGACGCCCCGGTACGCGGGGTCGGCTCCTGGTCGGTGCTGCTCGCCGCCGGTGCCGGTGTCCTCGCCGCGGTCTCCTTCGTGCTGCTGGAACGGCACCGGGGCGAGGGGGCGATGCTGCCCACCACGATCTTCGGCAGTCGGCTCTTCTCGGTGCTGAACGTCTTCACCGTGCTGGTCTACGCCGCGCTGAGCGGGTTCACCTTCTTCCTCTCCGTCTACCTGCAGAACGTCGTCGGCTGGTCGGCGCTGCGGACCGGGTTGGCCACCGTACCGATGACGGTGCTGCTGCTGCTCGGTTCGGCGCGGGCCGGGGCGTTGTCGGCGCGGATCGGCCCCCGGCTGCTGCTGACCGTCGGCCCGGTCGTCGCCGCCGGCGGGCTGTTGCTGTTGCGCCGGGTCGGGCCGGGGGCGTCGTACTGGTGGGACGTGCTGCCCGGGGTGCTGCTGTTCGGGATCGGGCTGACCCTGGTGGTGGCGCCGTTGACCGCGTCGGTGCTGGCTGCCGTGGCGGACCGGTTCGCCGGGGTGGCCAGCGGCTTCAACAACGCCGCGTCGCGCACCGGCGGCCTGCTCGCGGTGGCCGCGTTGCCGCTGCTGGTGGGTCTGTCCGGTACCGGCTACGAGCAGGCCGGTGCGCTGACCGACGCGTTCCGGGGGGCGATGGCCTGGTGTGCCGGCCTGCTGCTCGGCGGTGCGCTGCTGGCCGCCCTGCTGGTCCACCGCCCGCCGTCCCCGGACCACGCGCCGGGTGGCACCGGGCCGTCGCCCCGGCGCGGGTAGCGGCCGGGGCCGGTGGTCGTCCGGGATCGTCCGGCGGTGACCACCGGCCCCGGGCCGGCGTACGGGTGTGCGATCAGTGCCGGGTGCGGTTGGCGGCGCTGGTGACGGCCTTGATGGAGGCGGTGACGATGTTGGGGTCGGTGCCGACGCCCCACACGGTCTGGCCGTTGATGTCGCACTCCACGTAGGCGGCGGCCTGGGCGTCGCCACCGGAGGAGAGGGCGTGCTCGTGGTAGTCCAGCACGCGTACGGCCACACCCACCGACTGGAGCGCGTTGACGTACGCGTCGATGGGGCCGTTGCCGACGGCGGTGAGGGTGCGCGCCGCGCCGTCGACGACCACCTGGGCCTCGATCTCGACCTTGCCGTCGACGGTGCCGATCGTGTAGCCGGTCAGCGTGACGGCCGGGTCGACCTGGTGGTCGAGCAGGTAGTTGCGGGCGAAGATCTGCCACATGGTGCCCGGCTCGACCTCGCCACCATCGTGGTCGGTGACCTGCTGCACGACGCCCGAGAACTCGATCTGGAGCCGGCGCGGCAGGTCCAGCTGGTGCTCGGATTTCATGATGTACGCGACGCCGCCCTTGCCGGACTGCGAGTTGACCCGGATGACCGCCTCGTAGGTGCGGCCCAGGTCCTTCGGGTCGATCGGCAGGTAGGGCACCGCCCAGGTGAACTCGTCGATCGGCACCCCGGCCGCCTCGGCGTCGCGGTGCAGCGCGTCGAAGCCCTTCTTGATGGCGTCCTGGTGGGAGCCGGAGAAGGCGGTGTAGACCAGGTCGCCGGCGTAGGGGTGGCGCTCGTGTACGGGCAGCTGGTTGCAGTATTCGACGGCCCGCTTGACCTCGTCGATGTTGGAGAAGTCGATCATCGGGTCGATGCCCTGGGAGAACAGGTTCAGCCCCAGCGTCACCAGGTCGACGTTGCCGGTGCGTTCGCCGTTGCCGAACAGGCAGCCCTCGATCCGGTCCGCGCCGGCCAGCAGGCCCAGCTCGGCGGCGGCGACCCCGGTGCCCCGGTCGTTGTGCGGGTGCAGGCTCAGCACCAGGCTGTCCCGGCGGGGCAGGTGCCGGTGCATCCACTCGATCGAGTCGGCGTAGACGTTGGGGGTGGCCATCTCGACGGTGGCCGGCAGGTTGATGATCAGCTTGCGGTCCGGGGTGGGGTCGATCACCTCGATGACCTTGGCGCACACCTCCACCGCGTACTCCAGCTCGGTGCCGGTGTACGACTCGGGCGAGTACTCGTAGTAGACGTCGGTGTCCGGGGTGTGGATCTCGGCGTACTTGCGGCACAACCGGGCGCCCTGGGTGGCGATGTCGGCGATGCCGTCGCGGTCCAGGCCGAAGACCACCCGACGCTGGAGGGTGGAGGTGGAGTTGTAGAAGTGCACGATGGCCCGGCGCGCGCCGCGCAGCGACTCGAAGGTCCGCTCGATCAGGTGCTCCCGGCACTGGGTGAGCACCTGGATGGTGACGTCTTCGGGGATCAGGTCCTGCTCGATGAGCTGCCGGACGAAGTCGAAGTCGGTCTGGCTGGCCGACGGGAAGCCGACCTCGATCTCCTTGTAGCCCATCTGCACCAGCAGCTGGAACATCCGCCGCTTGCGTTCCGGCGACATCGGGTCGATCAGGGCCTGGTTGCCGTCGCGCAGGTCGACCGCGCACCAGCGGGGGGCGGCCTCGACGTGCCGGGTCGGCCAGGTGCGGTCCGGCAGGTCGATCCGGAACTGCTGGTGGTAGGGCTCGTAGCGCTGGTACGGCATCCGGCTGGGACGTTGCCGGGCGATCTGATCGGCTTCGGCGTCGGTGGTGACAGGTTGAGCCATGACGGAGTGCTCCCGTGGGTCAGGTGGCGTCAGCATTGCGAATGATGTCGGCAGGGGTCGGGCGGCGATGCCCGGACGGGTGCCGAGAGAAGTTCGGATCTGCTGGACGGCGCGGTTCGACTCCGCGACGGGGTGCCGGCCGGTCAGGCCCCGTCGCGGCGACCAAGGAGAAGGTACGCCTGCCACATGACAGAGTGACCCTACGTGATGAGACGGGGGGTGGGAAGGTCGGTCCGGACTCTGAGATTCGCATCGCACCCGCCGGGATCGGCACCGGTCCGGCGGTGACCCGTCAACCCAGCAGCAGGGCGTGGACCGGGTGCCGGTGCCGCAGGGCGGTCTCCCGGCGCAGCAACTCCTCGGGCAGCGTGGACGGGTCGCCGAGCCGGCCGACGGCGGTCACCACCAGGGGGCGGACCCCCGGCGGCAGGTCCAGGTCGGCGGCGAGCGCGGCCCGGTCGAGGTCGCGGATCTGGCGCGTGTACAGGCCGAGTGCGGTGGCCTGGACGGTCAGGTGGGCGATCGACTGGCCCAGGTCGTACGCGTGCCGTTCCGGGTCGCCGCCGGTGTGCGCGCCCACCACCAGCGCGGCGGCGTGCCGGGCCCAGCCCTGGTCGGCCTCGGTGAGGCTGACCAGGATGCGTTTCCAGGTCTCGTCGTCGCGGTGGCCGAGGGCGAACCGCCACGGCTGGGCGTTCCCGGCCGACGGGGCCCAGCGGGCGGCCTCCAGCAGGGACGCGGCCTCGTCGCCGGTCAGCTCGGCGGTCGGGTGGAACGCCCGGGGGCTCCACCGGTAGGCGAGCAGCGGAGTGAGATCAGCCATGCGAAGAGAATCCCGTATGAGCTTTTTGACCATTTTCGTCGCCCTGGCAAATGTGGTCAAGAGCACCCGTAACGCCCTGACGGGTCAGGACGTTCCCGGGCTCGGGGAGGGCTGCTCCGCCTGCTGCCCCAGCGGCTCCCCGGTCACCACCGGCCCCGCCAGCGGCACCGTGTCCGGCGCCGGCCCGGGCGGGCCGGCCAGGGTCAACGTGCCCAGTGCCGCCCGGACGAAGGTGGGCGTACCGTCCGGCTGGTAGCAGTAGATCCCCACGTCCAGCGGTGGGGTCAGCGAGGCGGCGGTGCTCTCCACCGCGTAGCAGCTCCCGGGGACCCCGGGCGGGGCCGTGGCCACCGAGACCGACAGTGCGCTACGCCGGTCGGTGAGCACCGCCAACCAGTCGGTGAACGGGTGCTGCACCCGGGGGTCCAGCGGGCGCGGCACCGCGTCGTCGCGCCCACCGAGCCGTACACAGCTCGCCGGCCCGGGACGGCCGGCCGACGGCAGCCCGCACTGGAAGAGCCCGTCCGGGGTGGCGGCGAGCGCGACGTCGGCCGTACCGCCGAGTGCGCCTCCCGGCACGTCCACCCGCCAGCTGCCGTCCGTGGCGCTGACCACCGTGATGTCACGGGTCGGGCCGTCGGTGCCGGACAGGGTGTAGCGGGCGGTCAGGTGCCGGTCCCGGGCGGCGGCGGCCAACGCGGCCAGCTCGTCCCGGGCGGTGTCCGCCACGGCCGGCGCGGGATCGGAGGGGGCCGCGGTCGGCGGTGCGGTCGGGCCGTCGGCGGTGCAGCCGGCCGGCAACACCAGCAACACGGGCAGCACCAGCAGCAGCGGAGCCGGCAGCGTCGGCCGGGACGGGGCCGGGACGACGATCGACCGGCGGGCCGTGCGGGGGTGGGCTTGCACCGGGTCATTCTGCGCCGGGCGGCCGTCGCGGGCAGCCCCGCGCCCACGGGTCGCCGGGTCGGCGTGTCGGCGCCGCCGCACGGGAAATGCCCGTCCGGATCGCCCGCCCGCGCCGGATGGTGGGATCACCTGACCCGCTCTCGCGTACCGCCCGATACCCTGGGGAGGTCTGACACGCGCCGCCGGACTTCAGCCGGCGGCGTCGGCACGCTCAGGGTCGTCGCTGGGAGGGAGTGCGCCGTCGTGGCACTCGTGGTGCAGAAGTACGGCGGGTCCTCCGTCGCCAACGCCGAGCGGATCAAGCGGGTCGCCGAGCGGATCGTCGCCGCCCGCAAGGCCGGTGACGACGTCGTGGTGGTGGTCTCCGCCATGGGCGACACCACCGACGAGCTGCTCGACCTGGCCAACCAGATCAGCCCGCTGCCGCCGGGGCGTGAGCTGGACATGCTGCTCACCGCCGGGGAGCGGATCTCGATGGCGCTGCTCGCCATGGCGATCCACAACCTGGGGTACGAGGCCCGCTCGTTCACCGGTTCGCAGGCCGGGGTGATCACCACCTCGGCGCACGGTCGGGCGCGGATCATCGACGTCACCCCCGGGCGGCTCAAGGGCGCGCTCGACGAGGGGGCGGTGGTGATCGTGGCCGGCTTCCAGGGCGTCTCGCAGGACACCAAGGACGTCACCACCCTGGGCCGGGGTGGTTCGGACACCACCGCCGTGGCGCTCGCCGCCGCGTTGTACGCCGACGTCTGCGAGATCTACACCGACGTGGACGGCGTCTTCACCGCCGACCCGCGGATCGTGCCCAACGCCCGGCACATCCGGCACATCACCTACGAGGAGATGCTGGAGCTGGCCGCCTGCGGCGCCAAGGTGCTGCACCTGCGCAGCGTGGAGTACGCCCGCCGGGCGGGGTTGCCGATCCACGTCCGTTCGTCATACTCGACCAACACCGGCACCATGGTCACCGGATCGATGGAGGACCTTCCCGTGGAACAGGCACTGATCACCGGGGTCGCCCACGACCGCAGCGAGGCGAAGATCACGATCGTCGGGGTGCCCGACGAGCCGGGCGCGGCCGCCAGCATCTTCGACACCGTGGCCGGTGCCGAGATCAACATCGACATGATCGTGCAGAACGTCTCCACCGAGGGCACCGGGCGTACCGACATCTCGTTCACCCTGCCCAAGGCCGACGGCCCGACGGCGATGGCCGCGCTCAGCAAGATCCAGGAGCCGGTCAAGTTCAAGGGCCTGCTCTACGACGACCACGTCGGCAAGGTGTCGCTGATCGGTGCGGGCATGCGGTCGCACCCGGGCGTGGCGGCCGGGTTCTTCGCCGCCCTCGGCGCGGCCGGCGTCAACATCGAGATGATCTCCACCTCGGAGATCCGGGTCTCCGTGGTCTGCCGGGACACCGACCTCGACCGGGCGGTCCGGGCCATCCACGACCAGTTCGAGTTGGGCGGCGACTCCGAAGCCGTGGTGTACGCGGGAACAGGACGGTAGCCCCGGTGGCACCGCAGCCCACCCTGGCCGTGGTCGGGGCGACGGGGGCTGTCGGCACCGTGCTGTGTGACCTGCTCTCCGCCCGGCGCAACGTCTGGGGAGAGATCCGGCTGCTCGCCTCGGCCCGCTCGGTCGGGCGGAAGGTGCGCTGCCGGGGTGAGGAGTTGACCGTCGGCGCACTCACCCCGGAGGCGTTCGACGGGGTCGACGTGGCGGTCTTCGACGTGCCCGACGAGGTGTCGGCACGGTGGGCGCCGATCGCGGTCGACCGGGGAGCGGTGGTCGTCGACAACTCCGCCGCGTTCCGGATGGACCCGGACGTCCCGCTGGTGGTGCCCGAGATCAACCCGGAGCAGGTGGACCACCGCCCCCGGGGGATCATCGCCAACGCCAACTGCACCACGCTGACCATGATCGTGGCGATCGCCCCGCTGCACCGCGAGTACGGCCTACGGGAGCTGGTGCTCGCGTCCTACCAGGCGGTGTCGGGGGCGGGCCAGGCCGGCGTGGACGCGCTGCACCGGCAACTCGGCAAGATCGCCGGGGACCGGGTACTCGGCTGCCGGCCCGGTGACGTCCGGCAGGCGGTCGGCGACGACCTGGGGCCCTTCCCGGCGCCGCTGGCGTTGAACGTGGTGCCGTGGGCGGGGTCGCTGGCCGACGACGGGTGGTCCTCCGAGGAGATGAAGGTCCGCAACGAGTCCCGCAAGATCCTCGGTCTGCCCGACCTGAAGGTCTCCGCCACCTGCGTACGGGTGCCGGTGGTGACCGGCCACTCGGTCGCGGTGCACGCCGTCTTCGCCACCGAGGTCGACGCGGAGGGGGCCCGGGAGGCGCTGCGCAACGCCCCCGGCGTGATCCTGGTCGACGACCCGGCCGCCGGTGAGTTCCCGATGCCCATCGACGCGGTCGGCACCGACCCCTCCTGGGTCGGCCGGATCCGCCGGGCCGTCGACGACCCGCGCGCCCTCGACTTCTTCGTCACCGGCGACAACCTCCGCAAGGGCGCCGCCCTCAACACCGCACAGGTCGCCGAACTCGTGGTCAAACCCCGCTCCCGCCCCTGACCGACCGGTCGGGCGGTCCCGTCCGAGCTGAAGCGGACGGGCCAGCCCGCCAACCGGTCAGCCGGTGGACAGGTGGACGCGGTCCCGGCCCCGGTGCTTGGCGGCATAGAGGGCCTGGTCGGCGCGGTGCAGGGTGCGGTCGGCCGCCTCACCGGGGTGGGGGAGGGCCACACCGACGCTGATCGTACGGCCGGTGCGCCGGGCCGCCTCGGTGAGCCGCTCGGCGATCCGGACCGCCTCGTCCGGGTGCGCCACCTCGATCACCGCGACGAACTCGTCGCCGCCGGTGCGGTACAGCTCGTCGCCGTGCCGCAGCGCCGCCTCCAGGGCCCGGGCCAGCCCCACCAGCAACCGGTCCCCGGCCTGGTGACCGTAGGTGTCGTTGACGGTCTTGAAACCGTCCACGTCGATGGCGAGCAGCGCGGTACGCCCAGGGGCGGCCGCCGCGATCCGCCGCCCGAACGTGCCGGTGTGCCGCAGCCCGGTGAGCGGGTCCAGGCTGGCCTGCTCCCGCAGCTGGGCCAGGGTGCGCAGCCGCTCCAGGGCGGCCCACGCCTGCCCGGCGAGCAACTCCATCAGGTTGACCGTGGTCGGGTCGGGGCGCAGCAGCCGTTCGTCGGCGACCAGCAGCACCCCACCGTCGTCCGGCGGACCGACCGGCACCGACACCAGGGTGCGCACCCCGGCACGGGCCAGCGCGAGATGTTCCTCGGTGGGCGGGCACCCCACCTCACCCAGCGTGTACGCCGCGCCGTACCGGTGGGCCCGCGCGACGAGCCGGTCGAGTTGCGCGGCCGGGGCGTCGGCGAGAGCGGCCCGGATCCGCGACTCCCACTCGGTGGGGACCGTGGTGGGTGCGCCGACCCGGGGGCCGTGCCGACCGGCGAGCACCAGCACGGCGGTGGAGAGGGTGGAGACCTCCCGGGCGGCGGTGAGCGCGGCGGCCATCAGATCCCAGTCGGTGGGGGCCGAGGTCATCGCGGTGGCGTGCCGGAGCAGTTTCTCGCTGCGGCTCTCGGCGGGTGGCCCGCCCAGCGCCGCGATCCGGGCCCCGAGGCGCTCGGCGAGGCGTTCGGCCGTCTCCCGCCACGGGGCCAGCTCGACCGGCCCGCTCCACTGGAGGTCGAGCACGCCGATCACCCGCCCCGCCGGGTCCCGCACCGGTACGCAGACCTCGGCCGTGACGTCGGGGCGTAACGGCAGGTAGTCGGGGTCGGTGGTGACGTCGTCGACGGTGGCGCCCTCGCCGCCGGCGTACACCCGGCCGACGATGCCCGACTTGGGGGCGACGGTGGAGAACACCTGCCAGGCGCCGGTCGCGGCGATGCAACGGAGCCGGTCGTGTGCCTGGAGCAGGACGGAGATCGTGGCGGGGACGTACCGGGCGAGCGCGGTCACCGTCCAACGGCACGCCTCGGCAGCGGTCGACGCCATCGGCAGGCGGACCGTGACGTCCCGGACGACTCGCTCGTGATCCACGTTTTTCCAGGTGAGAAGGCCCGACGGGTGCCGGGGGCTGCAATCAAGCGTACTCAGCGGGAAGGAGGCGGTCACACTAAGATCACTTCGTTCGTACACATGTTTCATCCACAGGGTGTGGACAGGGCCTGTGGGCGATAGCGTGGGAGGCCCGGAGGCGTCGGAAGGGGCCGGGTGGAGCTGCTCTGGTACGTCGCCTACGGGTCGAACCTGCACGCCGCCCGGCTCGGCTGGTACCTCGCCGGGGGTCGGCCGCCCGGCGGGCTGCGGTCGTACCCCGGCTGTCGGGACTGCCGACCACCGCGCCGGACGCGACCGGTGCTGGTCCCGGGTGGCATCTACTTCGCCGGGGAGTCCCGGGCCTGGACCGGCGGGATGGCCTTCTACGACCCGGAGTTGCCCGGCGTCGCGGCGGCCCGGGGCTACCTGCTCACCCGGGCGCAGTTCGCCGACCTCGCGGCGCAGGAGATGTACCGCCCACCCGGCGACGACCTGCCCGCCCTCGACGAGGCGGTGGCCGACGGCCGGGCCACCCTCGGCCCGGGGCGCTACGAGACCCTGCTGCGGGTCGGCACCGCCGACGGGCTGCCGATGCTCACCTTCACCGCGCCGTGGCGGGCCGCCGACGTGGCATGGACCCCGCCCGCCCCCGTCTACCTGCGGATGATCGCCGACGGGCTGCGGGAGGCGCACGGCTGGTCGCCGGCCGAGACGATCGACTACCTGGCCGCCCGACCGGGGGTGGCCGGGCACTGGACCCGGCACCGACTGGTCGCCCTGATCCACCCGGCGGACGAGTGTGGATCGGTGGAAGGGACGCCCCCGTCGGACCATCGCGCCACCCATGATCGCCATTAGGGCTCCACTGCCGGGACTGGCGGATCTGTTTGCCGGCGCGGCGCTTTTCGATTTAACAGTTGTCGTCCGGCACCTATAGCCTCGGCGCACACTCTCCGTGGTCGACGTCCTCATGACGGCGTCACCGACGGGAGCAAGGGCAGCTACACGTACCCGCCGATCACCGGGGGCCTGGTGACGGTCCGTACGGGAGCACCCACGGTGACCGGCGCGCGGAGGGGCGATCGCCGGCCACCGTCCGACCGTCCCGGGTGAACGGCCGGCGACTCCTCGCACCGGGAGCCGCCGTCCCACCCCGGGGCGGTCGACCCGTTTCCACCCCGACCCGTTTCCGCCCCGGGCCCCCTTCCGCCGCTAACCCTGGTGCCGCCTCGTGATCCCGGGACCCGGCTCCGACCCCGGGGGCGTCTCGGATCGACAGGTGGCCGGCGGGCGGTGGGTGGTCCGGGCGGGTGCGGTGTCGGCCGGCTCTGCCATGCTGGCCCGGTGACGGTGACCTGGCGACACCTGCCCGCCCCGGCCCGCGAGATCGCGGTGGCCGCCACCGAGGCGGTGGACGCCGCCCAGGCCCGCGACGGCGCGGCGTACGACCGGGCGGTGCCCCGGCTCGCCGGTGCCGACCGCGCCGGGCTGGTCCTCGGCGGGGTGGTCCGGCTCCTGCTGGAGCAGGCGCACCCCGACGGGCTCGACAGCGACGACGTGCGGCAGGTGTTGGAACGCTGCGTCCGGTCCGCCGCCACCTGGCGACCCGACGTCGACCCGCACGTGATGCTTGTCCTGCTGGCCGGGGCGCTCGGCGTCTACGACCCGGGCGACGACGACACCCCGCCCGACCCGGTCGCCGTCGCCGGCCACGCGCCGCTGCTGGTGGTCGACCTGCTCACGGTGACCGGGGTCCCGTTCGCCGGGTGCCTGGAGGCGGCGTTCGCCGAGGTCGCCCGCACCGAACGCCACGACGACTGAGCCTGCCGGCGGGCACGACGCCGCCCGCCCGGCAGGGTGGGCAGCTCAGGCGCAGCGCAGCCATGCCGTACACCCTGCCAGGAGGACCGGGTCGTCGGGTCGCGCCGGGCGGCGGACGCCACCGCGCCCGGGGTGGTCACCGCGCCGGCTCGACCACCGCCGCCTCGCCCGGGACGCCCCGGTCGACCTCGACCGGCGGGTCACCCGGCCGCCGCCACGACCGGTAGTGCCGGAACGCCATCGGCAAACCCCGGGCGGCGTACGGGTCGGCTGCGTCCATCACCTGCAGGTGCAGGTGCGGCTGGGTGGAGTTCCCCGAGTTGCCGCAGTCGGCCAGCTCCTGCCCGACGTCGACCGGGTCACCCACCGCCACCCGGACCGACCCGGCGCGCAGGTGGGCGAGCAGGACGTACCCCCGGACGCCGGCCAGCTCGACGATCACGTGGTTGCCGGCGACGGCGCCCGCGCCCCGGCGGACCCGGGCCGCCTGGGTCAGCGCGTAGGCCAGCAGCGTCGTCGGCGACCGGCGGGCCTCGTGGTCGACCTCCCCGTCGTGCACCGCCACCACCCGCCCGGCGGCGGGGGCGAGGATCGGCTGCCCGAAGGCCAGGAACCGCTGCGGCGGCTCGGTCGCCAGCAGCGTCCGCCAGTCCCGGACGGTCGCCGTCCGTCGCCCCCGCACCGCCACGAAATCGATCGCGTACGTGGTGGCGAAGAGGTCGGTGCCGTGGCTGGGCACCCGCCGGGCGGGGCTGTTGCGGACCAGCCAGGTGCCCCGGAACGGCAGGGCGAGCACGACCGGATCGAGGATCGACATCGGGCTCCTTCCCGGTCTCCCGGCCACCGACTCTAGGACCGTCGCGCTCGCCTCCTGCTCCCCGCCCCACGCGGGCGCGTGGACGGTCTTCGGGTGAGGGCTCCATGCCCCTCAGGCATATTCATGCCTGACAGTCATATCGGCTCGTGGGTGACCGGCGCTGCCCTGACGGATGGTCGACCTGCGGCGGTACGCCGGTCGGACAACGGCCGTGACCACCGCCCTCGACGCCGGCCGGACCGACTCGGTCCTCCGACGCACCGCCCCGGCGGAGCCGTCTCACCACGGCACCTTCCCGCCGTCGTCGAAGAACCCGCCGCTGGGGCACTCCCGCCCCGACGTGGCCAGCCGCACCACCACCGCCGCGCCCTCGGCCGGCGTCCGGGACAGCTGAAAAGGCAGCCCCTTGGCGAAATCCGTGTCACACGCGCCCGGCGCGATCGCGTTCACCAGGATCCCGTCCCCGGCCAGCTCCTTCGCATACTGCACGGTCAGCATGTTCAACGCCGCCTTGGACACCGGATAACCCAGCGACGCCGGCATCCGGCTCAAATAGTGGGTCGCGTCGGTCATCCACGCCATCGACGACGTGCCACTGGACACGTTCACGATCCGTGCCCCGGCCGAGCGGCGCAGCAGCGGCAGCATCGCCTCGGTCACCGTCACCACCCCGAACAGGTTCGTCTCGAACACCTCCCGGATGCCGTCCAGCCGGGCCGCCCCCGGCACCTGCGCCGCCAGGTCACCGCCGATCCCCGCGTTGTTGACCAGGATGTCCAGCCGACCGAACCGGGCCCCGATCTCCTCGGCGGCAGCGGCGACCCCGGCCGGATCGGTCACGTCCAGCCGGATCGCCGACGCGCCCTCGATACTCGCCGCCGCCTCCGCTCCCCGCTCCGGATCCCGGGCACCGACCAGCACCGTGATCCCCAACTCGGCGAGGCCTTCCGCGACGGCCCGCCCGATCCCCTTGTTCGCGCCGGTCACCAGCGCGATGCGTGCTCCACTCATGCCCCGAGCCCATCACCGGCAGCGCCTGCGGACCAGGACCGAACCGGTCTGTGGCGATACCTTGGCGGTATGGATGACGTCGAGACGCGCGAACTGCGCTACTTCGTCGCGGTCGCCGAGGAACTCCACTTCGGCCGCGCCGCACAGCGCCTCGGCATCGCCCAGCCACCCCTGTCCCGAGCGATCCGCCTGCTCGAACGCCGAATGGGTGTCACGCTGCTGGAACGCACCAGCCGCGCGGTCCACCTCACCCCGCCCGGCGAGGTGCTGCTCACCGAGGCCCGCGGCGCGCTCAACGCGGTCGAGACGGCGATCCGGCGTACCCGAAAAGCCGCCCGAACCACCCCGCACCTGACCCTGGCCCTCAAACCCGGCGGCGACGCCGGACTGCTGCGCACCATCCTCGACCGCTACGCGGCATCGCCCGGTGCCGTCCCGGTCGACCTCGCCTTCCGGGTCGGCGAACGCGCCGCCATGGTCCGCGACGGCCGCGCCGACCTCGCCCTGCTGCACCGGCCGCAGAACGACCTGACCGGCCTGGACAGCGACGACCTGCACACGGAGGGTCAAGTCGTGCTGCTGCCCGAGGGCCACCGGCTCGCCGAACGCGCCACCGTGTCGATGGCCGATCTGCACGGCGAGCCGATGCCCCGCTGGCCCGAAGCCCGCCCCGGCGTCACCGGCCACCCGGTAGCCGACAGCAACCAGCTGCTGCACCTGATCCAGCTCGGCCGCCTGATCGCGGTCGTCCCGGAATCGGTGGGCGAGTACCTGCCCCCGGGCCTGATCAGCCGCCCCGTCCTGGACGCCGACCCGGCCACCCTGGTCCTCGCCTGGTCGCAGACCAGCACGTCGCGCGAGGTCGCCGCCTTCGTCCGCGCCGCGGTCACCGCCTGACACCGTCCCACCGCCGCAGCGACGCCCGCGCAGCACCCGCCCGCCGACCGGGTCCAGCACCACGTCGACCCCGCGCAGCCGCACGGACCCGCTCGTACGTCACTGCTGTACGGCAGCACCAGAGGACGCAGGTGCCCTCTTGCCTCTGTCGGGGTGACCGGATTCGAACCGACGACCTCTTCGTTCACACCGGAGAGGGCTTTGCCTACCCGCCCGGTACGGTTGCTGACCATGCAGCGGATGGCGCTCTTCGATCTCGACAACACGCTGGTTGACCGTTCGGAAGCGTTCCAGCTCTGGGCGGTTGAGTTCTGCGCCGATCACGGCCTGTCGGAAGAGGCGTTGGCCTGGCTGATCACCACTGATCAGGACGGTTCCGTGCCCCGCGACTGGTTCTTTGGCGAGGTGGCGGACCGCTTTGGTCTGGCGTCGGCGGACGCCATGTGGGGGCAGTATCGACGCCGGATGCCGGAACTGGTGAGCTGCCCTGAAGAAGTGCTGGGGTCGCTGACGCTACTGCGCGACGATGGCTGGACCGTCGCGATCGTGACCAACGGTCAGGCAGACAACCAGTTAGGCAAGATCAGGCGTACAGGGCTGGACCGATGCGTCGATGCCTGGGCGGTGTCCGGAGAGATAGGCGTCCGGAAGCCAGCGCGCGAGATCTTCGAGGCGGCGGCCCGTGGGTGCGGTCTCGACCTTCGAGGCGGGGGCTGGGTGATCGGTGACAGTCCGGTGCTTGATGTCGAGGGTGGCCGCGCGGCAGGGCTTGCCACCCTGTGGGTCAGCCGAGGGAAGGACTGGCCGGCGGAACTCGCCCCACCTGATCGCACCGTCACGGACGTAGTGGCCGCTGTTCGAGTGCTACGAGACGAGGACACCAGGCGGTAGTTCTACCGCCAAGCCTGCCGACAGACGCGGTCCGCGGTCAACGGGAGGCGACAGGACGAGCAGGCCGGCGAGACCTACAGCTCTCCCCGGGCCCTGCGCGCCACCAGCTCCAGCACCGCGATCACCGTGCCGGCACCGACGATCTCACCCCGGGACACCAGCTCGTACGCCTCGTCGAGCGGGATCCAGGCGACCTGCTCGGCCTCGTCCGCGTTCGTGGGTCTCGCGCCCTGGCGGCGGCGCGTGCGGCCCGTCAAGGGCAGCCTTGACAGATGTAAAGAAGGCCCTTCCAGACACCCGGGCCGGTAGTCGGTGTCCTCCGTTCCTGGGACGCCCGCTGCGCCCGCGCCGGAGTTCGGAGGATCACCGTGCACGATGCCCGGCGTATCTGTGCGACCCTGCTCGTCGACCTGGACGTGCATCCGCGCGTCATCATGCAGGTGCTCCGGCATGCTGAGGTGTCGGTGACGATGGAGTATCTGTTCGCAGGCGTCCTCGGTAGCCACCCGCGACGTGCTCAAGCGCCTGGGGGAGAGTCTGCGGTGACCGCTGCTGTACAGAAGCACCAGAGGGCACATCCATGGATCGGATGTGCCCTCTTACCTCTGTCGGGGTGGCCGGATTCAAACCGACGACCTCTTCGTCCCGAACTGGCGGCACGTCGGTCGGATCGGGTGTCATCCGAGGTCATCCGGCCTGCTGGGGTCGCGCTGGGTCGGGTGTGGCCGGCTCGGTTGCTGTACTTCGCTGCTGTACTGCTCCTCGACGAGAAACTGCCGGAAGTGGGTTCGCATCTCCAGCCAGTGTTGGTGTTCGTCGCAGGGGTGGAGTCGGCCGCAGCGGCACAGGCTCAGGGTCGACTCGGCGTGTTTGGTGAGCAGGATGTCCGCGTAGGCCACCTGCGCTCTGGCGTACTCCTGGAAGGCTGCCGAGGTGTAGAGGGCTCCCACCGGTCACCGCCCCGACCTGGGGGTGTGGCGGCGGTGCCAGAGGGCTTCGGCGACGGCGTCCATGGGGTCGATCTCGCCGGTGGCCAGGCGCTCTCGGGTGACGGCGATCCAGGGCGGCGAGGCGCTGACGGCTTCTCCGCACGCCGTGCGCATCCCCTCCTGGGCGAGCCGGGCCAGCCGGCAGGGATCACGTTGGTTCGTGTGCCAGCAGCCGGTGGCCACGCAGAAGCCGGTGCTGTCGGGTCGGTGGGCTTCCCAGAGGGCGCGGGCCAGTCGCCACAACAGGCGGTGCTGGCAGTCGGCGGGTGGTTCCACGGGCGGGTTGTCGACATCGAAGGACATGCGCCGACCATCGCGTCCGGCGGTGGGCCGTTCCATGGCCAGCGGTCATGTCACGGTGACATGGGACGGCTCGACCAGCCTGAATGGTCGCCCTAGGCTGTCGCTCTGCACACCTTGAGTAGTCGGAACGCGACGCTGGGAGCTGCCGTGCTGCTCGATCCGCTGCGAATACCGGAGGATGCGTGGTCGCATGGTGAGGTGCTGACCGCCTTGGCCGCCCGCGACATCGGCGGCCTGTTCCGCTGGATCACGAACCTCACCGGTGCGAGTCAGAGCCGGATCGGGGCCGCCGTCGGGCTGGAACAGGGCTACGTCAGCCGGATCATGGCCGGACGCAAGGTCACCTCGATCGACGTCCTGGAGCGGATCGCCGACGGCTGCCGGATGCCCGACCAGGCACGGACCACGATGGGCCTGGCACCCCGACAGGCCGCACCACCGGCCGACCTCGGCCGGCGCAATCCCAGCGAACCGCCTTCCCAGCGGACCTGGCGCGATGACGTACGCAGTGCCGCAGAGCTTTGGCGAGGTGACGTGAACCGTCGAGACGTACTCCGGCAGGTGGCTTTCAGTTCCGCCGGCTACACCCTGCCGGCGCTGCGCTGGTTCACCGCCCCCGACCCGGCTCCGGTCACCCAACCCGGCCGCAGTGCGGTCGGTCAACCCGAGATTGACACCATCCGGGCGATGACGGCGACCTACCGCCAGTTGGACAACCAGTACGGCGGTGGGCACGCCCGCGACACCGTCGCCCGCTACCTCCACCAGGAGGTGACCCCATTACTCACCGACGGCCGCTACGACCATGCCACCGGTCAACGGCTGCTCAGTGCCGCCGCCGAGCTGGCCCAACTCGCCGGCTGGCAGGCGTACGACACGGCTGAGCACGGCATTGCCCAGCGGTACCTGACCCTCGCCCTGGACTTCGCCCACGCCGCCGGAGACGACGGCCTCGGCGCGGAGATCCTCGCGGCGATGAGCCACCAGGCCACCTACCTCGGCCACACCGCCACCGGCCTCGACCTCGCCCGCGCCGCCGGCCGGACCGCCCGCCGCGCCGGGGTTCCCGTCCTGGCCGCCGAAGCGCACGTCATGGAAGCCCACGCCCTGGCCAGGGCCAACGACGAACGGGCCTGCGCTGCCGCCCTGCATCAGGCGGAACAGGCCCTCGACCGGGCCGACCGCAGCGCCGACCCGCAGTGGCTCAGCTACTTCGATGAGGCGTACCTGTCGGCCAAGTTCGGCCACTGCTTCCACGCCCTCGGCCGCAACGCCCACGCCGAACGCTTCGCCGCCCGATCCCTACGCATGGACAACCGGTACGTACGCGGCAAGGCCTTCAACCTGGCCCTGCTCGCCAGCGTCCATGCCCAGCAGGGCGAACCCGACCGGGCCTGTGTCATCGGCGCGGAAGCGCTGACCCTGACCAACCAGCTCCGCTCGGCCAGGGCCGTCCGCTATGTCCGCGATCTGCAAGCGCAGCTCGCCCCACACCGGCGGCTGCCCGCCGTACGGCACTTCATCGGCCGCGTCGACGCCACCCTCGGCCCACGGCGCTGACCGTCACAGCTCTCCCCGGGCCTTGCGCGCCACCAACTCCAGCACCGCAATCACCGTGCCGGCACCGACGATCTCCCCCCGGGACACCAGCGCGTATGCCTCGTCGAGCGGAATCCAGGCGACCTGCTCAGCCTCGTTCACGTCCACGGGAGCGCCGATGTGCTCAGCCTGCCGGGCCAGGAAGAGAAGGTTCTCGGCGTCAGCGGTGCCAACCCAGGGTTGGAAGGACAACAGCGGCTCCACCGCCTGGGGCCGCCAGCCGGTTTCCTCCTCGACCTCCCGTACGGCGCACTGCGCCGGCTGCTCCTCGTCGTCGACGTAGCCGCCGGGCAGCTCCCATACCCACCGGTCGAACACGAACCGGTGCCGTCGCATCAACAGCAGGCGCTCCTGATCGTCGAGTACGGCGACCATGGCTGACCGGGGAGCCCGGATCACGTACTGCTCGAAGCGAACCCCGTCGGGCAACTCCACCTCGGCGATGCTCAGCCGTGCTCGCCGGGTGTCGTCCACCACCCGCTCGCCGTGGATGGTCCATCGGGTCAACTCCGTCGCCTGCTTCTCCACCACCCCGTCAGTATCCGCGCGAACCCCACGCCACCCCGCAGGCAGCCCCTCTGGGCGCACTTCCCGGTGCGGCGCCCTAGACGAACACCGACCCCCGTCGGGGGGATGCGGTCTCAGGCTGTCGACCGTTGCCAGCTGGTGCCGGCACGCGTCAATGAGCAGGTGCCGGACGGCGTCGATTCACGTTCGATTTCGACCCGCGTCGACGTTCCCGCTGCCTTCTTGCTGCCTGGTTGCCTGACGCCTGGCTTACAGGCTCTGTGGCTCGCGTCTGAGGTTTGAGGTTCCCCTGGTGGCTCGGAACTTCGTCCGTGCTCGTCAGCGTGCTGCCGTCTGGCGCGACGGCTGTCAGGGTTGCTGTCGACAGCCGACACCAGGCGAGTCAACGGCATCGATGGCGTTCTTACAAGTTGATCCTCCGATGCATGCCGCCCGACAGCCAGGCGTGACAGCACACAGCGGGCCGCGAGCGACCCGTCCTGTTACCGTACACTCCGCATAGAAACGGTCAAGCCGGCAGATATTGCGCGACCAGGTCGCTACGCGCGTCGGCCTGCGAAATCGGTCGAACGGTGGAAGCATGGCTCTAGACTGGACAGTAGGATCGGATGATGGCGATGCATAGGGCATGGAGAGCTCCAGATGAGCATTGATCCACGTTTCGAAGAGCCGCCTGTGCGCGAGGTTGGGCTAACGATCTTCTTCGATCGGGTGCCCACGCTACAGTCAATCAACCTTGCAAAGCTTCGCGTCAGCTGGGCTAACGACTATCCCAAGGTAAGCGAAGTCCCTCCTCGCCCGCCACTGCGCGGCGAAAGGGCTTTCGCAGAGTACCTTAGCAGTGATTCTTTTTGGCCCATGCCCTTCATCGCCTTTACCAGCACCCGAGGCGATCGCGCGATACAGATTCAAAGCGATCGCTTCGGGATTGCATGGCGCTTCGATCACGCTCCCAAGATGTACCCTGGATACGAGGAGCTTTCTCGCGAGCTGCTGACGCGCTTCGCGGAGTTCCGCGAAGCGATTGCTTCAGAACTTGAGCAGGATTTGGAACCCACAGATATTGATGTGGAGTACACCAACCTGATCGACGGCTACCGTCCCGAGGATTTTGCAGCCGGAGTCTTGACCAACTGGGCGAACAGTCAAGCGCTATGTGGGCCAGCTGACCTTGCCGGCCTCCGGCTGCATTTCTGCTCCAACGTTGGCAACAGCGAAATAGCCCTTACAATCTCCATTAACCCCACCTTTGACGAACAGTCGGATGCGTCATCTTGCGTGTTTGAGCTAAACGCAACTGCAAAGATGAGCCCAAGCGACGAAGTCGAGGGCACGATGCGTGCAGCACACGGCGTCTTGGTCGACAGGTTCGTCGAGCTTACTAACGACAGCTTAAGAGCGGGGTGGGGGTGGAACAATGAACGTCGATAACCGGCGGGAGATGGCCACGCGGCGGGGGTTTTCCGCCCTGCATGAATCGTTGCACGAGGTGCTTACAAGCGCATCCGAGGCTCGGGCTCAACCTTGGATGGGCAGATCCGTAAAGCCGGGCATATGGATTCTTTACGGACAGTCGATGCCTGCGCCATGCGCTCCCGCTAAGATCTCGCAGACATCGCCGTTTGAGCTTGTGGAGTACGCTCGCACTAAGCTCCACGGCCTGCGCGCGCTGCCCGAAGGCTGGAATGGGCCGGGATCCATCGCGACAACTACCAATGCAATCATTGCAATGGACAGCCTCCTCCAGAAGGTGATCGACCGGCGTACGGTTTTTCCGTTCCTTGCCCCTGACGGGCAAGGCGGAGTGTTAGCTGAATGGCACGCCAAAGAACAGAAGATTGAGATCGAGGTTGACTCGTACGGCAATGCGTACACGTACGCAACCGATCGGGCGGGGAATCAGGTTTTGGATGGCACCGTGACTCCTAGATTGGAGCAGAAGCTTAGAAGAGTTCTCCTAGACCTTTCTGCAAGGGTCGCGGAGGAGAACCCGACTTGGCGTAGCCTGTTCACCCGGTAGGAGTTATGACTTCCACCCCTTGGAATGACCCATCGATTCCAGATGAAGAGTGGGTCTATCGCCGGGTTCTCAATCGACCTGACTTTTTTACTCACTTCGACGTACTCACTGGCGAACGGAAGCTCAGCCGCGCCGCATTCACATTCGACAATGATGGAATGTCCGTGTACCGACACGGCCTAGTTCTTCAGCACCGGCTAACCTGGTCCGACATACGTCGCAACGACTCGTATACCCTCTACCGATTTAGGGTAGGCGACGCTAGGAAGTGCGACGCAGGCGTAGTAGATGACCCCGATGATGAGGATCCACCGATCGGCGTAGCGCACTCCAGTGTTAGGTGTTATCCGGAGATAAAACCACCGCCAGCGAAGCGAAGGGGTGTTCAGAGCGGCCTCATCGAAGCATCGGAACTCTTCGTAGACGCGACAGCTCTTGCCGATCCAGTTAATGACTGAGAGCGATCCCTTCCTACAACAGTGCAGTCTCGCAACCCGCAGGGCAAAGGGCCGTCCCGTCTGCCGTCGACCCGCCCTCCTGGGGAGCGGGCCTCCGCCCGGCCCGCCACGTCAAGACGGCCTTGACGCCCGTACGGACGCTGGCGGGTCGGGCGGTGGTCTGCTCGGCTCGCCCGGGTCGACGGCAGGCGGGACGGCTCCCCACCCCAACCACCCACGGACCGCAACCCGCCGACGGACCCCCGGCCATCCTGGAGCCGGAGCGCCCCCGCCGGAGGCGCAGTAACCGCAACCCCGCCACCGGGCCGGCAGCCGCCGACGAACCCGGCGTGCGCTGCCCTACGCCGCGCGGTGCTCGCCGCGCGGCCCGGCCGGCTGCCGGCCCCACCACCCCACCGGAAACGGCCTGTCGTCATCCGGCGGCCCACCGGGCTCCCCGCCTCCGCGCCAGCCGCCGGGCGTGTTGCGTGGCCGGAGTCGGAGCGCCAGCGGAGCGACGGACGCGCGCCCAGGCGGCGGCGCGTGCGGCCCGTTCAGGGCCGCCTTGATAGACGTACAGAAAGTCCTCCCACACCGGTCGGCAGCCGGCCTGTCCTCCGTCGGTTGATGTGCGACACGCGTCCGTCAGGTGATCTGCGACAGTGGTCGGTTTCGGCACTCTGAGCCCGACGTCTCCGCGGGGCGT
>NZ_JBEZEK010000041.1:0-34546 GCF_040648835.1 Micromonospora sp. NPDC049081 | reverse complement strand
TCGGGAGGGTGTGGGAGAGTAGGACACCGCCGGACAATCTTTAGTTGAGGCCGACCCTTCGGGGTCGGCCTCAACTGTTTTCACGCCCCGAACACCCTCCACCAGGCCACACCATCCACCGGCACGGTCGCGGGACCGGTTGCGGCGTGGCAGCACGCGGGCCCGCGTCCAGAGCCAACGAGCGGCCCGCGTCCGGAGCTGGTGCCGCCTTCGGTGAATCGCCCCGAGCAGCGTGCCTCACCTCGTACCGTCGATGCGGGACCCGCTCCTGAGGGACCCACACCCAGCATGGCGGGAAACGTGACGTGGAGTACGTCGTGTCCGCAATCGCAGCGGACCGGGCGGGGTACCTGCTGACCGTACGACCGGAACTGACCGTCGGGACCGGCGGAGGCAGGAGTGGTCATGAAGATCGGAATCATTGGTTCGGGGCACATCGGCGGCACCCTCACCCGGCGGCTGAGCGCCCTCGGGCACGACGTGACAGTCGCGAACTCGCGGGGCCCGCAGAGCCTCACCGAGCTGGCCCAGGAGACCGGGGCCACCGCCGGCACGCTGGACCAGGCCGTCCAGGACGCCGAACTCGTCGTGGTGGCGATCCCGCTGCTCGCGGTGCCGGGGCTGCCGCCCCAACCGTTCGACGGCAAGATCGTCGTCGACGCCAACAACTACTACCCGCAGCGCGACGGTGACATCGCCGAGCTGCTCGACCGCAGCCTCAGCTCCAGCCGGTGGACCGCCGACCATCTCAAGGGCGCCCGGGTGGTGAAGACCTTCAACAACATCCAGGCCGCGCACCTGATGGACCACGGCAAGACGGCCGGAGCCGGTGACCGGATCGCGCTGCCGGTGGCCGGTGACGACGACGATGCCAAGCAGGTGGTGATGCAGCTCGTCGACGCGCTCGGCTTCGACCCGGTGGACGCCGGCACGCTGGACGAGAGCTGGCGGCAGCAGCCCGACACCCCCGTCTACGGGACCGACCGCGACGCCGAGGGCGTACGCCAGGGACTCGCCGACGCGCGCCCCTGACCGGGGCCGACCCGAAAGAGCACGAGAGCCCCGCCGGTGTCGCCGGCGGGGCTCATCCGTGCCCAGCCCGCCCCCGCGTCTACCCCGGGTCAGGAGCGGGCGGGTGGAGAGAGGTGAGGGGGATCAGGAGGGCTTGGGACCGCAGACGAAGTTCGGCTCGGGGTCGTAGGTCCAGCTGAACTTCTCCCGCTTGACGACCTTGCCGTCCTTCTTGATGACCCGGAACGCGTCCTGGGTGAAACCGGTGCTGCCGGCGGCGGCGATGCACGTCGGGCCGGGCTCCAGGTACACGGTCCTCGGACTGGTGACGTTGCGGCGCGGGCCGTACTCGGTCTTCACGCTGTCGTAGATCTTGGTGCTCCACATCGACACCGTGATCGTGTTCGAGGTCCAGGCAGTGTCGATCAGCACCCCGTGCGGGGTGTTGTTGCGGAACTTGAAGTCCAGGTCGGGCCAGAAGATCGTCGACTCGATCACCGCCGGGTAGCGGCTGAAGTAGAACGAGTGCGGCTTGTGCTCGACGTCCTGGAGGCCGGCGTAGTAGCTGGCGTTGAACAGGGTGGTGGTGAACTGGGAGACACCGCCGCCGACCCCGGGGACCAGCTTGCCGCCGAGGATCACCGGGGCGTCCTTGTAGCCCTGGGCGTAGCCGCGCTCGCCGGTGTGCGCGTTCAGCGAGAAGGTCTCACCCGGCTGCACGATCGTGCCGTCGACGTCCTTCGCCGCCTGGATGATGTTCTGGCTGCGCGGTGAGGACAGCCCGCCGGGGAACTTCGTGGAGAAGGTGGAGACCCGCTCCTTGATGCCCAGCTCGGCCAGCTTCGCCTCGGTCAGCTCGGGCTCGGCCTCCTTCAGCTGCCCGGTGACCGTCCGGCCGTCCGCCTTCGGCAGCACCGCGAGCAGGTCCCGGCTCAGCGCCGCCGAGTCGAGCTGCTTCCCGGCCCGCCCCGGGACCACCTTCGGCTTGCCGGCCGAGATGCTCAGACCGGCATCCTTGGGCGTCGACTCGATCGCGGCCAGCTTGCTGCCCAGCGCCGACCGGAGCCGCTTCACGTCGACCTTCGGCGTCAGCTTCCCCTCGTCGTCGGCCGAGAAGCGCAGCGCGCGGGCGATCGCCGCCGGCGGGACACTGACCGACCCCTTGTCGGAGGTGATGGTGACCGGAGCGGCGACGGCCGGCTTCGCCAGCTCGGCGACCAGCCGGTCCACCTCCTCCCGGGTCGTCACCGGGTTCTTCTCCACCACCGGCACCGTCACCGGCTGCCCGGCCAGCCAACCCGTGCGGACCACCCGGGCGGACTGCTCCGCATCGAGGGTCAGGCTCGGCTTGGGGTAGACCGGCTTCGGGGTGGTGCCGGTGAAGATGATCGCCGGCATCGTCATGTCCCGGCCCTGCTTACCGAGGATCTGGCGCAACGCCGCATCCAGCTTGGCGGCGTCCACCGTCACCACCGGCTCGACCGTACGGGAGCCGAACAGCCGGTCCACCGGGTGCGCCCGGGTGTCGGTGGCGGCGGCGACGGTGGCGTCCACGTCCACCGTCAGGCCGACGTCGGCGGGATTGACCTCCGCCCGGTTCTCCCCCACCACCACGGTCAGCGGCGCGTTGAGCCTGTCGGCGCGCTTCTCCAGCTCGGCCCGCAGCTCCTTGGCCGCGTCGGCGCGGCTGCGGCCACCCAGCTCGGTGCCGAGCACGCTCGTGCCGCGCGGGACGTCCCCGGCGTACGCCCAGGCGCCCATGCCGACCACCCCGGCCAGCACCGCGGTGGTCACGCCACCGGCGAGCAGCACCCGCCCGCGTCGCCACCACGGCCCGCCGCCCGGGGCCGAGCCCGCGGCCCCGCCAGCCGTCGGAGGCTCGTCCTCGCCCGGCCAGCTCACCGCGGTGACCTGCACCGTGGGGCGGTCGTCGGAGACCTGATTGTCGCCGTACAGGGTCACAGCCACCTCGATCGGACGTACCACGTGGGGGGTTGCGGCCCCCAGGGACACCTACGGTAGCCAACCGGACGGCCAGCCGACAGCGTGCGTCCGGCCATCCTCACCACCGCGTGTCGTAGCCGGTCACACGGTGTATGACCGATCGTGGCACGGTGTCCGGATGTGCCGACCGGGGCCGCCCTGCGGGGGCGGACGAATCGGCCGGGCGGGGGCGTCGCGCGGTGACCCGGAGTGGCTGGCGGCACAGTTGCGCACCCCCGATCAGCCGACCGCCGCCGGCCACCGCGACCCCGTGGCACCTGCACGCCGGGGGCCGTGGCGGGGTCGGAACAGTCGCGGAGGAGGCGGAAGCGGAAGCGGGGTCGGGACCTTCGCGGCGGAAGCGGAAGCGGGGCCGGGACGGTCGCGGGCGGGGTCGGGGTCGGAACGGCGGAGGCGGGGTCGGCGAGGGCCGACCGCCCGCCGATCAGCGGACCCGGATGCCGACCTCCGGGGACGGCGGCCCGTCGTCCCGCCCGTCGGTCACGGCGACCCGGAACCGGTAGTCGTGCCCCCGGGCCAACAGCACCGCCTGGTGCCGGGTCTCCCGCACGGGGTACGGTCCGACCCGCCACCGCTCCCCGGTGGTGGCGTCGCGCCAGTGCACCCGGTAGGCGAACCCCGGCCCGGCCGACCGCCAGGTCAACCGGACCTCGCCGCTGCCGGTGGCCGTCACGTCGAGCCCGGTCGGGGTGGGCAACTGCGGGGTGACCCGGACCGGTGCGCTGCGGGGGCCCGCACCCGCCTGGTTGGTCGCGGCCACCGTGAACTCGTACTCGTGCCCGTTGCGCAGCCCCGGCACGACGGCCCGGGTGCCCCGGGTGGGGATCTCCTCGGCGGTGAAGTCGCGTTCCCCGGCGCTGACGTCCCGCCGGTACACCCGGTGCCAGCCGTCGGCCACCGAAGCGCGCCAGGTCAGCTCCACGCTGCCGGCCCCGGCCTCGGCCCGCAGGTCCGTCGGGGCGGCGGTGGGGGCGGTGAACCGGGCGCGGGCCCGCACCGGCGCGGACCGGGCCCCCGCTCCGCCGTCGTTGACCGCGTCGACCGTGAACTCGTACTCGTGGCCGTGGGTCAGGTGCCGGGCGACGTGCCCGGCGCTGACCTCCACCGCCGGTGGGCCGTCCTGCGGGGTGCCGGCGGTCAGGTCGCGGCGGTACACCCGGTAGGAGACACCCGGGCCGAGCGTCCGCCAGGACAACCGTACGGTGCCGTCCGGCTGCCCGACGGCGACCAGCCCCGGCGGTGGGGCGGGCGGGGTGACCAGGGCGGTCGCCCGGACCGGCTCGGACGGTGGGCTGTCCCCGCCGCCACCGACCGCGACCACGGTGAACGCGTACGTGTGCGCGTGCCGGAGGAACCCGACGGTGGCGGTGGTGCCGGTGAAGGTGCCGACCGTGGTCTCCTCCCCGGTGCCCAGGTCGTGCTGCGTCACCCGGAAGAGCTGGACGAACGGCACCGGCTCCCAGCCCAGTGCGACGTCACCGGCCCGGCCGGGCACCGCCCGCAGGCCCTGCGGCGGTGGCGGTGGCGGCACCGTGGCGGTCACCCGGCCGACCGGTGAGGGTGCGCTCTCGCCGCGCCGGCCCAGCGTGCTCACCCGGAACTCGTAGTCGTGCCCGTTGGTCAGGAAGTCGGCCGAGAAGCGGGGAGTGGTGGTCGGCTCGCCGATCCGGACGAAGTGGGTCTGGCCGGCGGTGACGTCCCGCCGGTGCACCTGGTAGCGCAGCTCGTCGTCGGCGCGTACCGGCGGCCAGTCCAGTTCGGCGGTGCCGGCGCCGCCCGGTCGGGCGGTGAGCGTCGACGGCGCCGGGGGGAGGTCGGCGTGGTCCCGTCGGTCGCGGGGCCACGCCAGCTCGACGAAACGCGGCCGGTAGAGGCCCGCGTCGGCGTAGGTGACCGAGTCGTCGACGTCGTTGACGTTGTAGGACAGGAGCAGCCGACCGGGGCGGGCCAGCTCCGGGTGCAGGTCGACGTCGTAGACCAGGTGACCGGCGGTGGTCTCCGGGGCTTGGTGCAGGTAGTCCGGGCCGGTGAACGGGCCGGTCGGCGCGTCGGCCGAGTAGGCCACCAGATCGCCGCTGAACACCAGGTTGTTCTCCTGGGTGACCAGCACGTACCGACCGCCGATCCGCTGTACGCCGTAGGCGGTGCCGACGCCGCTGAGCAGCCGGGTCGAGGCGCGGTCGTCGGTGGACCAGCCCTCACCGGTCCAGAACTCCCACCGGCCGGTCAGGTCGTCGCCGGCCACCCGGGCCAGGTGGGCGAACTTCGCCCCGCCGGCCGCCTCGGTGCCGTACACGTAGGTGTGCCCGTCGTCGCGGAGCAGCTCCGAACCCCAGGAGACCCGGGCGCCCAGTGGCAACGGGCGGACCCCGGTGGGGGTGAGCGTGGGCAGCGCGAAGCTGGCCAGTGCGGTGCCGACCAGGGTGTGGTCGAGCGGGCTGAGGCCGGTGCGCCGGTAGCGGTGGACCAGCACCTGGAGGGTGTCGCCGGAGACGGTGGCGTCGCCGATCCAGGAGAACTCGCCGGGTGCCGTCGGGGGCACCAGGTCGCGCGGGTCCTCGATGGTGCCGCCGTGCACCGTCTCGGCGAGCTGGTCGCCCCGCTGCACGATGGCCGAGTTGTGGATGAAGGGTGCGGTGCGGGGCCGGGAACCGTCGGGGTGCACCGGGCCGAGGAACGTGTCGGAGAAGAGCCAGAGCAGCCGGCCGTCGGGCAGTCGTACCGAGGCCGTCCGGTCGGCACCGTTCCACCGGCCGGAGGTGTCGCCGTAGTCGTCGAAGGCGGCGGTCAGCCGGGCGGCAACCGGCCCACTGTCCGGCAGGGCCCGGTGCGGCGCCGCCCCGGGCACGGTGGCGAGCAGAACGAGCAGCCCGACGACGAGCAGCCAGCGCACCGGCCGGCGGGTGCCGGTCAGCCCACGGCGGACGCCGGCCAGCTGCCGGACCGGGTCGACCACCGCCACCAGAAACCCCCGTCTACCGGTCACCTACCGGCAGGGTGTCACGACCCGGGACGGCGACGGTAGCCGTCGGAAGGGTGGAGGCGACCGACGCATCCGTTCTGCGGTGGATTGTCGACACTGCGGTGCCGACGGCGGTGACCGTCGCCGTGACCAGGGCCGCCCCGGCGATACCGGCGACGGTGTGCGGCACGACCGTGGCGGTCGCGGCCACGAAGCCGACCGTGGAGATCCACAATGGTGCCGAGGGCCACCGGGCCGACGCCGCGACCCGGGCGTTGATCAGCACGAAGACCAACGCGTACAGGGCCCCGGTGGCGGCGAAGAGCGGTGCGAGGCCGCCGTACCGGGCGTACTCCGGGCCACCGGCCAGCCCGAACGCCAGCCCGCCGGCCAGCGCCGAGGCGAGCACCAGCGCCGCCCCGGCCGCACCGACCAGGAGCAGCGCCGTGCGCAGCGTCCCCCGGTCGCCCCGGGCCAGCCGGGGCAGGGCGATGACCGTCACCACCTGGGGCGCCCACAACGCGCCCTTGGTCAGCACCGTGCCGACCGCGTACGTGCCGGAGGCGTCGGGGGGCAGGAACCGGCGGGCCAGCAGCAGGTCGGCGTACGACACGACGAGCATCGCCAGGGTCGCCCCGCTGGCGGTGAGCACCGTGCGGGTGGTCAGGGTCGGGGCCACCGGGTCGATACCGGCCCCCCGGTTGAGCCGGACCAGCAGCGCCAGGACCAGTACGGAGGTGACCGCCCCGGCCAGCAGCGCCCCGGTCAACCCGCCGCCCAGCGCCAGTCCGGCGATCATCCCGCCGTAGCGGCCGGCGGCGAGCAGCGCCATCCCGCCGGCCAGCCGCAGGAAACGCTGGTCGCCCTGGAGTTCGCCCAGCCACCGGCCGGCGGCCACCACCGCCACGGTCAGCACCCCGAGCAGCAGCACCGCCGGGCCGGTCAGCCGCAGCCCGACGGCGGCCACCGGCAGCAGCACGGCCAGCAGCGCGGCGGTCACCGCCACGGTCAGCAGGGTGGGGCGGGCGGTGGCGGCCCGGCCGTGCCGGGCCCGGTGCACGGCCACCGCGATCTGGAGGCCGGTGCTGGCCACGCCGCCGATCGCGCCGAGCGCCAGCAGGGTGGCCAGCGCGCTCAGCTCCGCCGGGGCGAGGTGCCGGGCAGCGAGGACCGGCACCACGTAGGCGAGCCCGTTGACGAAGACCCCGGCCAGGGTGACGGCCACCCCGGCGACGCCGATCCCGACCGTCCGACCGCCCCCGTCGCCCGACCCCTGACCTGGCCCGTCGCCCGACCCCGTACCCGGCCCGTCGCCTGATCCCTGACCTGGCCCCTGACCCGGTCCGTCGTCCGGACCCCGGCCCGTGACGTCGCCGGGTCGCCGGCCGTGCCCGTCGGGGGCCTCGGGTCCTCCGACGGCCCCGGGTCGCCGGCCGTGCCCGTCGTCCGATGTTGTGCCCATCACCGCTCCGTGTCGCCGGCCGCGCCGGTCGTCCGCTGCCCGCCCGTGACCGTCCCGGGTCGCCGGCTCCGCCGGTCACCAGCAGCGCAAGTACAGTGTCGCCACGCCGGCGCCGATCGCCGGGTCAGCCTAGTGAGGAGGTCAACCCCTGCGGGAGAGGTCGATCCTCGTCGCCACCGGGCTGGCCGTCACCGCGCTGGTGCTGGCTCCGCTGGCCGCGCCCGGCTATGTGCTCAGCTACGACATGGTCTTCGTGCCCCACCAGCCGTGGCGGGCCGAACTGGTCGCGCCGGTCGACTCGCTGCCCCGGGCGGTGCCGCTGGACGCCCTGGTTTCGCTGGCCAGCCAGGCGGTGCCGGGATGGCTGCTGCAACGGGTGGTGCTGGCCGGGGTGCTGCTGCTCGCCGCGATCGGGGCCGGCCGGCTGGTGCCCACCGGGCAGCCGGTCGTGCGGGTGGTCGCCGCCGTCGGATACGCCTGGACGCCGTACCTGGCGGAGCGGCTGCTGATCGGGCACTGGGGGCTGCTGCTGGCGTACGGGGCGCTGCCGTGGCTGGTCGACGCCGCGATCCGGGTGCACCGGCCAGGGGGGCTGCGCCGGCTGCTGCTGGTCGCGCTGCCCGCCGTGGTGACCCCGACGGGTGGCCTGATCGCCCTGGTCACGGTCGCCGTGCTGGTCGCCCGACGGGGTGCCGCCCGGACGACCGCGGTGGCCGTCGGCGCGCTGCTGGTGCTGAACCTGCCGTGGCTGGTGGTCGCCGGGTTGAGCGCGGCGGACGCCCGGACCGACCCGGCCGGGGTGGCCGCTTTCGCGGCGCGGGCCGAGAACTGGAGCGGGGTGTTCGGCGCGCTGGCCGGCACCGGGGGGATCTGGAACGGGCAGACCACCCCGCTGAGCCGCTCGTCGCCGTTGACGCCGGTGGCGACGGCGCTGCTGCTGGTGCTGGCGGGGTACGGCGTCCGGACGTTGCGCGGACGCTGGCCGGTCGGGGTGGCGGACCGGGTCGCCGGGTTGGCCGCCGCCGGATTCCTGACCGCCCTGCTGGGGGTGCTGCCGGGGGGTTCCACCCTGCTGGGGTGGGCGGTGGCGTCGGTGCCGGGGGCCGGGGTGCTGCGCGACGGGCAGAAGTTCCTCATCCCGTACGCGCTGCTGCTGGTGGTGGCCGGGGCGCTCGGCGCGGAACGACTGGCCGACCGGGTCGCCGCCCGGGGGGCGACCGGTGGCGCGCGGGCGTTGCTCGTCGCCGTGCTGCTGCTGCCCGTGGTGGTGCTGCCCGATCTGGCGTTCGGTGCGGCGGGCCGGCTGCGCCCGGTGGCGTACCCGGCGGACTGGGACGCGGTGGCCCGCCGGCTCGACGGCCGGTCCGGGGAGGTGCTGTCGCTGCCGTTCGGGGCCTACCGGGCGTACCCGTGGAACGACGGCCGGACGGTGCTGGACCCGCTGCCCCGCTACGTCGACGCCGACGTGCTGGTGGACGACACCCTCTGGGTGGGCGCGACCGGGGTGCGGGGGGAGAACCCGCGTGCCGCCGAGGTGGGACGGGTGCTGGCCGCCGGTGGCCCGGTCGCCGCGACCGGGGTGCGCTGGGTGGTGGTGCAGCGGACGGTCGACGGCCAGCGGGTCGACCCGGCGGCGCTGGTCGGGTTGCGCGAGGTGTATGCCGGTGTGGACCTCACCCTCTATGAGAATCCGGCCGGGCGCTGACCGGAGCGGTCAGCCGTCCCGGGTGGGCGGCGGGGCGGCCGTCGACACCGACAATGGGCGGGTGCGGGCCGAGGTCCGGCCACCGGTGCTCCGGGCCGCCCGGCGGGCCGGTGGTGATCACCCGCGCGACTCTCCCGGTGTGGGCTACTTGGTGGTAACGTGCCGCGCACGCAGCTCACGAGGAGGAAAACAGCACCATGCGCAGTGCTCTCTCGTTGGTTCTGGTCGCGGTAGCCGCGATCGCTCTGGGTGCCTTCGGCACGGTGGCGTTGGCCACCACGCTGACCGGTACGTCGGCGGCCGAGGCGGCGAAGGCCGAGCAGGCCGCCCGCACCGAGTCCGGCGGCGGCAACGGTGGTGCCAACCAGCCGCTGGTCTACGGCACCAAGTAGGACTGTTCCACCTGCGCGACCGGTGACCCTGCCGGATCCGTCCGCCCGACCGGCGGCACCGCCGGACCCGATCGCCCGACCGGTGACCCTGCCGGCCCTGACTGCCCTGCCGGCGATCCCGCCGGAGCCTGCTGCTCGACCGACGATCCTGTCGTACCGTTCGCGGCCCTCGTGACGAGGGCCGCGAACTTCTTTCCCGAGACCGGCCAGGTGAACCGGGCGGCGTGGACGCGGGCCGCCGTGCCCATGGTGGCCCGGTAGCCGTCGTCGGTCAGCAGCAGCCGCACCTTGGCCACGAAGTCGTCGACGTCCTCGGCGAGCAGGCCGGTCTCCCCGTCGACCAGGGACTCCTCGACCCCACCCGCACCCCGGAACGCCACCGTCGGGGTGCCGACCGCGCCGGCCTCGACGATGGTGAGCCCCCAGCCCTCCTTGAGCGACGGGGTGAGCGCCACCCAGGCCGAGGCGAGCAGGTGCCGCTTGTCGGCGTCGGAGACGAAGCCGGTGAACCGGACCCGGTCGGTGAGGCCCAGCTCGGCGGCGGTGTGCCGCAGCTGCGCCTCCCACCAGCCCTGCCCGGCGATCGTCAGGGTCAGGCCGGGCAGTTCGTCACCGAGCGCGGCGAGGGTGGCCAGGGCCACCTCGACCTGCTTGTGCGGGACCAGCCGGCCGAGCACCACCAGCGACGGTTCCGGCGAGCGGGGCACCGGGCCGACGGTCATGTCGGGGGTGCCGTTGTGCACGATGTCGACCCGGGCCGGGTCGATGCCGAGGGTGGCCAGCTCGTCACGGGTGGCGGCGGAGACGGTGACGTACCGGCAGCGGCGGTAGACCCGGGGGGCGAGCCAGGACTCCACCCACCAGCCGAACCGGGCCAGGCTCGGGCCGAGCACCACCGGCCACTGCTCCCGGTGCACGTGGTGCACCAGCGCGATGACCGGCCGGCGGGCGTAGAGGGCGGACAGGAAGGGCAGGCCGTTGCCGACGTCGACGATCAGGTCGGGTCGACCGCCGTGGCGGCGGCTCAGCGGGCCGAAGCCGAGCGCGCCGGCCAGGTACGCCAGGGCGGCCCGGAGGTAGACGGTGTGCCGGCCGCCGCGCCGCAGCACCCGTACGCCGTCGGGGGTGGTCTCCTCGGCGGGGCCGGCGGGGTGGGTGGCGCAGAGCAGGGTGGCCCGGTGGCCGTGCCGGACGAGTTCCCCGGCGATCCGCTCGACGTACACCTCCGAGCCGCCGCCCTCCGGATTCCGGGTGTCCCGCCAGTTGAGGAACAGTACGTGCCTGGTGGTGGCGGCAGCGGGTGCGTCCAACACTCAACTCCTACTGCCGAGTAGTCTTCGCGGTCGCGTCACACTATGGGCTGCGTCACGCACGTCGCAATGCCCGATCGGAGGCGAGATGCAGCAGTCGCCGGGCCGTCCGGGGGCGGCCGACGGGCCGGACGACACATCCAGCACGGTGTGGCGTGTGCGGTTGGTCGCGGTGTGTCTGGCTTTGTCCGCACTGGCTTTCCTCCAGGACCCCGGCCTGATCGCCATCGACACCAAGGTCGACCTGGCCATCGATCCGGCCGGATGGCTGACCCGGGCCCTGCACGTCTGGGACCCCGACGGCACCTTCGGGCAGTTGCAGAATCAGGCGTACGGCTACCTCTGGCCGATGGGACCGTTCTTCCTGCTCGGCAAGCTGCTCGCCGTACCGGCCTGGGTGGTGCAGCGGCTGTGGTGGGCGTTGCTGCTGACGGTGGCCTGCGTCGGCGTCGTCCGGCTCGCCGAGCGGCTGCACGTCGGCACCCCGTGGGCCCGGTTGCTCGCCGGGGCCGCCTTCGCGCTCTCCCCCCGGCTGCTCACCGAACTCGGCCCGATCTCGGTGGAGGCGTGGCCCAGTGCGCTCGCCCCGTGGGTGCTCGTCCCGCTGGTCGGGCTGGCCGACGGGGTGCCGCTGCGCCGGGCGGTCACCAGGTCGGCCTTGGTGGTGGCGTGCGCCGGTGGGGTCAATGCGACCGCCGTGCTGGCCGTGGTGCCGCTGGCCGCGCTCTGGCTGCTCGGCCTGCATCCGATGCGTCTGCGGGTGAAGGCGCTGTTCGCCTGGGGGCTCGCGGTGGGCGCGGCGACCGCCTGGTGGCTGGTGCCGTTGTTGCTGCTCGGCCGGTACAGCCCGCCCTTCCTCGACTACATCGAGACCGCGCCGGTGACCACCACCCCCACCGACGCCACCACCGTGCTGCGGGGCGCCTCGCACTGGCACGCCTACCTCAACGGCGCGTACGGGCCGCCGTGGACGGCGGGTTGGCGGCTCGCCACCGAACGACCCCTGGTGGTCGCCACCCTGGTGGTCGCCGGGCTGGGCATCGCCGGGCTGGCCCGCCGGGGCATGCCGCACCGGCGGTTCCTGGTCACCGGCCTGCTGGTCGGGCTGGCCCTGGTCGGGCTCGGGCACCTCGGCCAGCTCGACGGGTTCGGCGCGCAGACCCAGCGGACCTTCCTCGACGCGGCGGGTGCGCCGCTGCGCAATGTGCACAAGTTCGACGTGGTGCTCCGGCTGCCGCTCATCCTCGGCCTGGCCCACCTGGTCGGGCTGGTGCTGCGGGCCGCCCGCACCGGCGACCGGCCCGAACTGGCCGCTCTGCTGCCCCGGCCGCTCCAGCCGGTGCGGCTGCGTGCCGGCCTGGTCACCGGCACCGCCCTGGTCGCGGTCGCCGCGGTGGCCGCGCCCGCGCTCGGCGGCGGGCTGGCCGCCCCGGGCAGCTTCACCGGGGTACCCGGCTACTGGCAGCAGGCGTCGAACTGGCTGGACCGGGCCGTCGGCGACGACCGGGTGCTGGTGGTGCCGGCCGCCCGCTTCCCCCGCTACCTGTGGGGCAGCCCCAGCGACGAGATCACCCAGCCGTTGTCGAACCGGCCGTGGGCGGTGCGCAGTTCGGTGCCGCTCACCCCGCCCGGCACGATCCGGCTGCTGGACACCGTCGAGTCGGCGCTGGCCGACGGGCAGGGCTCCGCCGGCCTCGCCGACCTGCTCGCCCGCTCCGGGGTGAAGTACCTGCTGCTGCGCTCCGACCTCGACTACGGCCACAGCGGCGCCGTCCGGCCGGTGGTGGTCCGGCAGGCGCTGCTGCGTTCCCCCGGCATCGAACCGGTGCGCGGGTTCGGCCCCGAGGTCGGCGGGGGCCGGCTGCCCGGCAACGTCGTCGACCGGGGACTGGACGTCGGGGTCCGGGCCCTGGAGGTGTACGAGGTCCGCCGCCCCGTCGACCAGGTCGTCGCGTACGACGCCGCCGACCTGACCACTGTCGTCGGCGGCCCCGAGTCGCTGCTGCCGCTGGCCGCCGCCGGCCGGCTCTCCGCCGCGCCCACCGTGCTCGCCGGGGACCGCCCGGCCGGGCTGGCCGCGTCACAGGTGACGCTCACCGACGGGTTGCGCCGCCGGGAGGTGGCCTTCGGGCAGCAGCACGACAACGCCTCGGCCACCATGACCGCCCGGGACCGCCCCCAGCTCGACGCCCCGGCCCGGGACTACCTGCCGCCGTGGGCCGAGGGGGAGTCCACCGTGGTGCGCTACCTCGGCATCGGCGGGGTGTCCGCGTCCAGCTCCTGGTCGCAGGCGCAGCCGCTGGGCGGTGGCCGCCCCGAACACCAGCCGTACGCGGCGGTCGACGGTGACCTGAGCACGTCGTGGCGGTCCGCCCCGGGGACCCGCGCGCCGGGGCAGTGGTTCGAGGTGGAGCTGGACCGGCCGCAGGTCGTGCGGCAGGTGCGGATCACCTTCGACACCGGGGCCGATTCGCTGCCCACCAGGATCACCGTGACCGCCGGCCGGCAGCAGGCCACCGTGCAGACCGCCGGGCAGAGCGTGGAGGTGACCCTGCCCGACGGCTACCCCACCCGGTTCGTCCGGGTCACCGTCGAGGAGGTCTTCGACGTCCGGGCCGGCTTCGGTGGGGTGGGCGTCGCCGAACTCGTCATCCCCGGTGTCGAGGCCGCCCGGACCCTGGTGGTGCCGGTCCCACCGGCCACCGACCGGCCGGCAACGATGGTGTTCGGGGCCGCCCCGGCTACCCCGGCGTGCGTCTTCGACGAGGGCCGGCCGCTCTGCGCCGGGGCGATGGCCCGCGCCTCCGAGGACAGCGACCGGATCGACCGCACCGTGCAGCTGCCGGTCGGCACGGACTACCGGGTCGCGCTGTGGGCCCGGCCCCGGCCCGGCGGGGCGCTCAACGCGCTGCTCGACCCCGGTGGGGCGGCGGCGGTCACCACCGGGGTCACCCCGACCGTGGCCGCCTCGACCGTCGGCGTGTCCCACCCGACCGCCCGCCCCGGCGCGGTGGTCGACGGGAACCCCGCGACCATCTGGTACGCCGCCGACGCCGACCGGCAACCATGGCTGCGGTTGACCTGGCCGAAGGCGCGTACCGTCACCGGGCTGCGGATCACCCTGCCACCCGGTGCGGCGGCGGCCCGCCCCTGGCGGGTCACCGTGCTCGGCGACGAGGGGATGCGCGGCGGGGTGCTCGACGAGGGCGGCACGCTGCTGTTCGACCGGCCGATGCGCAGCGACGACCTGACCGTGCTGATCGCCGACGTGGTGCCGGTGGCGTCGTACGACCCGTACGGGCGGGTGACGCAGGGCCTGCCGGTGGGGGTGGGTGAGCTGACCGTGCTGCCGGACGGCCCGGCCACCCCGGCGGACCCCGCGAAGCGGGTGACCCTGCCCTGCGGCACCGGCCCGACGGTGACCGTGGCCGGTGGGCAACGCCGGACCGCGCTGGTCGCCAGCCGGCGGGACCTGGTGGAACTGCGCGAGGTGCCGGCGGTGCTCTGCGGTCCGGCCGCGAAGACGCCGCTGCGGCTGACCGCCGGGGAGAACCGGGTGGTGGCGGCGGGGACCCGGCTGACCGTACCCACCCGGCTCGCCCTCACCCCGACGGACGCCCCAGCCGGCGGGACCTCCGCCCGCCCGGCGACGACCGGTGGGTCGGGGATCGCCGGCACGGACGGTGGCGGTACGGCGGCACCCGGGGCCGGCGACGCGACGAACGGACCCCGACAACCCGGGGCGACCCGGACGGTGCTGCGGGTCGACGAGTGGTCGGCCACCCGGCGGGTGCTGCGCCTGGAGAGCTACCCCGGCCAGCGGGTGCTGGCGCTGCGGGAGAACGCCAACGCGGGCTGGGTGGCCACCGCAGCCGGCCGGACCCTCACCCCGTTCGTGGTGGACGGCTGGCAGCAGGGTTGGCTGGTGCCGGCCGACGTCGCCGGTGCGGTGACGCTCCACTTCGCCCCGGACCGGGGGTACGTGGCGGCGCTCGGGGCCGGGGCGGTGCTGCTGACCGGGGTCGCCCTGCTGGCGGTGCTGCCGGCACGGCGTACCCCGGGGATGGTGGCGGTGGTGCGGCGCAGGCGCGGACGGGTGCTCGCCGCGCTCGTCGGTGGTGGGGCGTTGCTGCTGTTCGGCGGGCCGGCGGCGGTCGGGGTGGCACTGGCGGTGGTGGTCGTGGTGCTGGCCGGGCGGGCCCTGGAGCCGCACCTGCACCCGCCGGACCGGCGGGGTATGCACCGGCTGCGCCGGGCGACCGTGCGCTGGCTGCCGGTGGCGTGTTTCGCGGTGGCCGGCTGGTGGGCGGCGACCCGGGGTGGGCACACCGCCTGGCTGCCTCAGTTGGCCGCGGTCGCCACCGCCACCCTGCTCTGGCTGTCGCTGGTGCTGCGCCGACGCGGCCACCGCCCACCCCAGCGCTGGAAGGGGCGCTCCACCGCGTAGTAGCTGACCGCCGCGAGGACCAGCCCACCGGCGACGGTGAGGAGGAACGTGCCGAGCGGGTCACCGGTGAACTCGGGCCGGCCGTCGACCAGGTAGATCCCCTCCAGCACCAACGGGTGCCAGAGGAACAGCCCGTACGACACCCGACCCAACCACCGGCCGACGATGCTGTCGAAGACGCCCTTGGTGCGGGTCTGCGGCCCGAACGCCACCGGCACGATCAGCAGCACCGCGACCACCAGGTAGAGCACCAGCTTGGTGGCGAACTGGCCGGCGGTCGGCTCGGCAAGGTCCCGGGGGCCGGTGACCGGGGTGGTGGCGACGGCCAACGCGCCCAGGGCGATCGTCCAGCAGGCCAGCGGGGCCCGGCCCAGGTCGTCCAGGAAGCGCCAGCGCCCGCCCGGGCCGGTGCGCAACGCGACCTGCGCGCCGGCCAGGGCCATCCCGGCACCGAACCAGCCGGCGTACGAGGGCAGCCACATGGTGTGCAGGCCGAGGCTGAGTACGCCCGCACCCATCAACGCCACCCAACCCCCGGTCACCACCGTCGCGGCCACCGCGATCCGCAGCACCCCGTCCGGGTGGGCCGACGCCGGCGGGCCTGGTGTCGGTCGTCGCCGGCCGAGCAGGAGGACCGCCAGCACCGGCAGCAGCAGATAGAACGTGACCTCGGTGGCCAGGCTCCAGGTCTGGCTGATCCCGTGCCGGAGCTGACCGTGCTGGTAGATCTGGGTCAGCGTGAGGTGCCGCAGCCAGTCACCTGTCGACGCCGGCCGGTTCTGCGGCAGCACCAGCAGGCAGACCACCACCGCCACCCAGTAGGCGGGCAGGATCCGGGTGGCCCGCCGCCACAGGTAGCGGCCGGTGCCCGGGGGCTGCTGACCCGTCGCCCGCGCGTGCGCGTACGGCCGGAACAGCAGGAAACCGGAGAGGACGAAGAAGACCGCGACCCCCACGTCGAGCCGGGACAGCCAGGCCCCGACGGCGGTGTCGCCGGTGTTGCGCCCGGTGGCGAAACCGACGTGGTGCCCCACCACGGCGAGTGCTCCGATCACCCGGACGGCGTCGAGCGCGGGCAGCCGCCGCAGGACCTGATCGGGAATCGGGGCAGACATCAACCGTCCAGAGGGTCGCGGGGCTATGTGACTCGGGAGTAACGTGCGGCCAAGTTTTACATCTTCGATCTTCCGCCGGTAACCGGCTGACCGTCTTTGTTAGGGGAGGACCAGTGAAGACTCGCCTGGGTGCCGCGCTGTTCGGCATCGGCGTGCTGTCGCTCGTGGTCGCCGCGGGCACCGCGTACTACGTGGCGCCGTCGGTGACGAAGCTGCCGTACGACCTGACGTTCTGCAACGCGGACGGCATGCCGGACGGTTGCCTGCGGGCGAGCGTCGCGATCGCCGAGAACGCCACCTACATGCAGGTGCTCAACGGGAAGCCGACGATCCAGACCGGTCAGCTCAAGGCCACCACCGAGGTGGTGCCGCAGGCGGCGACGACCGAGAAGGAGATGACCGGTGACCTGCAGGGCGAGGCGGTCGTCTGGGACGTCTACGGCACCGTCGTACGCACCGACAACGGCTCCGACGTCAGCAAGTACGCGGCCGAGTTCGCCCTGGACCGGGTGAGCGCCGCCGCCCGGGACTGGGACAAGCAGTACCTGGACACCGACGGTCCGGGCGGCACCGACGACTCGGTGACCTTCGCCGGGCAGACCTACAAGTTCCCGTTCCGTGCCGAGCGCAGGGACCACACCTTCTTCGACCGGGACCTGCGCAAGGGGCTGCCGATCGCCTTCGACGGCACCGAGCAGATCAACGGCACCGAGGCGTACCGGTACGTGCAGCAGATCCCGGAGACCGACCTGGTCACCCCGGCGGGCTCGCTGACCGCGCTGGCCGGTGCGCTGGCCCCGGGCGCGACCACCGGAAAGGTCACCTATAGCAACACCCGGACGATCTGGATCGAGCCGGTCAGCGGCAACTTCGTCAAGGTACGCGAGCAGCAGCGCAAGAACTTCGTGCCCAACCAGGGCAGCCCGGTGACCCTGCTGGACGCGGACTTCGTCTATGACGAGGCCACCATCGCCAACAGCGTGAAGTCGGCCGGCGTGACCCGGGACAAGCTCCAGCTGATCGGTCGTACCCTGCCGATCGGGCTGGCCGCCCTGGGTGCCGTTCTGCTGCTGCTGGGGCTCTGGCTGATGGTGTCCGGGCGGCGCGCGCCGGTGGCCGAGGCGCGGCGTCGGCCGGACGGGGCCCCGACCGGGGGGTCGGTGCGGGATGCGTCGACCCGGGTCGAGCAGCCGGCTGCGGTGCGCCAGGGTGGCCCGCTCAGCGACGAGATCCCACCCGCGTCGACGAACTGGCGGGCCGAGGACGAGGTCGGCAAGCACTGAGCTGATCACCGGTCGGCGGGCGGGTCGGGTTTCCGGCCCGCCCGCCGGGTCTCGCCGGCACCGGTGCCCGTGCCCGTTGTGAAATCGTAACTTGCCGATGGTTGGGCAACTGAGGGTGATGCGGGTGCCCGATTCGAAGGGCTTCGCGGCATTGACGCCCCACGTCTCCGGTGGGCTGGCGGTACCCAGCGTGAGGGTGACCGTCTCTCCCGGCGGCCGGTGGTTACCGGTCGGTAGGCAGGGTCTTGTGGGCCACGCCTCGGTGGTGCACCATCAGGCGCACCCTCATTACCCGTCGGTAACAGTTCGTCCGGCCTGCTCCGCGGCGCGACCGGCTCCCGCGACCGGGCACCAGCCGAGGAGGAATCCGTGCAGAACCGATCGACCTGGCGTTCGTCGACTCCAGACATGCTGACCGCCCGACCGGCGCTGGCGTCGAGCCTCTCCTGAGCCTTACTCCACCCCCACGGTGCGTCGGGGGCGGGCCCTCGCCCGCCCCCGACCATCCGTCTCACCCGCTGGGCGTCCCCACCTGGCCGGCGGCGCGGTTCGACGCCGGCCAGCGCCCGGTGCGCGCAGTTCAGAGGCGGGCCAGCGCCCGGCGCAGCGGATCGAGCCCGAGTGCGCCCAGGTCGAGCGCCTGCCGGTGGAACTCCTTGAGGTCGAAGTCGGCACCCTTGCGGGCCTTCGCGTCCTCCCGGGCCTGGAGCCAGATCCGCTCGCCCACCTTGTACGACGGTGCCTGCCCCGGCCAGCCCAGGTAGCGGTTCAGCTCGAAGCGGAGGTTCTCCTCCGGCACCCGGCAGTGCGAACGCATGAACTCCCAGCCCAGCTCCGGCGTCCACCGCTCGCCCGGGTGGAAGCCGAACGGGTTGTCCCGGGGGATCTCCAGCTCCAGGTGCATCCCGATGTCGATGATCACCCGGGCCGCCCGGAACGCCTGCCCGTCGAGCATGCCGAGCTTGTCGCCCGGGTCCTCCAGGTAGCCCAGCTCGTCCATCAGCCGCTCCGAGTACAGCGCCCAGCCCTCGCCGTGGCCGGAGACCCAGCACAGCAGCCGCTGCCAGCGGTTGAGCAGCTCCGCCCGGACGGCGGTCTGCGCGACCTGGAGGTGGTGCCCGGGAACACCCTCGTGGTAGACCGTGGTCACCTCGCGCCAGGTGGAGAAGTCGGTGACGCCCTGCGGCACCGCCCACCACATCCGCCCCGGGCGGGAGAAGTCCTCGCTCGGCCCGGTGTAGTAGATCGCCCCGTCGCTGGTCGGGGCGAGGCAGCACTCGATCCGACGGACCTGCTCGGGGATGTCGAAGTGGGTGCCGTGCAGCTCACCGATCGCCTTGTCGGCCAGCGCCTGCATCCAGTCCCGGAACGCCTCCTTGCCCTGGATGGTCCGGGCCGGGTCGGCGTCCAGCACAGCCACCGCCTCGTCGATGGTCGCGCCCGGGCCGGCGATCCGGCCGGACACCGTCCGCATCTCGGCCTCCAACCGGCCCAGCTCCGCGAAACCCCAGGCGTACGTCTCGTCCAGGTCGACCTTCGCGCCGAGGAAGTACTGCGAGGCCAGCTCGTAGCGTTCCCGGCCGGCGGCCTGCTTGTCCCGCCCACGCGGGACCAGCTCGGTGCGCAGGAACTGGCCGAACTCGACGGTGGCCGCGGTTGCCGCCGCAGCGCCCCGGCGCAGCTCGGCACCGAGCGTGCCGTCGGCGTCCAGCCGCTGCACCAGCCCGTGGAAGAAGTTGTCGCCGTGCGGGTCGGTCCAGATGTCGCACTGCTTGGCCACCTCGGTCAGCTGCACCTTGGAGCTGACCCGCCCGGCGGCGGCGGCCTCACGCAGCGTGGTCTTGTAACCCTCCAACGTGGCGGCGAAGCGGTTGAGCCGGGCGGCGACGGCGGCCCGGCCCTGTTCACCCTCGGTGGGCATCAGGTCGAAGACCATCCGGATCTCGTGCAGGCCACTGGCGATGACGTTCACCTCGCTGGTGATCTCACCCGCGTCGTGCCGGGCCAGCTCCAGCCCCAGGCGCTCCTGCATCGCCTCCTTGGCGGTCCGTTCCGCCTCGGACTCCGGCTCGGTCACGTCCAGGTCGGCGAGGGTGCGCCGGGTCAGCTCGGCCCGTGCCTCGTAGCCTGCGGGCGAGAGGTCGTCGAGTTGGTCGTCGTAGCCGGCGATGCCGACATAGGTGGCACCGGTCGGGCTCAGTGGCGCCCAGTCAGCCACGTACCGGTTCGCGAGGTCATCGATTCGTCCCACGCTGCGACCCTACGTGACCAGCGGGTCCGGTTGTCGAGCGCGTTTGCCGGACCCGGCTGTCGGGTTGCGGCGACCGCCGGTCAGGGGCGGGGCAGCAGGCGGGCCGGAGCGAAGTCGATCGGGAAGGGCAACCGGGTACGCAGCCGCTGGTGGCCGACCGCCCGGCCGACGACCGGGTAGCCGCCGTCGTCCCGGCGGAGCAGGGTCGCGGTCATCCGGTGGGGCCGCCGGTCCAGCTCCACCCGGAGGAACCAGGGCACCCCGGCGGCCGCGCAGCGGCGTAACCGGTCGACCGGGTCGCGTCGGGTGCCGCGCCGGACGAACTCCACCGCCATCGTGCACAGGGTCGCCGGCACCCAGCGTTCCTGCTCGTCGCCGGCCGGCAGGGTGTGCAGGACGGTGACGTCCGGCTGGATCCAGCACGACGCGGTGAAGGTCAGGTTGACCCGGCCGAGCACGTGTCGCCCCGTTGCCTCGGCCGCCGGGACGAAGGCGCTGGCCAGGGTGGCCGTCGCGACACTCTCGACGGCCGGCGGGAACGGGGTGACCACCAGCCGGCCGTCGACGCACTCGTGCCGGGTGCCGGCCAGCGCGCCGACCGGCAGGTGCCGCTCCGCCCGCCGTACGGTCCAACCACCGGCCAGCTGCGGCACCGGTCCCGTACTGCCCGTCGACGATCTCAACCACGCCACCTCCGGTCGATCAACGAGGCGGGGCCGTCGGGGTTCCTGGCGCGGCCCGGCGGGCTCGCGGTGGGGTGCCGGGTCAGGTGCGGCTACGGGCCCAGTCGAGCAGGCGGTCCGCCGGCCAGGTGTTGACCACCCGGTCGGCGGGTACGCCGCACAACGCCGCCCGTTCGCAGCCGTACCGCTGCCAGTCGAGCTGCCCGGGGGCGTGCGCGTCGGTGTCGATGGCGAACCGGCAGCCGGCCTCCAGGGCGCGGCGGATCAGCCGCTTCGGTGGGTCCTGCCGCTCCGGCCGGGAGTTGATCTCGACGGCCACGTCGTGTTCGGCGCAGGCGGCGAAGACCGCGTCCGCGTCGAAGTCGCTCTCGGCGCGGGTCCGCGCCCGGTGCCCCTTGTCACCCGGGCCGGTCACCCCGGCGGGCCGGGACGACACCATCCGCCCGGTGCAGTGGCCGAGGATGTCCAGGTGCGGGTTGGCGATCGCGGTGAGCATCCGGCGGGTCATCCGGGCCCGCTCGTCGCGCAGCCCGCTGTGCACCGAGCCGACCACCACGTCGAGCCGGGCCAGCAGCTCCTCGTCCTGGTCGAGGGTGCCGTCGGCGAGGATGTCCACCTCGATCCCGGTGAGGATGCGGAACCCCTCGGGCAGCGCCGCGTTGACCGCCGCCACGTGGTCGAGTTGCCGGCGCAGCCGGTCGGCGGTGAGGCCCCGGGCCACCGTGAGCCGGGGCGAGTGGTCGGTCAGCACCACGTACTCGTGGCCGAGTTCGACGGCGGCGAGCGCCATCTCCTCGATCGGTGACCCGCCGTCGGACCAGTCCGAGTGGGTGTGGCAGTCGCCGCGCAGCGCGGCCCGCAACGCGGCGGCCGCCTCGTCGAGGTCGACGCCCTCGGTGGCGACCAGCCGGCGCAGGTAGACCGGTTCCTCGCCGGCCAACGACTCGGTGACGCAGCGGGCGGTGACGTCGCCGACCCCGGGCAGGTCGGTGAGGGTTCCGGCCCGGGTCCGCTCGGCCAACTCCGCCGCCGGCAGCGCGGCCAGGGCGGTCGCCGCGCTGCGGAACGCGCGTACCCGGTAGGTGGCCTCGTTGGCCCGTTCCAGCAGGAACGCGATCCGCCGCAGGTCGGCGACGGGGTCTCTGGCGCTCATGGATGGCAACCTACGCGCCCGCGCCGCCGGTCGGGGGACGACCGGCGGCGCGGGGTGTGGACAACGGGGACCGGATCAGGAGTACGGCAGCTTCACCACCGACTGGTTGCCGGTGCCGAGGGTGGACGGGTTGACGCCGATCGCCGACCAGACCTCCACCTTGACCGTGCCGCCGGACAGGTTGCCCAGCGTGCCGGTGGCCGAGTGCAGGCCGGCATTCTGCGTGTAGTGCTCGTAGCCGGGCACCGGGTCGGTGGCGAAGTACCGGTAGGTCTCCACCCGGTCGAAGGTGCCGTCCCCGGTCAGGTCGTAGGAGACCCGGGCCTGCACCCCGTTGCCGACCGACTGGCCGGCGTCGAGGAACAGGTCGAACCCGGTCTGGCCCCCGGTGTAGGCGAGGTTGAGCCGGGTCGCGGTGAACACCACCGGGTTGCTGGGGGTGCCGTCGTGGTTGGCGCCCCCGGAGCCGGCGACGGTGGTCGTCGCCGCGTTGCCGGCGGAACCGAGCCCGCCACCGGGCAGCAGGAACCGGGTCGGCGAGCCGGGCGGCGGAGTGGTCGGCGGCGGGGTCGGGCTGGTCGGGGTCGGCGACGGCCCGGTCGGGGTGGGGGTGGGGGTGGGCGACGTCGTCGGGGACGTGGTCGGCGTCGGGCTCGGGTTGGTGCCGCCCGCCGCGTTGCCGCCGCTCCAGGTGTACGCCCCGGTGGTGGCGGTCTTCCCGGCGGCCACGGTGAGACTGGTCCCGTCGGAGAACCGTACGGTCAGCGGTGCGGCGGTGATGTTGCTGGCCACATAGGTGCGTGCGCCGTTGCGGCTGAACACGGCGGCCAGCGGGTGGCTGGCGGTGACCGTGGTGTCGACCTGGCCGAGCGCGGCGAGGTTGCGGATCCAGTGGAAGGTGTGTGCCCGGCTCTCGCCCTCCTCCGGGGTGTAGCCGGGGTTGGCGCGCAGCTTGGCCAGTGCCGCGTCCGGGTCACCGAGGGCGAGGAACTGCCAGAGGATGTCCTGCCACACGGTGGGTTCGCCGCCGTTGTTGCGGACCAGTTCGGCGTAGTTGGTCCGGTTGTAGGCCGGCCGGTAGCCGAGGTAGAGGTGCCCGCCGGTGACGGGGAGCATGTTGATGCCCTGGATCATCTCCGGTTCGGCGCTGAACCAGGTCGCGTACGCCCCGCCGTCGCCCCAGACCATGCCGACGGTGGAGTGCCCGAACGCGGCCGGGTAGTTCTCGTCGTCGACGTCGAACCAGTACTCCTGGATGGCGGCGGCCTGGGTGGTGTAGATGAACACGCCCGCGTCCCGGACGGCGGTGTTGCCGGTGGCCTGCCCCCACTGGATGAGGGCGTTGGCGAAGTTCATCCCCTCGGACGAGGACTCCTGGTTGTTGCCGGCGTTGAACGAGCCGTGCCCGGCGGCCCAGTCGTGCCCGGCGTAGATGTCGAAGTCCCGCAGGTAGGGGAAGCGGGTGTCGGAGCGCTGGTAGTTGTTGGCGTCCCGGATGAGCAGGTCGACCATGCCGCCGTACTGGTTCTGGGTGGCCCACGTCGGGTCGAACTTGGCGAGCGTCGCCGCCGCCGCGATGAAGTACCCGTAGTGGAAGTGGTGGTCGTTGAGTTCCTGGTCGGACCCGTACGACGCCGGGTAGCCGATCAGGGTGCCCCAGTTGCGGTCGTAGTAGAAGACCTTGGCGGTCTTGCCCGGGGTGGCGGTGAACCAGTCGGTCAGGGTGCTGCGGATGGCGGCCAGCGCCGCGTTGCGGGTCTCGGTGTCGCCGACCTGGTCGGCGATCTCGGCGATCCGGGCGGCCCGGCCGAGACCCTTGCCGGTCCAGTAGGTGTCGCCGCCACGCTGGTCCATCGGGTTGCCCCGGACGGCGGCGAGCTGCTCCTTGAGCTGGGCCAGGTCGGTGCCGGAGCCGGTGGCCACGGCGGGCACCTCGGGCAGGACGCCGTGGAACGTCATCGTGGTGCGGAAGGAGGCCACCCCGGTCAGCACCTTCATCCGGCCGCGCGCCGACGGGTAGGTCTGGGTGAGCGGGGTGCTGCCGGCGAGCGCCTTCCACTGGTGCGGGTAGAGGCTGACCACGGTCTGGGTGGCGGTGCCCTCCCGGGCGGTGGTGGTGAACGAGTAGGTGGTGTTCACCGCGCTGGTCGCCGGGTCGTAGGTGTAGCCGACCCGGGTGCCGGTGACGTGCGCGTGGGCGTACCGGCCGTAGCTGGTGGCGAGGGTGGCGCGGGCGGTGGCGTCGGCGGTGGGCGGCAGCAGGGCGATCGAGAAGTAACCCTTGCCGGCCAGGGTGGAGCTGATCCGTCCGTTGGCGACGGTCCAGGTCGCTCCGGTCGGGGCGTACCCGACGTAGTCGTGGCCCCGGACGGTGAAGCCGATGGTGCCGCCGCTGTTGGACCAGACGGTGGCCGCGCCGCCGGTCGGGTTGATCTGGGCGTCGCCGCCGCTGGCCTGGAAGTAGGCGAACGGCAGCCCGTGGCCGATGGTGGCGCGCAGGGTCCGCGACCCGTCACTCCAGTACGGGGTGACCGTCCAGTCGGACCAGTCGTCGACCTTGACCACCGGTGCGCCGAGCGCGGCCACGCCGACCCGGATGTCCTCGGTGTAGGTGTACTTGAACTCGCCCACCCCGGTCGCGGTGCCGCTGACGGTGGCGGTCGACGGCGCCGAGAAGCCGAGCCCGTCGCTGAACGGCTGGTAGGACACCGGGTGGGCGTGTAGCGGTTCGCTGTAGGAGCAGTTCGTCTTCTTCCACAGCAGCGACGACCACCAGTCGTTGGTGGGCACCGGCCCGGCGGGGGCGTTGGCGGTGGCGAACTGGCGGGGGTTGGTGGACAGGGTGCCGCAGCCGGTGGGCAGCGGGCCGACCGGGTCGGTGGTGTAGCTGCCGGCGCCGACGGTGGCGGCCTCGGCGGGGGTGCCGGCGGTGGTGAGGGTGAGGCCGCCGACGAGGACGGTCAGCGCGGTGGTGGCGGCGAGCACCCAGGGGGCGCGGCGCCGGGGGACGGGAGGTGTCATCGTGCCTCCTCCGCGCGGGGTCGCCGGAACGACCACCTGCACGCGGTACGTCGGAATTCGGGAGGTTAGTGATTCGAGAGAGCGCTCTCTCACCTCGGGACGTTAACCGACGAGTAATACCTACGTCAATGCGTACGACCGATGACGCGACCGTCGACGCTGGTCAGCCCGCCCCGGACGAGCCACGCGGCGCACGGGGGCAACCGTGCTCACGTTCCCACGCGGTCACCGCCGCCACCGGCGACCGGTTGCCCTTGCCCCGCCAGGAGTCCAGGTACTTCGCCGGCCACACCACACCCCGCCGGATCCACCAGTCGTCGTGCCCGGTGCACTTCGGCGACAACCCGAAGTGCAGGTGACAGACGTTGTTCGCGTTCCCCGTCCGGCCCACCTCGCCGAGCTGCCGGCCGGCGGACACCCGGACCCCCGCCTCGATCCCCGCGCTGATCCTGCTCAGGTGCGACCCGTAGTACCGCACCCCGTCGTCGCCCAGCAACGACACCGACAGGCCACCGTTGTACGGCCCCAACGGCCCTTTCTTGTCGAACCGGTCCACCCGGCTCACCTCCAGGACCGTCCCGTCGGTCACCGCCACCACCGGCTCACCGCAGTCGGCGAAGATGTCGGTGCCCGGGTAACCCGAGTGCGTCGGGTGGTAGGCGACGTTGCCCGCGCGTACCGGAAAGACCCGGCGCAGGGCGGCCGGGTCCGGGGTGGCCGACGGCGACGCGGACGGGCCGGAGGTGCCCGAGGGGGTGCCGGCCGGGCCCGTCGGGGTCGCCGGCTGGTCGCCCGTCGCCACCGCCGTCGGAGCGTCCCAGACCGGGGGTGCGGCCGGCTGGTCCGTCCCGCAGCCGGCCAGCACCGCCGCCACGACCAGCAGCACGGGGTACGCCGGACGGGTGCGACGTCGGTCGGGCCGCAGCAGGGACATTCGGACATCCTGACAGACGGCTACCGTGGAGGTCGCACCGCCAGCAGCACCCGGCCGACAGGGTGGCCACCCGTCGGCTCCCCGACGCGGGCGGCCGGCCCGTTACGGCCGGCAGCCCCGGGGCCGGATGCTGCGGGATCCGTCCCGGCCGCCAGGGGGAGCGCAGTGACGACGAACCACCAGCCCGGCCCCGTCGGGGGTCACGTCCCGTACGCCGCCTCGGGTCTGTTTCCCTCCGGGCCGCCCCGACGACCGACCTGGCGGGAACCGCACCCGGTCACCGGCGCCGCCGTGGCCTCGGGCGGCGCGCTGGCCGCCGCCTGGCTGGTGCTCTTCGGCCTGCTCGGCCGGGACGTCGCCAGCTACGCCTGGTGGACGGTGATCGCCGGTGCGCTCGCCTGGCTCGCCGCGCTGGCCCTGGTCCGCTACGGCGACCGGGGTGCCGGCACCGGCGTCGCGATCGTCACCGCAGGCGGCTGGAGCATCGCCTTCGGGATCGTCGTGGTGCGGTGGGCGACGAGCGCGGACTGGCCGATGTGGTGACTCTGCGTCGTTGCACGGCTTCGTTTGCCGCACCATCTTGACGTACCCGCTGTGACTGAGGACGCTCTTCGGTATGGCCTGGAACACCCCGCGGCTCGACACCGAGCGGAGCCGCCGCCGCCTCCAGATTCTCGCCGAGCTGGCGGGAGCCCGCGCGGTACGCCAGCGTGAACGGCCGCAGCGGGAACGCACCGAGCGGCTACGCCAACTCATCGCCACCCGTCGCCGCGTCGCCGGCTGACGAACTTTTCCCGGATCGGCCCGCCCTTCGGGGCGTTGACCGGCCGGCTGCCGACCCGACCGGTTAACGTGCACGCGTAACGGTCGGCTGTGCCGAGGTCTTTTTTGGGGGAACCATGTCGTACTTCGCTGCTGCCGTGGTGCGCGAAGAGGGCGGCTGGAACGCCGCCGAGGTGAACCTGCGGGGTGCCACCGACATCGACGAGGTCGCCGACCGGCTGCGCGACGTCGAACCGGACGCCGACGTGTCGCTGCTCTTCGTCGAGGCCGACGACGCGTACCTGGTGCTGCTGCGCCTCGACGAGGGGGAGGACCTGCGGGTCTTCGGCTCCGACTCGGCGTACGCGGAGGAGTCCCGCCTCGGCGCGCTGCTCGTCGGCGACCTCAAGACCTCGGTCACCGGCCTCGACGACGTCGACGAACCGCCGTCGGCCACCACCAGCGGCGACGAGGAGAGCGAACAGCCGGTCGTGGACCCCGAAGCGGACCCGGTCGGTGACGCCGACATCCTCGCCGACCTGGGCATCTCCGCCCAACGTCTGCTCAAGCTCTGCGCCCACGAGGGCATGCTCCCCGCCGACGTGACCGCCGAGGTCTGCCAGGTGCTCGGCTGCGCCGACGAGGTCGAAGAGCTGCGTGAGGTCTGACCCTCCGCACGTCGGCGACGCCACGGCAGGGTCGTCCGGGGCCGGAGGCGGCCCGGGTTCGCCCGGTGCCGCCGGGCCGCTCGACGCCACCGATCCCGCCCTGGGCACCGTACGGCCGGGTCAGCCCACGCCCGGCGCGGCCGGGCGGGTCGGCCCGGGGGCCCACGAGGGACTGGCCGGGCCGGATTCCGCCGGTCGCCGGCAGCGGCACGAACGGTGGATGCGCCGCGCGTTGGAGATCGCCGTCACCGGCCCGGACCTGCCCGCCGCCGACGCTTGCGCCGGACCCGACGGGGTGGTGGGGGACGTGCCGGTGGGGGCGGTGGTCTACGGCCCGGACGGCACCGAACTGGCCGTCGGCCGCAACGAACGGGAGCTGACCGGCGACCCGACCGCCCACGCCGAGGTGCTGGCGCTGCGCCGGGCCGCCGCGCGGTCGGGCCGGTGGCGGCTGGACGGCTGCACGCTGGTGGTCACCCTGGAGCCGTGCACGATGTGTGCGGGCGCACTGGTGCTGGCCCGGATCTCGACGGTCGTCTTCGGTGCCTGGGAACCCAAGACCGGTGCCGCCGGCTCGCTCTGGGACGTCCTGCGCGACCGCCGGCTCAACCACCGCCCCGAGGTGTACGCCGGGGTCCTGGAGACCGAGAACGCCGCCGTCCTGCGCGCCTTCTTCCGCTGACCCCGGGGCCGGGCCGACGGGTCGGGGCCGGGGCGGGTCGGGTTGGGGGCGACGGGGCCGATGTTGCGGTGTCCCGGGGCGTGGAGACCGCAACATCGGCCCACTTGCGAGCCGTCGGGCGGCGGGTCAGGAGACGGCGACGGTGTCCAGGGCGATCTCGACCATCTGGCCGAAGGTCTGCTCACGCTCCTGGGCGGTGGTCTTCGCGCCGGTCTTGATGTGGTCGCTGACCGTCAGCAGGGTCAGGGCGCGGGCCTTGAACCGGGCGGCGATCGTGTAGAGCGCGGCCGACTCCATCTCCACCGCCAGCACCCCGTAGTCGGCGAGGGTGTCGTACAGGTCGGGGCGGTCGGTGTAGAAGGCGTCGGCGGCGAGGATCGGCCCGACGTGCATGGTGACGCCGCGCCGCTCGGCCACCTCCACCGAGGTACGCAGCAGCCCGAAGTCGGCCACCGGGGCGTAGTCGATCAACCCGTCGAAGCGCATCCGGTTCATGTTCGAGTCCGTCGACGACCCGATCGCCGCGATCACGTCCCGCAGTTGCAGGTCCTCGGTGAGCGCACCGCAGGAGCCGACCCGGATCAGGGTCTTCGCGCCGTACTCGTTGATCAGCTCGTGGGCGTAGATGGAGGCGGACGGCATCCCCATGCCGGACCCCTGGACGGAGACCTCGACGCCGTTCCACCGCCCGGTGAAGCCCAACATGCCCCGCACCGTCGAGTAGCACGTGGCGTCCTCGAGGTAGGTCTCCGCGATCCACTTGGCCCGCAGCGGGTCGCCCGGCATCAGGACCCGCTCGGCGATCTCGCCCGGCTTCGCGCCGATGTGCGTACTCATGGCAAAGATCCTGCCAGGCCGGCCGGAGCGATACCGGTGCGGCATCCGAACCCGGGTTCCTGTACCCTCGTCGGCGGTGGCGTGTCCGAGTGGCCTAAGGAGCACGCCTCGAAAGCGTGTGAGGGTTTACGCCCTCCGCGGGTTCAAATCCCGCCGCCACCGCTCGTGAACAGCGAGAACGCCCGGTGTGATCCGTGAGGATCGCACCGGGCGTTCCACGTTTGCCGGGCCGGGCCGGCCCCTGGTCGGGGCTGGCCCGCGACCGGGTCAGGAGGTGCCGGCGTTCCGGTGGCTCAGCCGGTAGGTGGCGGTGTTGCCGTCGGTGTCCAGCAGCACGGTGACCGGGCCGGGAGGCAGCGCGCAGGTGACGGTGCCCTGGGCGGCGCGGTCCGTCCCGCACGTCGACCGGCCCGTCCCGTCAAAGACGGTCAGCCTGGCCCGGCCTGTGCCGGCGGTGCGCGCCCAGGTGAGGGTCTGCCGGGCGGCGTGCTGGTCGGCCGGGACGGTGAAGCAGGCCGCGAGGCGGTCCGGGCCGGTGGTCACGGTGGTGTCCGTGGTGTCCCGGGGCAGCGTCGGGCAGGCCGGCGCGTCGGTCCGGGCGAAGCCCACCGTGTACGCCAGCTGCGTCACGAAGGTGTGCCCGGTGAGCAGCGCCGAGTGCGGTGCCGGGCCGTCCAGTACGCAGCCGTGCCAGGTGTACCACCAGAGGCTGCACTCCGCCTCGCCGTCCGCGTCCACGATGTCGACGTTCAGCGCGGCGTCGACAGGCAGCAGCGTGGCGATCGACGCCCCGGACGGGGTGGGCAGGACCAGGCAGTCGATCTGGCCCGAGGTGTCGATCCGGCCCCGGTGCGGCGGGGCGGCCCAGCCGGCGTCGGAGACGGGTGTGCACCCGGTCGGCCGCAGCGGCAGCAGGGACACCGCGAACTCGGTGGTGCTGGTGGCGTCTCTGCTGGCCAGCAGGGTGTGCCGGCCGGCGGGCAGCGGGCAGCGGACCTGGGCGCAGACCGTTCGGCCGGCGGTGTCGAGGACCCGGGCGAACGCGGTCACGTTGTAGCTGTCCAGGGCGGTCACCCGGTAGACCCCGGCGGCCGGGACGTCCAGGATCCGGCACGCCACCGGGGCCGGGGCGCCGGTGGGTGCCGTGCCGTAGCTGCCGGGCCGGACCGTGGGGCAGCCCACCGGGTCGGAGATCCGCCTGATGGCCAGCGGGTACGTCTCGGGGGTGTTCCCGGTCCACTCCCGGTAGGAGATCACCCGGTAGTCGCCGTCGGCCGGGAGCACGCAGCCGACCTGGTCGGAAGGCTCAGTGCAGATCCGTTCGCCACCGCTGTCCATCGTCCAGCGTGCGCCGGACACGATGACCCGTTCACCTGCCCGGCCGGTGAAGGGATGGCAGTCGGTCTGTACCCGGGCGAGCTGGTGTACCTGGAGGGCCGGTTGGTCCCAGGGGACGTAGCCGGTGTTCGGCGCGCATCCGTCGGCCCGGTCGAGCGGGTTCAGCGCCACCTCGTACCGGTGGGGCCGGTCGGCGTAGAGGGGACTGCTGACCAGCAGGGTGTACCGGCCGGCGGCCGGCACGGTGCAGACCGGGATGCCCTCCCGGGCGCAGACCTGAGCGCCCGTGGCATCCAGCACCTGCCAGTCGAAGCTGGTGGCGTCGAGGCTGACGGCGCGGACGAGCAGCGGCCGGGCCGCGTCGGTGCCGAAGGTGTGGCAGGTCGTCTCGCCGGCCGGGGTAACGCCACTGTTCACGGCGCTGCCCGGGTCGCCGTACGGGGCGAGCGGCAGGCTCTGGCAGCCCGCCGGGTCGGACAGCCGCCGGGCCTTGACCAGGTGGGTGCCCTCCTTGCCGTACTGCTCCCAGCTCAGCAGCCGGTAGGGGCCCGGCTGTTCGAGCCAGCAGTCACCGCCGCCGTAGCTCAACTCGCAGAGCGTTCCGAACTGCCCGTCGAGGATCAGCCCCCGGATGTCGCGCGGACCGCCCGGGTCGGCGAACCGCAGCAGCGCGCCGCGCGGCTGGTCGAACAGGTGACACCGGGCCGCCGCTCCGGCCGGCAACGTCACCGTGCTTCCGGGCGACCCGAAGTCGAACAGGTCCGCCGGCAACTGCCCGCAGCTCGACGGGGTACGCGTCGACTCGGCCGCGATCGTGTAGTCGCCCCGCCCGGTCGAGTACGGCAACCGCAGGGTGATCCGGTACGCCCCGGCGGCACCGACCACGCAGCGGTTCGCGTCCACGCCGAGCCGGCACAGCTCGCGACCGGTGGCATCGGTGACCCGGCCGCCGACGAAGTCCGGCCCGGAGCCCCGCCCGAGCTGGATCAGCAGCAGGTCGTCGTCGGCGGTGGTGGTGACGGTCCAGACGTCCTGCGCCTGGTCGACGATCGCGGTGCAGGTGACGACCCTGCCGAGGGGCAGACCGCCGCCGCAGCGGGAGCGGGGCGGCTTGGCCGGCCGGACAATGGTGGTGGACCGGGTACGTGGCTGTCCGGTGCTCAGCCCGGCGGCCTGCGTACCGGGGGCCGGGGTCGTCGCCAGGTGCGGCGGGATCTGCTCCGCTGCGGGAAACGGCACGTCCCGGGCCGGTGTGTTCCGGCCGGATCCGGCGGCCAGCGTCTCCCGGCCCGTGGGGGCCGGCGACGGAAGGTCCGATGTGGCGGGTGCCGGCGGGTGGGTCGCCCCGCTGTCTGACGTACCGACCGCCGCAGCCGGGATCGGTGCCCCGTCACCTGCGGCGATCGGGCCGACGGCCAGGGCCGGGACGAGCAGGGCGGCCAGCGCGAGGCGTGGCAGTGACTTCCCGGCCCGGATCACCGGGCGGGACAGGACGGTACGTGACATCGATCCCCCGTGTGCTGCCGACGCCGACCGCGTGGCCAGGAGATGTTCTCATCGGGGCCGGTCGCGGACAATCCACGTCGCGGTCGGAGTTCAGCAGGGGCTGTGACCCTCGTCGAAGAGGCGGCGGGCCCAGTCGGCGTACCCGGCGATGATCTCCCGGACGGCCGTGCCGTCGTGCAGGAAGAGGTAGCCCCGGTCGCCGTCGCGGGCCAGCAGCCCGTCGAAGCGGTACGTCCGTGGTGGCGCGTGCAGCCGGACGGACGACGGGTAGCGGCTCAACACCTCGGCGACGGGAGTGCCGACGGTGATCCCCTCCGGGGTGCTCATCGGGTCGTCGAGCCAGAGCAGCACCAGCCGGTCGTCGACGAAGATCGGGCTGGCCGTGCCGTGCCCGGCCAGCGTCATGCCGCAGGCGTCGGCGCGCAGCACCCCGCGTCGGGTCAGCTCGGTCTCGCTGGCACCGAACTCGGCCCCGGCCAGGCCGTGCAGCCCGACCACCTGGCTGGCCCCGATCGGCCGGGCCGGAATGTCGGGCCCCGACGGATGGGTGCCGCTGCCCGACGCCGAGGCAGCCACCAGTAACACCGCAAGAACGGCAAATTGTCGCAATTTCATGGAATCCCCCAGTCCCCAACGGGACCGGGGCGTTCAGGTTGCTGGTCAGCCGGGAATTGCTGCTCTTCCCATTCCTCGGCCAGCTCGTCCCAGTAGTCGGCGGTCAGCCCGCGCCGGCCGTGCGCCAACCAGCCGGCGGTGTGCCGTTCCAGGTGCAGGCCCAACTCGGCGAACGGGTCGAGCCACCGGCCGGGCTCCACACCGAGCCGGGCCAGCGCCGCGTTGATCGGCCACTCCCCGCGCGGCAGCGTGAAGGTCGAGTCGAAGCGGGGACCCCAGCTCAACCGGCCGCCGAGCCACACCGCCGACGCCTGCCGACCGAGCCCCCCGGCGAACTCCGCCTCCAGGTAGGCCACCGGCCCCCGCCGCGACCAGCGGTCCAACAGCCCACCCAGAGCCGGCGAGATCACCAGCTCGAACGGCTGCTCGGCGGTCGGCTCCTCAGGGTGGAAATCCGGCAGCGCACCGGTCAGCTCCTCGACCAACTGCGGGGTCACCGGCAGCAGCGCGAAATCCTGCCGCAGCGCCGCCAGCACCGCGTGATCCAGGTCGGCGGTCTGCTCCCGCAGCAGCTCGACATCCGCGACGACCGCGCTGAGCTCGTAACTCATCCGATCCCCCCGCCATCCACACCCTGTGGATAGCACATGTGTACGACGGATCCGGAGCCGCCGCGAGTGCCCGCACCGTACCGGGGTTCGCGGTGGGAGGCATGCCGGTGTTGCTGCTGCCCTGCCCGACGGGTCGGGCGGCTACTCGTCGTCTTCCGCAGGTGGGCGGGGCGGGCGGTGGTGGCGTGCCCACTCGTCCACCTCGTCCGCGTCCCAGACCGTGGTGCCGATCAGGCGGGCGAGTGGTTCGGGGAAGCCGGGTCGGCGGGTGATCTGTAGGACCCGTTGCCGCGACACGTTGAACAGGGCGGCCAGTTCGCCCGGTCCGTACAAGCGCGGTCGCTTCACCGTTCGACCGTAAGGGACACGCACCGCTCAGACCCCTCTGGCGTCCCGCGCATACGTCGTCAGTCGTGTTCGGCGGCGATCTCCCGCAGTAGGCCGACGAGCAGTTCCGGGTGGGAGAGCATCGGATGGTGCCCGGTCGGTAGCTCCACCGTCCGCCCCGCCCGAGCCGCCTGGGCGCGCTGCACCTCCGGCGGGGTGGCCCGGTCCCCGGCGCAGACCACCGCCGTCGACGGGGTCGACCGCCAGCCCGCGTAGCGGACCGGGGTGGTGAGCACGGCGGCGTCCTGCCGAACCAGCCGGGCCATGGCGCCCTCCACCGCCGCCGGGTCACATTCGTGCAGGAACAGCGGCGGGACCAGCTCGGGCCGGGCCGCGAACGTGCCGTCGGGGAAGAACTCCAGGTGGGGCGCGGGTCCGGCGGGCCCGAGATCGGCCAGGGACTCACCCACGTCGGGCAGGAACGAGCTGACGTAGACGAGGTGCCGGACGTCCCCGGCGTCGGCCGCCGCAGTGGCGACCACCCCACCGTAGGAGTGGCCGACGAGGATCACCGGCCCGGCGTCGCGCAGCACCCGACGGGTTTCCTCGACGTCGTCGTCCAGCCCTGCCGGTCGGCTCGCGTCCGGCAGTTCGCCGCAGCTCGGTAGGCGTACCGCGACGCTCGCCGTCCCGCCGGCCGCGAGCAGCGCGTCGACCCGGGACCACCACCACGCCCCGTCGCGTACGCACGCCCCGTGCACGAAGACGATCCGCATCGCTGCCTCCTCACCCGGCGGCACCTGGCCGCTGTTGCGGAAGACCCTAGGGCCGGGGTGGGTGCCGGAGTGCCCGTTCTGCCATTGGCATAGCGCGGCGCGACCTAGGCCGGGTGCCGGTGGAGACGACGGAGGGTCGGCTCCCGACCGGGGCCGACCCTCGACGTTGGTGCTGCGCGATAGAGCGGAGGCTACGAGAACTTGTGAGGGCTGCTTCCTAAATCGCTTTCCAAGTCGGTCCCTCACGTTCGCTTAGATCCGGTGCCGTTTGAGGCAGCGAGGTAGGCGCGGGATGGAACGTTGCCGGATTGCCTTAGATGTAGCCAAGCCAGACAACTAGGCGGATTTCCTGCTCGTATCACGCTTAAAGTGTGCAATCTGCCGAAGACTCAGCCGACACTCGCTGGAGGATACGGTTTCTAGCTGTCGGCTCGTGCGAGCTCTTGACAACCCGCGTCAACGATCAGGTGGCAGGCACTGTCGGCTGACGTTCGGGTATGGCCTGCATCAGGGATCTCGCTGCCTTTCCCGCCGCCTCTCTTCCTAGCGGTCTCCCTCCGCATGCTCCGGGTACCATTTCTCGCGAGCACCGCGGACTAGTGCCTCGTCACGCAGCCTTGAACGGGTAATCCGGGTGGCGGATCTTGGAGCCGGTGGCGAATGACGTTTTCGGTTTGGCGCGTTGGTTGCG